>NZ_JBEZNU010000015.1:84704-204487 GCF_040653375.1 Streptomyces sp. NPDC047974
CCCCAGGACGAGGAGCAGCGGCCACTGACGGGCCGGCGCCGGGGCGTCGCCGCCCGCCGCCCGGCCGCCGCCCTCGGGGCGGGCCGTGTCGGTGGTGACCGTCGGCGGCCGGCGCGAGCCCCGCACCCGGCGGACCTTCGACACCCGGCCGCGCGGCAGCTCCCGCGGACCGTCAGGGCCCCCGGGGGCGGCCGGGCTCCCCGAGGTCATCTCAGAGCGCCGCGGCCGCGCGCTCCGCGGCCTCGACGACGTTCACGAGCAGCTGCGCGCGGGTCATCGGGCCCACGCCGCCGGGGTTCGGGGAGATCCAGCCGGCCACCTCGGAGACGTCCGGGTGGACGTCGCCGAGGATCTTGCCCTCGGCGTTGCGCGAGACGCCGACGTCGAGGACGGCCGCGCCGGGCTTCACGTCCTCCGGCTTGATCAGGTGCGGCACGCCGGCGGCGGCCACGATGATGTCGGCGTTCCGCAGGTGCGCCGAGAGGTCGCGGGTGCCGGTGTGGCACTGGGTCACGGTGGCGTTCTCGGAGCGGCGGGTCAGGATGAGCGGCATCGGGCGGCCGATGGTCACGCCGCGGCCGACGACCACGACCTCGGCGCCGTTGATCTCCACGCCGTGGGCGCGGAGCAGGGTGACGATGCCGTTCGGCGTGCAGGGCAGCGGGGCGGGCTCGTTGAGCACCAGCCGGCCGAGGTTGGTCGGGTGCAGGCCGTCGGCGTCCTTCGCCGGGTCCATCAGCTCCAGGACGCGGTTCTCGTCGATGCCCTTCGGCAGCGGCAGCTGGACGATGTAACCGGTGCACGCCGGGTCCTCGTTGAGCTCCCGGACGACCGCCTCGATCTCCTCCTGCGTGGCGGACGCGGGGAGTTCGCGCTGGATGGAGGCGATGCCGACCTGCGCGCAGTCGCGGTGCTTGCCGGCCACGTACTTCTGGCTGGCCGGGTCGTCGCCGACCAGGACGGTACCGAGACCGGGCGTGACGCCCTTCTCCTTGAGGGCCGCCACGCGGACGGCGAGTTCGGACTTGATCGCGGCCGCGGTGGCCTTGCCATCGAGAATCTGGGCGCTCATGGGGACATCCTCCCGGATGACCCCCGCCGAGTTCCAATTCGGTCCCGCCCGGCTCCCGCCAGGGGTTCCCGGGGAAGCCCGGCGGGCCGGAACGAAGAGTTGCACTTGCACAACTCCGGTGCGTATCGACTGGACAACACGTCGGAGCTACGGAGACGATGACCAGCGCAGTGCCGCGGAAAGTGCCGGGGGGAGTCCGCTCACAGGCCGTGAAAGTTCCTCCGCGCGGGCCGCGTCGTCCCCGCACGAGAACATTCACGGAGGAATGCCCCGATGAGCTTCGGCGAACCGAACAACCCCTACGGCCAGCCGCCGCAGGGCCAGCAGCCGGGCTACGGCTACCCGCAGGCCCCCCAGGGCGTCCCGCAGCAGGGCAACTACGGCTACCCGGCCGCCCCGCCCGTCTCGCCGTACGGCGCCTACCCCGGCGGCCCGGGCATGGTGCCGCAGTCCATGCCCGGCCTGCTGACGACGGCGCGCGTCTTCCTGTACCTGATCTCGGCGGTGCAGATCCTCATCGGTCTGTTCTCCCTGTACGGCGGTGCCGTCGCCAGCGACGCCTCGGACCTGTCGTCCACGTACGGCGAGGACAACCCGTTCGACTCGCTCGCCTCCGCCGCCGCCGGCGTCCTGATCGTCGTCGGGCTGATCTTCCTCGGCCTCGCCGCGCTGTCGATCACCCTCGGCGTGAAGTTCGGCAACGGCGGTCAGGGCATCCGGATCACGACCATCGTGTACGGCGCGCTCGGCACCGTCGTCGGCGCCCTGTACCTCTTCGCCGCCCTCGACACCGGCCTCGCCTCGGCGATGATCTTCCCGCTGATCTGGGTGGTGTTCGCGGTGATCATCACGATCGCCCCCGCCGTCTCCAGCGGCTCCGCCTGGTTCTCCCGCCCGCGCTACTGATCCGCGCGGTACGCCGAAGGGCCCGGCTCCCGTCGAGGAGCCGGGCCCTTCGGCGTACCCGCTACTTCTTCTTCAGCACCGCGAAGCCGTCCGAGCGGTGGACGATCTCGTACGCCGCCTCCGGGTGCAACTGCGAAGCCGTCATCGCCGGGTCCGAGGCCTGGCCGGACCAGCCCCGCAGGTCGAGCGCGAGGTAGTCGGGCGTGGCGCCCTTCGCGGTGCCCACCCAGTAGACGGTGTGGTCGGCGGTGAGGTGCGCGAGGAGCGGGACGTCCGCCTCGACGGAGGCGCCCTCGGGGACCGCCGCGACGGCCGCGCGCGCCTGCTCGGCGCGGACGTCGGCGGCGTACGTCTCCGGCTTCAGCAGCTCCCGCAGCGGCAGGTCGGCGGCGAGGGTGAGCCCGACGGCCGTGGCGGCGGCGACGGCGACCTTGCCGTACGCGGCGAGCCAGGGGCGCGGCGAGGTGCGCACCGTGCGGACGGCGTCGACCAGGGCCAGGAAGACGACCGGCATCAGGACGGCGCTGTAGTGCCAGTGCATGCCCCAGTGGTTGGCGTCCTGGGAGACGAACCGCCAGCCGAGGGTGGGCAGGGCGATCAGCACCAGCGGGGAGCGCAGCGCGAGGAAACCGGTGATCGCGAGGAGGTAGAGGACCATCTCCCAGCGCTCGCCGGAGGTCAGCGCGTCCGTGACGATCTGGACGAGGGAGGTCTCCGCGCCGCCGCCGGTCTTCTCGATCTTGGCCCAGTAGTCGTACTGGCCGAGCTTGCTGGCGGTCGGGATGAGGACGAGCACGGTCAGCGCGAAGAAGGCGGTGCCGAAGGCGGCGAGGGCCGCGCCGAGCTTCCGCTGCCCCTTGAGGGCGAGGACGACGCCGACCATGGCGACGGTCAGCCCCATGTCCTCCTTGACGAGGACGAGCGGCGCCGACCAGGCGACGGCGGCGGTCCAGCGGCCGAGGAGCAGTGCCCGGCAGGTGAGGGCGAGCAGCGGGACGGCGAAGGCGATCTCGTGGAAGTCGGACTTCACCGCCTCCTGGAGGCCCCAGGAGAGGCCGTAGGCGACGGTGAGGGCGATGCCGGTGGCGCGGCTGCCGAGGACCTGCTGGGCGGTGCGGCCGACGATCACGGCGGAGCCGGCGAAGAGCGCGGCCTGCGCGAAGAGCAGCGAGACCGGCGAGGGCCAGAGCCAGTAGAGCGGGGCGAGGAGCGCCGTCACGGGGCTGAAGTGGTCGCCGAGTATGGGGAAGCCGGGCCCCTTGATGTCGGCGACGGGGACCCTGAACTCGGCGTAGGAGCGGACGGCCTGCCCGAAGATGCCGAGGTCCCAGGAAGGGGTGCGGAAGTGGTCGTACTGCACCCAGGAGTAGAGGAAGTACGCGGCGGTGAGGAGGACGGCGACGAGCGCGTACGGGAGGTACGGGACGGGTGCCGGGTCCTGGCCGTCGGCGGGCCGCTCGTCGGAGGGGTCCGCAGTGGGCTTGCTCAGTACGTCCAACACCACGTCTCCACTACTGCCGGTCGGCCCGGGGCCTGACCATTAGACCAGAGACGGGCTCCGGGACCCCCTGACGAGGAAGGTCCCGGAGCCCGCGCCCCGTCAGTGGAAGAAGTGGCGGGTGCCGGTGAAGTACATCGTCACGCCGGCCTTCTTCGCGGCCTCGACGACGAGCTCGTCGCGCATCGAGCCGCCGGGCTGGACGACCGCCTTGACGCCGGCCGCGGTGAGGATCTCCAGGCCGTCGGGGAAGGGGAAGAAGGCGTCGGAGGCCGCGTACGCGCCGCGGGCGCGCTCCTCGCCGGCCCGCTCGACGGCGAGCTTGGCGGAGTCGACGCGGTTGACCTGGCCCATGCCGACGCCGACGGAGGCGCCGTCCTTGGCGAGGAGGATCGCGTTGGACTTGACCGCGCGGCAGGCCTTCCAGGCGAAGGCGAGCTCGGCGAGCTCGGCCTCGGAGAGGGCGTCGCCGGTGGCCAGGGTCCAGTTCGCCGGGTCGTCGCCCTCGGCCTGGAGGCGGTCGGTGACCTGGAGGAGGGCGCCGCCGTCGACGGGCTTGACCTCGACCGGGTTGCTGGGGGCGCCCTCGGCGCGCAGCACGCGGATGTTCTTCTTCTTGGCGAGGACCTCGACGGCACCGTCCTCGTACGCCGGGGCGACGATGACCTCGGTGAAGATCTCGGCGACCTGCTCGGCCATCTCCACGGAGACCGGGCGGTTGACGGCGATGACGCCGCCGAAGGCGGACAGCGGGTCGCAGGCGTGGGCCTTGCGGTGGGCCTCGGCGACGTCGGCGCCGACCGCGATGCCGCACGGGTTGGCGTGCTTGATGATCGCGACGCAGGGCTCGGCGTGGTCGTACGCGGCCCGGCGCGCGGCGTCGGTGTCCGTGTAGTTGTTGTACGACATCTCCTTGCCGTGCAGCTGCTCGGCCTCGGCGAGGCCGCCCGTGCCGTCGACGTAGAGCGCGGCGCCCTGGTGCGGGTTCTCGCCGTAGCGCAGGACGTTCTTGCGCGCGTAGGTGGCGCCCAGGAAGTCGGGGAAGCCCGAGTCGTCGGCGGCGGCGTAGTCGTCGGCGAACCAGGAGGCGACGGCCACGTCGTACGCGGCGGTGTGCTGGAAGGCCTCGGCGGCGAGCCGCTTGCGGGCGGTCAGGTCGAAGCCGCCGGCCTGGACGGCGGCGAGCACGTCCGCGTACCGCTCGGGGCTGGTGACGATGGCGACCGACGGGTGGTTCTTGGCGGCGGCGCGGACCATCGACGGGCCGCCGATGTCGATCTGCTCGACGCACTCGTCCGGGGTGGCGCCGGAGGCGACGGTCTCGCGGAACGGGTAGAGGTTCACGACGACCAGGTCGAAGGGCTCCACGCCGAGCTCGGCGAGCTGCTCGCGGTGCGACTCCAGGCGCAGGTCGGCGAGGATGCCGGCGTGCACGCGCGGGTGCAGGGTCTTGACGCGGCCGTCCAGGCACTCGGGGAAGCCGGTGAGCTCCTCGACCTTGGTGACCGGGACGCCGGCTGCGGCGATCTTCCCGGCGGTGGAGCCGGTGGAGACGAGCTCGACACCGGCCTCGTGCAGACCGCGGGCCAGCTCCTCCAGACCGGTCTTGTCGTAGACGCTGACCAGCGCGCGGCGGATGGGCTTAACGGTGTCCGTGTTCACCGATCTGAACCTTTCGTCCCTCAATGCGGTAGCCGTGCCGGGCGAGACGCCCCACGACGTCGACGAGCAGCGAGCGCTCGACTTCCTTGATGCGCTCGTGCAGAGCGGCTTCATCGTCCGAGTCCCGGACCTCGACCGCGCCCTGGGCGATGATCGGGCCGGTGTCGACGCCGTCGTCGACGAAGTGGACGGTGCACCCGGTGACCTTCACGCCGTGGGCGAGCGCGTCACGCACCCCGTGGGCACCGGGAAAACTGGGGAGGAGCGCCGGGTGGGTGTTGACGACCCGGCCGCCGAAGCGGGCGAGGAACTCCTTGCCGAGGATCTTCATGAACCCGGCCGAGACGACGAGGTCCGGTGCGTACGCGGCGGTGGCCTCGGCCAGGGCGAGGTCCCACTCCTCGCGGCTCGCGTGGTCCTTCACCCGGCACACGAAGGTGGGGATCCCGGCCCGCTCGGCCCGCTCCAGACCGGCGATGGCCTCGCGGTCGGCGCCGACGGCGACGATCTCCGCGCCGTAGCCCTCGGGGTCGGCGGCGATGCCGTCGAGGAGGGCCTGGAGGTTGGTACCGGACCCGGAGACCAGGACGACAAGGCGGGCGGCAGCCACAGGGTCACTCTTTCCGTGGTGTTTGTGCGGTCCTACGAACGAATCGTGCCCGTCGATACGGGGAACCCTACGAATGGCTCGACCGTCAGCAACGATACCGGCACACCGGACGGCCCCCACGGGACGGGGGCGGAGCAGGGGGGTAGCGTCAGGGTCCGACGCCGGTCACGCCGCCCGGTGCGAAGCGGTCACGACGACAGAGGGAAGACGTCCAGCAGATGCCGGATCGCCAGTCCACGAACGACAACAACCCGTTCGCCCCGCCGCCCGAGGGCACTCCCGACCAGCCGTGGCAGCCGCGCCGGCCGGACGGTTCCGCAGGCTCCGGCGGCCCGGACGGATCGGGCGCTTCGGGCGGCTCCGACGGCTCGGACGGCGACGACGCCGGCTCCTCGTCGCCCGTGACGGGCGGCGCCGACGGGCGCTGGAGCCCGCGCCAGCCGGGCCGTTCCTCGGCCGGCTTCGGGCGCGGTCCGGAGCGCGGGGCCGACCGCCAGGGCGGTCAGGGCGGCTCCGGACCCGAGCGGCCCGGACTGCGCTGGGACCCCACGGACCCGGCGCAGCGGCGCGCGCGGTACGCGGTCCTCGGCGGCATGTGGGCCTTCTTCTTCGCGATCTTCGACATCCCCGAGCTGGCCCTGCTGCTCGGCGCGCTCTCGCTGTACTGGGCGGTCAGCTCGCTGCGGGCCAAGCCGAAGGCGGCGACGGAGACCGCGGCGCGGGTGTCGCCGGAATCACAGGGCGCGTCCCAGCCCTCGGGACAGCCGTCCGCGGCGCCGAGCGCCCCGAACGCGGCCCGCTCGATGCGGACGGCGGCGATCAGCGGCCTGGTGGCCTCGTCCGTGGCCCTGCTGATCGTGGGCTTCGGCTTCACGATGCAGCTGGTCTACAAGGACTTCTACGAGTGCCGGGACGACGCCCTCACCCACGCGGGCGCGGTCGCCTGCAACGACCTGCTGCCCAAGCCGCTGCGGGACGGGTTCGGGGTGCGCGACTAGGCCGTTTCTTCCGGCCCCTCTCCCGGTCACTCCGCCCCGGTCGTCCCCGACGGCCGGGGCGGTTCCGTGCGCGGGGACGGTTCCGGAAGGAGGGGCAGTCCCGTGTGCCGGGGCAGTCCCGTGTGCGGGGGCGGTTCCGCGGGGAGGGGCGTCTCCCAGGAGGCGGGGAAGTAGTCGTACGGGACGTAGCCCTCGTCCTCGTCGGCGGCGCCCTCGCGGGGGAAGCCGGCGGCGGGCGCGGTGGCGGCCGCCAGGGCCGGTTCCGGTGTCGCGGCCTTGGCCTGCCCGGCCCGCTTCGAGGCCTTCGGCGGCTTCGGCGGCTTCGGTTCCTTCGGCTGCTTCGGCCGGGGTACCCGGCGGCCCCAGGCCCGTACCGTCAGCGCCGTCGGCAGGCCGACGGCGACGCCCCACAGCACCGCCGCCGCCCCCGCCTGCCACCACACCGGGCCGAAGGCGAGCAGCCGGCCCGAGCCCAGCGGGCCGCCGGCCGCGCCCGCGAGGACGGCGACCGCCGCCCCGGACGCCCAGGCCGCGCCCAGCGCCGCGAGCGCCGTCTCCCGGGTGGGGCCGGTGCCGGTGGAGCGGCCCACCGAGCGGCCGAGGGCCACCGCCGCGAGCAGCGGCACGGCCGCCGCCGCCCACTGCGGCCAGCCGCCGGGCCCCTGCGGCGGCAGCGCCGCCAGGAGCGGGAAGGGCGGCACGGCGGGGTCGCCGACGAGGCCGAGCGGGGTCGCGAGCGCGCCCGTGCCGAGGGCGAAGCCGGGGCCGAGCCCGTACGCGGCGGCCCACACGGCGGCGTTCGGCAGCAGCGCGAGGAGGAGCAGCGCCAGCGTCACCCGTCCGGACCACTCCCCCGCGAGTCCCTCGTACGAGACCCGCGCCGCGCCCGCGCGCCAGACCAGCGCGGTCCCGGCGAGGACCGCGCCGCCCGCGAGCAGCGTCACCAGTCCGGTGGCCGCGCCGCGCAGCGCCGCGGCGGTCTCCTCCCGGCCCGGCAGGGGCCGCCCCAGTGCCGTCCAGACGCCCGCGCCGGTCGCGCCGAGGACGACGCCGGGCAGCCACAGGCCGGCGGTGACGAGGTCGCCGGGGAGCGGGCCGCTCGCGCTGTAGACCACGATCACGGCCGCGACCAGCAGATATCCCCCGGACACCGCGCCGAGCGTGCCGGCCGGCGAGGGCCTCGGACGGTTCTCGTCGGCGGGGTCGAGGGTGGACCGGGCCGTCCGGTAGAGCAGCCAGACCGGCAGCAGGGACGGCAGCAGCGGCACGATCCCCAGCGGCGCGGGGAGTCCGCCGAGGGTGTCGGTGCGGATCAGGTCCACGCCGTGGGCGAGCAGCCAGAGCCCGGCGGCGAGGTGGAGGGCGCCGCCGGCGCCGCTGTCGGGGAACGGCGAGCTGATCCAGGCCACGATCACCAGGACCGCGAGCGCGCCGACGCCGAGTCCGGCGGCGACCCCGCCGCGGACGCAGGCGGTGGCGAACGCGGCGGAACGCCCGCCCTGGACCAGGGAGTGCTCGGTCAGGTGGGTCACGGGGGCCATGCTGCCAACGACACGCGCTTTCGCGGCGTAACAGGCAAACATCCGTTGTGTCGCTCAAGATACGTTTATGTACTTTTCCGCCCAGAGGTGCTCTGCGGGAGGTCGACACCGATGAGCCAGACGAGCCGGGGCGGCGACACCGCGCCCCCCTCCACCGCCACCGCGCTGCCGACACCGAAGGAGCGGCGCCGGCTGCGCGAGGCGCTCGCCCTGAGCGAGGAGCAGGTCGCCGAGGCGATGGGCGTCACGAAGGCCACCGTCAAGGCCTGGGAGACCGGCCGCTCGGCCCCGCGCGGCCGCAAGCGCGAGGCGTACGCGAAGCTGCTCGGCGGCGCGCCGGACACCGTTCCGGACGCCACCCCGGACACCGTTCCGGACGCCGTCGCGGAGACCGCTTCAGGCACCGTTTCGGACATCGTTTCGGACACCGTTGCGAAGGAGACCCCGGGCCGCGCCGCCGGGAAACCGGCTCCCGCGCCCACTCCCCCGCCCGCCCACGTACGGCCCAAGGCCGCCGTCAAGCGGGCCGCCAAGCCGCCGAAGTCCCCCTCCCGGCCCGACCAGCGCAGGAAACCGGAGCAGGTGCGGCCGCCGGAGGAGCCCGTCGCGCCCGTGCCCGGACTCACGCCCGAGGAGGCCTTCGACGCGCTGTACGGGTACGCGGCCCCCGGCCTCGTCCACCAGGCGTATCTGCTGACCGGGCGCCGGCAGCTCTCCCGGGAGGCCGTCGAGCACGCCTTCCGGCACGCCTGGGAGCACTGGCCCGAGGTGGCCACGGACGCCGACCCGGTCGGCTGGGTGCGGGCGGCGGCGTACGAGTACGCCCTCTCCCCCTGGCACCGGCTGCGCCGCGCCCACCGGCATCCCGACGCCCCGCCGACCGAGGCCGGGCGGCGGGCGCTGCTCGGCGCGCTGCTCGATCTGCCGGCGCCGTACCGCCGTACCGTCCTGCTCTACGACGGGCTCGGGCTCGATCTGCCCGAGACGGCGGCCGAGACGGAGGCGAGCACCCCGGCCGCCGCGAACCGGCTGCTGTACGCGCACGCGGAGATCGGCCGGCGGGTGCCGGAGCTGGCCGAGCCCGAGGCGATCCAGCGGCGGCTCGCCACGCTGGTCGCGGAGGCCCCGACGGCGACCCTGCCGGGGGCCCGCTCGGTCCGCGGCGGCAGCGAGCGGCGGACCCGGCGGTTGACCCGGGCGGTGGTCGGGGCGACGGCGGTCCTGGTGTGCGTCACGGCCCTGACGGCGGCGACGGCGCCGACCCGCTACATCCCGGACGTCGCGCCCGGCCAGACCGTCAACGGCGTGCCGGTGCGCGGCGGGCCGCAGAAGCTCGGCCGGGAGGACGTGGAGCTGCGCGACCGGCTGCGCTCCGAGCCGAACCCGGGTCCCGAGCGGCTGATCCCGACCGCCGAGTAGCGGGCGGACTCCCCCGGCGGGTACGCACGTGGGCCCCGCCCCTCCGGTCTCCCGGAGGGGCGGGGCCCACGTGCTTACGGCCTGTGCGGTGCCGTTCCTCAGCCCGCGAGGATGGCGCGCGCCAGCTTGGCGGTCTCGGTGGGGGTCTTGCCGACCTTCACACCGGCGGCCTCCAGGGCCTCCTTCTTCGCCGCGGCGGTGCCGGAGGAGCCGGAGACGATGGCGCCGGCGTGGCCCATGGTCTTGCCCTCGGGGGCGGTGAAGCCCGCGACGTAGCCGACGACCGGCTTGGTGACGTTGGCCTTGATGAAGTCGGCCGCACGCTCCTCGGCGTCGCCGCCGATCTCGCCGATCATGACGATCAGGTCGGTGTCGGGGTCCGCCTCGAAGGCCGCGAGGGCGTCGATGTGCGTGGTGCCGATGACCGGGTCGCCACCGATGCCGACGGCGGACGAGAAGCCGAGGTCACGGAGCTCGTACATCATCTGGTACGTCAGCGTGCCGGACTTCGAGACCAGGCCGATGCGGCCCGGCTTCGTGATGTCGCCCGGGATGATGCCGGCGTTGGACTGGCCCGGGGTGATGAGACCGGGGCAGTTCGGGCCGATGAGGCGGGTCTTGTTGCCCTTCTCCACGGCGTACGCGTAGAACGCGGCGGAGTCGTGGACGGCGATGCCCTCGGTGATGACGACGGCGAGGGGGATCTCGGCGTCGATCGCCTCGACGACGGCGGCCTTGGCGAAGGCCGGCGGCACGAAGAGGACCGAGACGTTGGCGCCGGTCTCCTTCATGGCCTCGGCGACGGAGCCGAAGACGGGGACCTCGGTGCCGTCGAAGTCGACCTTGGTGCCAGCCTTGCGCGGGTTCACGCCGCCGACGATGTTGGTGCCGTCACCCAGCATGAGCTTGGTGTGCTTCATGCCCGTGGCACCGGTCATGCCCTGGACGATGACCTTGCTGTCCTTGTTGAGGAAGATAGCCATGGCTGTTCTGTCCCTCTTCCCTTACTTCGCGGCCGCGAGCTCGGCGGCCTTGTCGGCCGCGCCGTCCATGGTGTCCACGCGCTGCACGAGCGGGTGGTTGGCGTCCGACAGGATCTTGCGACCCAGCTCCGCGTTGTTGCCGTCGAGGCGGACGACGAGCGGCTTGGTGACCTCTTCGCCCTTCGAGGCGAGGAGCTCCAGGGCCTGCACGATGCCGTTGGCGACCTCGTCACAGGCGGTGATGCCGCCGAAGACGTTGACGAACACGGACTTGACGTCCGTGTCGCCGAGGATGATCTCCAGGCCGTTCGCCATGACCTCGGCGGAGGCGCCGCCGCCGATGTCGAGGAAGTTGGCGGGCTTCACGCCGCCGTGGTTCTCACCGGCGTACGCGACGACGTCCAGGGTCGACATGACCAGGCCGGCGCCGTTGCCGATGATGCCGACCTCGCCCTCCAGCTTGACGTAGTTGAGGCCCTTGGCCTTGGCGGCGGCCTCCAGCGGGTTGGCCGCGGCCTTGTCCTCCAGGGCCTCGTGCTCCGGCTGGCGGAAGTCGGCGTTCTCGTCGAGCGAGACCTTGCCGTCGAGGGCCAGGATGTCGCCGGAGGCGACCTTGGCCAGCGGGTTGACCTCGACGAGGAGGGCGTCCTCGGCGACGAAGGTCTTCCACAGGGTCACCAGGACGTCGGCGACCTTCTCGGCGACCTCGGCCGGGAACTGGGCCGCGGCGACGATCTCGCGGGCCTTCTCGATGTCGACGCCCTTGTTGGCGTCCACCGGGACCTTGGCGACCTTGTCGGGGGTCTCCTCGGCGACCTGCTCGATGTCCATGCCGCCGGCGACGGAGGCGATGGCGAGGAAGGTGCGGTTGGTGCGGTCGAGGAGGTACGAGACGTAGTACTCCTCGACGATCTCCGGAGCGGTCTCCGCGATCATCACCTTGTGGACCGTGTGGCCCTTGATGTCCATGCCCAGGATGTCCGTCGCGCGGGCGACGGCCTCGTCCGGGGTGGCGGCGAGCTTGACGCCGCCGGCCTTGCCGCGGCCGCCGACCTTCACCTGGGCCTTGACGACCGACTTGCCGCCAAGACGCTCGGTGGCCTCGCGCGCCGCCTCAGGCGTGTCGATGACTTCACCGGCCAGCACCGGTACACCGTGCTTGGCGAAGAGGTCCCTCGCCTGGTACTCGAACAGGTCCACGCGCGTCCCTTTTCTAGATGATCGCGGTTCGTTGTCTGCGTGGGCGTGCCGCGAAGGGCAACGTGACTGCGCTGTCACTAGGGAGGCGTACACGGTGTCCGTGGACGCGGCATGTCCGTCCCGCAGGTTATCCCCGTGGGCCGTTGGTCCCTAAATCGCAGATCACAACCCAGCGGTGATACGGGTCACAGAACGTAGGGGCGACCGGGCTGTCCGTGGGCATCGAGGGACCCCCGCCCGGACGTCATCGGGCAGGCCGGGGGCGGGGTTTGCCCCCCTCACGCCACGCCGGTCCGCCGGGTGAGGGCCACCCGGCCGCGGATGTGATATGGGCCTCAGTGGGCCCGGGCGCGCCCGTCCGGGTGGCCGGGCGGCGACGGAATCCGCACGGGACCGGGCTCAGACGGTGTCGGGTATCGGCAGCGGCCGCTTCTCCAGGGCGGCGGCCATCACCTCCGGGAACAGGTCGGGGGTGCAGGCGAAGGCGGGGGCGCCGAGGGCGGCGAGCGCGGCGGCGTGCTCCCGGTCGTAGGCGGGCGCGCCCTCGTCGGAGAGGGCGAGCAGGGCGACGAACTGCACCCCGGACGCCGTCATCGCCGCGACCCGCTTCAGCATCTCGTCGCGGATGCCGCCCTCGTACAGGTCGCTGACGAGGACGACGACGGTGTCGGCGGGGCGGGTGATCCGCGACTGGCAGTAGGCGAGCGCGCGGTTGATGTCCGTGCCGCCGCCGAGCCGGGTGCCGAAGAGGACGTCGACCGGGTCGTCGAGCGCGTCGGTGAGGTCCACGACGGAGGTGTCGAAGACGACGAGCCGGGTGGCGACGGCCCGGAGCGAGGCGAGGACGGCGCCGAAGACGGAGGCGTACACGACGGAGGCGGCCATCGAGCCGGACTGGTCGACGCAGAGCACGATCTCCTTGCGGACCGCCCGGGAGGTGCGGCCGTGGCCGATCAGCCGCTCGGGGACGACCGTGCGGTGCTCCGGGAGGTAGTGCCTGAGGTTGGCCCGCAGGGTGCGGTCCCAGTCGATGTCCCGGTGGCGGGGGCGGCTGATCCGGGCCGAGCGGTCGAGGGCGCCGGTGACGGTCGCCCGGGTGCGCGCCGAGAGCCGGGCCTCCAGGTCGTCGACGACCTTGCGGACGACGGCCCGGGCGGTCTCCCGGGTGGTCTCCGGCAGCGCCTTGTTCAGGGACAGCAGGGTGCCGACGAGGTGGACGTCGGGCTCGACGGCCTCCAGCATCTCCGGCTCCAGGAGGAGCGTGGCGAGCCCGAGCCGCTCGATGGCGTCGCGCTGCATGACCTGTACGACGGAGGCGGGGAAGTAGCCGCGGATGTCGCCGAGCCAGCGGGCGACGGAGGGCGCGGAGCCGCCGAGCCCGCCCCTGCGCTCCCCGTCGTCCCCGGTGTCGTAGAGGGCGGCGAGGGCGGCGTCCATGCCGGCGTCGGCGCCGGTCGGGGCGCGGCCCGGCATGTCGGCGCCGCCGCCCAGGACGAGCCGCCATCGGCGCAGCCGCTCGTCCGCGGTGGGGGTGCGGGTGCTCATGCGGGGACCTCCGTGCCGAGGACGAGGGCGAGCAGGGGGAGGACGCCGTCGGCCCGCTCCTCGTCGAGGGCGGCGGCGAAGCCGGGGACGAGGGCGGCGGAGCCCGGACCGGGGGCCTCGGGCCCCCGGGCGACGAGCTCGCCGAGGGCCCGCCGCACCCCCGGCTCGTACGCCCCGAAGGTGCGCCGCAGCAGCGGGAGCACGGCGGTGAACGCCTCGGCCGGTACGCCGGTGAGCCAGCCGTCCAGGAGGGCGAGGAGGCGCTCGTCGTGGACGAGGAGCAGCCCGCCGCCGGGGCCGCCGACGAAGCCGTCGATCCAGGCGGCGGCGTCGGCGGGCGGGGTGCCGGGCGAGAGGGCGAGGCCCATGAGCCGCGCCGTCCCGTCGGCGTCGAGCCGCCCCTCGTCGAGGAGGATCCGCACGGCGCGGCCCCGGACGGTGCCGGGCACCCGCTCCCCGCCGGCGAGCCGGCGCAGGGCGCCGGCCCAGCGGGAGGCGAGGGCGACGGGGTCGTCGGCCGGCGCCGGGTCGGGGAGGAGGGCGATCGCGGCGTGGACGGCGTCCAGGCGCTCGCGCATCCGGTCGGCGGCGTCCGCGTCGAGCCCGGCGCAGGCGGGCGGGAGGCCGACGCGGATCCGCTCGGCCAGGCCGGTGGCGACGTCGGCGAGGGCGGCGGTGTCGGTGCCGCGCACGTCGCCGTAGCGCAGGGCGCGGGCGAGGGCCGGGAGGGCGTCGGCGAGGTGGGCCACGTCGGTGTCGAGGGCGGCCCGCTCGGCGAGGGCGCCGAGGACGGCGGGGAGGGCGTCGGTGAGGCCGCCGAGGAGGCAGCGCTCGGCGAGGCCGGTGATCTCGCCGAGGCCGGCCGCGGTGAGGGCCAGGGACTCGGCACGGGCGGTGGCGGCGGCCTCGACGGTGGTGCCCCAGACGCCGGCCTCGGCGACCCTGACGTGCAGTTCGGGCTGCCAGCGCAGCCGCCAGGACTCGCGGAAGGTGCCGGTGCCGGTGCGGCCGGCGGCGGGCAGGCCCCAGTCGACGCCGAGCAGCCGGAGCCGGTGGAGGAGGCGGCTGCGGGCGGCGTCGGTGTCGCCGCGCAGGTCGAGGTCGAGCTCGCGCTCCTCGGCCTCGGGTTTGAGGCGGAGGCTCCGGCGGAGCCGGTCGAGGTCGCGCTGGAGCGGGACGGCGGGCGCGGCGGCCGGGACCTCGCCGAGGACGTCGCCGACGACGAGCCGGTCCCTGACGAGGGCGAGCGGCACGTCGGAGCCCTCGCAGAGGACGGCCCGGACGGCGTCGGTGGTCTCGGCGAGGCCGGGGCGCGGCCGGCCGCGCAGGGCGGCGAGGGTCTCGGCGAGGCGGACGGCCTCGATGACGTGGGCGGGGGAGACGGGGTGGTCGGCCTCCCGGAGGAGGCCCGCGACCTTGGTCATCCACCGCTCGACGGGCCGGTCGGGAGCGGCGAAGAGGTGGCCGTACCAGCCGGGGGACTCGATCCCGGCGCCGTATCCGGAGCGGCGGGCGAGCCGGCGGTGGGTCCAGGGGACCCAGGTCAGCTCGGCCTTCACCTTGGGCAGGCCCTTGAGGAGCGCGCGGTCGGCGGTGACGGTGGTGCGGCGGGCGAGGGCGGGGACGTGCCAGGCGCCGCAGACGACGGCGACGGCGTCCCCGAACTCCTTGCGGGCGGCGCGCAGCTTCAGCCGCATGTGGGCCTCGCGGACCGGGTCGCGCGGCCGGCCGCCGTGCCCGTACCGCTCGCGCAGGGCGGTCATGGCCTCGGCGAGGGCCTCGAAGGGGGCGAGGGGGTCGCTGTCGCCGCGGAGTTCGACGACGTCCTCCCACCACTGCTCGGGGTCCTCCCGCCCGGCGGCCCGGGCGAGTGCGGCGAGGGGGTCGACGCGGGCGGAGTCGTCCGCCTCGTCCTCGCCGTCGCCCCAGGTGGGGTCGGCGGCGAGGGTGTGGGCGGCGGGCAGGTCGACGAAGCGGACGGGGACTCCGCGGCCGAGGGCCCAGCGCAGCGCGGTCCACTCGGGCGAGAAGGCGGCGAAGGGCCAGAAGGCGGCCCGGCCGGGGTCGTCGACGGCGTGGGCGAGGAGGGCGACGGGCGGCCGCATCTCCGGGTCGGCGGCGAGCGCGGCCAGCGCGTCGGCCTCGGCGGGGCCCTCGATCAGGACCGCGTCGGGCCGGGCCGCGTCCAGGGCGGCGGCCACCCCGCGCGCGGAGCCGGGTCCGTGGTGCCGGACCCCGAGCAGCAGCGGCCGGGGCGTCTCGCGCGCCCGGGGCTGCGCGGGTGCCGTGGCGAGGGCGGTCATGCGCTCACCTCGCGGCAGGCGCGGTAGAAGTCCTTCCAGCCGTCGCGCTCTCTCACCACCGTCTCCAGGTACTCCTGCCAGACGACCCGGTCGGCCGCCGGGTCGCGGACGACGGCGCCGAGGATGCCGGCGGCGACGTCCGAGGGGCGCAGCACGCCGTCCCCGAAGTGGGCGGCGAGCGCGAGGCCGCCGGTGACGACGGAGATGGCCTCGGCGGTGGAGAGGGTCCCCGAGGGGGACTTGAGCCTGGTGCGGCCGTCGGCGGTGACGCCGTCGCGCAGCTCGCGGAAGACGGTGACGACCCGCCGGATCTCCTCGACGCCCTCGGGCGGGGCGGGCAGTTCGAGGGAGCGGCCCAGCTGCTCGACCCGGCGGGCGACGATGTCCACCTCGTCCTCGGGGGTGGCGGGCAGCGGCAGCACGACGGTGTTGAAGCGGCGCCGGAGCGCGCTGGACAGCTCGTTGACGCCCCGGTCGCGGTCGTTGGCGGTGGCGATGAGGTTGAAGCCGGGGACGGCCTGGACCTCCTCGCCGAGTTCGGGGACGGGCAGGGTCTTCTCGGACAGGATCGTGATGAGCGTGTCCTGCACGTCGGCGGGGACGCGGGTCAGCTCCTCGACGCGGGCGGTCGCCCCGCGCTCCATGGCGCGCATGACGGGGCTGGGGACGAGCGCGGCGCGGCTGGGGCCCTCGGCGAGCAGCCGGGCGTAGTTCCAGCCGTACCGGATGGCTTCCTCGGGGGTGCCGGCGGTGCCCTGCACGAGGAGGGTGGAGTCGCCGCTGACGGCGGCGGCGAGGTGCTCGGAGACCCAGGTCTTGGCGGTGCCGGGGACGCCGAGGAGGAGCAGCGCGCGGTCGGTGGCGAGCGTGGTGACGGCGACCTCGACGATGCGCCGGGGGCCGACGTACTTGGGTGTGATCACGGTGCCGTCGGGGAGCGTGCCGCCGAGGAGGTAGGTGGCGACGGCCCAGGGAGAGAGGCGCCAGCGGGCGGGCCGGGGGCGGTCGTCGGCGGCGGCGAGCGCGGCGAGCTCGTGGGCGAAGGCGTGTTCGGCGTGGGGCCGCAGGGCCTCGGCGGGCCCCGGGCGGCCCGGGCCGGTGTCCGTCACGGCACCGGCGCCGGGCTGCTCGTTGGTGGGTGCGGGCACGGTCATGGATCCCCCTCCAGATCGTTCGACCTGCTGTGCGATCCACGGTGCACCACGGCACTGACAATCGGCTTGCGCAGCAGGTCAGCGGCGTAATGGAGGGGTTTCGACGGCCGGTTGGGGGCCGTCGCCGCGCCGTCGTCCGGCGGGGACGGTCAGTTGAAGACCGGGGAGACGGCGACGCAGCCGCCGGACATGGCCTGCTCGCCCTTGGCCTCCTTGATGACCTTGCCCTGGTAGACGACCTTGCAGGTGAGGTCGGCGGGCTTGGTCGAGACGGGCATGACGGCGGGCGGCATGATGCCGTGCAGCTTCACGGTCCGGGTCCACGGCACGGCGGGCTTCTTGTCGCTCTCGACCTGCGGCTGCATCGCGGTGCCGTCGCCGGCGTGGTACTCGATCGACTCCACGGCCGTGCCGGTGACCTCGTAGGTCACCTCGTAGCTTTCGGTGACGGCCTTGTCGACCTGGTCCGCGGCCTTGTCGGCCGCTTCGGAACAGGCCCCGAGCCCGAACGCGAGGCCGGCGACGGCGAGGGCCGAGACGGCGGTGCGGACGGTGCGGTTCATGGTGGTACTCCCCCTGCACGGTGGTGCGGTCGAAGGGCTCACGCTGGTTCGCGCGAGCTCGCACAGCACCGTAAAGGACCGGTAAAACGAAGATGCCGCCGGGGTCCTCCTCCGGCAGTGAATCCCCAGGTCAACTGCGTTGTCAGTGGCGGAGAATACCGTCAGGTACATGAATGCGACGGGGACGCGCTGGACGGCTGAGCAGGTGCGGGCACTGGCTCCTGACGAGGCGTGGCGCAGAGCGGGCGGCGGGCTCGGCACGGCCGGCCCGTGGAGCGGCGCGGGCGGCCGCGACGGGGTCGTCTGGGGGCAGTGCGCGGGCAGCGGCCGCACGCCGTACCGCACGGTCGTGGACACCGGGGAGCCCGTGTACGCGTGCACCTGCCCGAGCCGCCGGTCCCCCTGCAAGCACGCGCTCGGCCTGCTGCTGCTCTGGGCGGCGGGCGACCCGGCCGTGCCGGACGGGGCCGAACCGCCCGCCTGGGCCTCCCGCCGGCTCGCGCCGCGCCCGGCGCCGGGGGCGGCACCGGCGGACCCCGAGGCGGCCCGCCGCCGGGCCGAGCGCCGGGCGGCCCGGGTGACGGCGGGCGCGGAGGAGCTGGAGCGGCGGCTCACGGACCTGGTGCGCGGAGGGCTCGCGGCGGCCGGCCGCCAGGGGTACGGCCTGTGGGAGGAGACCGCGGCCCGCATGGTCGACGCGCAGGCGCCCGGTCTCGCGGCCCGCGTCCGCGAGCTCGGCGCGATACCGGGCTCGGGCCCGGACTGGCCGGTGCGGCTCCTGGAGGAGTCCGCGCTCGCCCACCTCCTGGACCGCGCGTGGCTGGCCGCCGACCGGCTGCCCGCCGCTCTCGCGGCGACGGTACGGACCCGGGTCGGCCTCCCGTCCGTCCCGGCCGGCCCGGCGGTGAGGGACCGCTGGCTGGTCCTCTCCCGGCACGACACCGGGGACGGCCGGCTGACGACCCGTCGCATCTGGCTGTACGGCACCGCCGGTGGCCGTACGGCCCTGCTGCTCTCGTTCGGCGCGGCGGGCCGCGCGCCCTCCCTCGCCCTGCCGGTCGGCGCCCTGCTGGACGGCGAACTGACCCCGCACGCGGGCGCCGGACAGCTCCGCGCGGACCCCGGCGAGCTGGTCCCCGCCCCCGGCCCGGCCGCCCCGCCGCCGGGCGGAGGCGTCGGCGCGGCCCTCGACGCGTACGGCCGCGCCCTGCGCGAGGACCCCTGGCTGGAGTCCTGGCCGGTGACACTCGGCCGGGTCGTCCCCGCCCCGGCCGAGTACGGCTGGCAGCTCGCCGACGCCGACGGCCACGAGGCCCTCCCCCTGACGACCCCGGACCGCCCCGCCCTCTGGCGCCTCCTCGCCCTGTCGGGCGGCGCCCCCCTGACGGTCTTCGGCGAATGCGGCCCGAGGGGCTTCACCCCCCTGACGGCCTGGTCCCCGGAAACCCCGTGGGAGCCGGTTCCGCTGACCTGACCCCCGCCGTGGGCAGGCGTTCCGCCGGGGCTGGGGGTCCCCCCGGACGAAGTCCTCGGGGGAGGGTGGGCACAACGGAACGGCGCGCTCGGCCGCACCCAGGCTCCCGCGCCTGAACCCGCACCCCGAGCACGCCGCCGCACAGATGCCGGATCAGCTCCCGTCCCCTCGCCCCCCGCCACAAGAGAGGCGCACACCGTGACGACGACCGAACCCGACTGGGACGCCCTGGTCACGTCCGCCCTCCTGGGCACCGACCGCCGCCCACCGGCGGCGGCACGCGGGCCCGAGGCCGCCGCCGGCCTGCTCGACGCCGCCGCCCGCCACACCCTCCGCCGCCGCGCCGGCCTCCGCCCCGGCCCCGCCGCCGTACGCCCCGAACCCGCGCCGCACGACCCACGCCCCGCGCTGCCCGAAGCGGCCCGCCACCGCCTCGACGACCTGCTCGCGGGCCGTGGGGCCACCCCTGCCGCCGGCCGCCGGGGCACCGCTCCGGACCTCGCCGAACTGCTCCCGCAGTGGCTGGCGCTGGCCGGCGAGCGCGGCTACCGGGCGCCGCCGGCCGCCCTGCCGGCCCTGCTCGACGCGGCCAGGGCCCGTACCGACCTGCGCCCGCAGGCCCTGGCGTTCGCCGGGCCGCGCGGGCTGTGGCTGGCCCGGTTCAACCCGGAGTGGCGGTTCGCGCTGCGCGGCGCGGGGGCCGGCGGCACCCTGCCGGACCCCGCGGACGCGGACGCGGTGCGGACGCTGTGGGAGGAGGGCCTGTTCGCCGAGCGGGTCGCCCTCCTCGGAGCCGTACGAGCGAAGGATCCGGCCACGGGACGGGCCCTGCTCGCCACGACCTGGTCCGGCGAACGGGCCGAGGACCGGCTGATGTTCCTGGACTCGCTGCGCGCCGGCCTGTCGGCGGCCGACGAGGAGTTCCTGGAGGCCGCCCTCGCCGACCGCAGCCGCAACGTCCGCGCGACCGCCGCCGAACTGCTCTCCGCGCTCCCGGGCTCCGCGCTCGCGGGCCGCATGGCGGACCGGGCGCTCACCTGCGTGGGCCTGGACCGGACGGCGGCCGTGCCGACGGTCGTCGTGGAGGCCCCGCACGAGTGCGACGAGGGGATGCGGCGGGACGGCGTGGCCGCGGTGCCCCCGGCGGGCCGGGGCGAGCGGTCCTGGTGGCTCGGCCGACTGGTGGAGGCCGCCCCGCTGAGCTGCTGGCCGGCCCGGTTCGGCGGGCGGTCACCGGAGGAGATCGTGGCGCTGCCGGTCGCCGACGACTGGCAGCCGGAGCTGCACGCGGCCTGGTGCCGGGCGGCCGTGCGCCAGCGGGACGCGGCCTGGTCGCGGGCGCTGCTCGGCGCCCCTTCGACACCGCCCGCGACGGGCCCCGGCACCTCGTCGCTGGCCGAGCGGGCGCAGCTGCTGTCGACGCTCGGCCCGGCGGAGCGGGCCGGCTGGGTGGCGGCCTTCGTGGCGGCGCACGGCCTGTCCGAGGCCTTCCAGCTGCTCGGGGTGTGCACGGTGCCGTGGGCGGAGCCGCTGGGCGAGTCGGTGATCGACGCCCTGGACACCGCCCGGGACGCGGGCAGCTATCCGTGGAGTTTCAGCGGGGTGATGGGGCTCGCGGAGCGCTGCCTCTCCCCCTCCGCGGCCGGCCGTCTGGCCTCGTCGGCGGCGGCGGGGGAGGCGGAGGACGCCGCTCCGGGCGCGGGCGCCTACTGGTCCGAGGCGTTCCAGCGCCTGGTGGCCACGCTGGACCTGCGCGCCCGCATGCGTGCCGAGCTGGACGGCGAGCCGGCCCGGTCCGCCGGGTGAGGACACGCGGGAAGACGGACGGCCGGGAGCCCGTCGGAGGGGGCTCCCGGCCGTCCGGTGCGTACGGTGGGACCGGCGCGTACGGTGCGCGCGACCGTCAGGCGGCCACGCGGACGTTGGCGTTGACCCAGTCGACGATCGACGCGGTCGTGGCGCCCGGGGTGAAGATCTCCGCGACGCCCTTCTCCTTCAGCGGCGGGATGTCCGCGTCGGGGATGATGCCGCCGCCGAAGACCTTGATGTCCTCCGCGTCGCGCTCCTTGAGGAGCTCGATGACCTTGACGAAGAGCGTGTTGTGCGCACCCGAGAGGATCGAGAGACCGATCGCGTCGGCGTCCTCCTGGATCGCGGTGTCGACGATCTGCTCGGGCGTCTGGTGCAGCCCGGTGTAGATCACCTCCATGCCGGCGTCGCGCAGGGCCCGCGCGATGACCTTGGCCCCACGATCGTGGCCGTCGAGACCCGGCTTGGCGACGACCACGCGGATCGGACCGGTCACACCCATCACTGCCTCCACATGCGACCCCCGCGCGTCTGTGCCGGGGAGGTGAACGAACGTTATCGACAGCATCCCGCAACGGGCCGTTTCGCGGTGCCCGGCGAGGGGGAAATCACACGTGGGACACGTTCGTTCCGCGGCCTGCCCCGCTCCGGGCCCCCCTCCTGGGCCCTCCAGCCGCCTGCGGGGCCGGCCGCGCAAGGAGCCGCGACGCCGGTCGCCGGGGTCCCGCGCCGTCGTCCGTGCGGCGCGGGACCCCGGCGTCCCGGCGCACCGCGCCCCGGGCGCCGCACGGGAGGTCGGCGATGGAGCTCGCCAAGGTCACCGCCCTGTTGAAGGCCACCACGCTGGAGGCCGCGGTCCTCACCGGCCGTCTCGTCCTCTATCCGTCCGGGATCGTCCCCGAGCGCCTCGCTCCCGCGGGCCCGGACGACGCCCCCGTGCCCCTCGCGGGCGGCGGCGGCCGTCCGGTGGTGCTGCTGCACGGCTTCGCCGACAACCGCTCCGTCTTCCTGCTGCTGCGCCGCGCACTCGTCCGGCACGGCCGTCACCAGGTGGTGTCCCTGGACTACTCGCCGCTCATGGGGGATCTGCGGACCGCCGCCGAGGCCCTGGGGCGGCGGATCGAGGCCGTTCTGGCGCGCACCGGCCGGACCGAGGTGGACCTCGTGGGCCACAGTCTGGGCGGGCTCGTCGCCCGTTATCACGTACAGCGGCTCGGCGGTGACGCGCGGGTGCGGACCCTGGTCACCCTCGGCACCCCGCACGCGGGCACGTCCGTGGCGTCACCGCTCGCCGACGCGCACCCGCTGGTGCGGCAGATGCGCCCGGGATCGGAGGTACTGCGGGAGCTGGCCTCGCCGGCGCCGGGCTGCCGGACGCGGTTCGTCAGCTTCTGGAGCGACCTGGACCGGATCATGGTGCCGGTGGAGACGGCCCGCCTCGACCACCCCGACCTGCTGGTGCACAACGTGCGGGTGAGCGGCATCGGCCATCTGGCGCTGCCGGTGCACCCGACGGTGGCGTCCGGGATCCTCAGCGCCCTCGACGCGGGCGAGGGGGTGGAGGAAGGAACGGCCGAAGGGGCTTCCTCGGTGGCTTGAAGTCGCCAGTCGACGGCGACACCCCCGACCCGTTCTTCGAACGTTCCTCGAACACAAGGCCAAAGGTCTGTGCACGAGCTGGCGAAACGCTGCCGATTGCCCGTTTCCTTCGCCGTCCGACCCCTCCGAAGATTGTCGGCCCCGTGTACCGCCGGGTACAGTCGCGCCACTGCTTCCCCCCGGGACACCCCCTGTCGGGCCCGCCCCGGACTGGTCCTGCTGCCGAGGCGAGAGAGACGTTGGTGAACGACCAGCACCCCCACGCCGGGTACGCCGGAGACGGCGCCCACCTCACCGGCGGCTTCGCGGCCGACCCGCTCTTCGGGGCCTGGTCCGACGCCGGTCAGGCCGGCCACAGCGGCCAGTGGGACCTCGGGCAGTACGCCGCCTCCGGCGCGTACGACACGACGGGCCAGTGGAACACCACCGGCCAGTGGGGCACCGCCCCGGACGCCTACGCGGCACAGGACGCGTACGGGCAGCACCAGCCGTACGACACGACGGGCCAGTGGGACGCCTCCGCCTGGACCGAGGCCCAGCACACGGGCCAGTACGAGACCCTGCACTCCGGCGCCTACGCGGCGCAGGGCGCGTACGGCCAGGAGGCGTACGACGTCACCGGCCAGTGGGCCGCCCCCGCCTTCGCGACCGACACCGGCGCGTACGACGCCACCGCCTGGAACCAGACGGCGGAGCAGGTCGAGCCGGTCGTCCCCCAGCAGTACGTCCCCGCGGCCGAACAGATCGACCACACCGCCGAGTTCGAGTTCGCCTACGAGCCGACCCCGGAGCCCGAGACGGCGTACGAGCCGGAGACGGCGTACGAGCCCGAGACGGCGTACGAGCCCGAAGCCGCGTACGAGCCCGAGCCGGGCTACGCCGACGAGGCTCCCGAGGCCCACGAGCCCGCCACCGAGGTCCGTACCGACGCCGCCGCCGGCGCCCGCCCCGTCCGCCGCTCCTCCGGCGGCAGCCGCGCCCGGCGGCGTACCCCCGCCAAGCGTTCCGCGCTGCTGACCGTCGCCGTCCCCTCCGCCTGCGTCATGGGCGTCGCCGGCATCGCGGCCGCCTCCGTCGGCGGGCTCACCGGCGGCGCCGAGAGCCCGAAGCAGAAGGACACCACCGCGCTCGCCGCCGCCGACCCGGCCGCCGTGAAGCAGATGGCGGCCAACACCGCGCTCGACACCCAGCTCAGCGCCCTCGACGCCGACGTCCGCGACTTCGGCGACCGCGCCAGCCGCACCCAGGAGCGCATCGACCTCAAGGCCCGCCAGGCCGCCGAGAAGAAGAAGCGCGAGGAGGAGGCGGCCCGCAAGGAGGCCATGCGCCCCAAGTTCATGCTTCCGGTGAAGCTGCACCAGCTCAGCGCCCGCTACGGCCAGTCCGGCGTCAACTGGATGTCCCTGCACACCGGCATCGACTTCCCCGTGCAGTACGGCACCCCCGTCATGGCCGCGACCGACGGCACCGTCCGCACCCAGTGGAACCCCGCCTACGGCAACATGGCGATCGTGACCGCCGCCGACGGCACCGAGACCTGGTACTGCCACCTCAGCAGCACCAAGATCCGCTGGGGCCAGGTCAAGGCCGGCGACGTCATCGCCTACTCCGGCAACTCCGGCAACTCCACCGGCCCGCACCTCCACTTCGAGGTCCGGCCCGGCGGCGGCTCCGCGATCGACCCGCTGACCTGGCTCCGCAGCAAGGGCCTCGACCCCACGAGCTGAGACGCGCACACGTACGAGTCGGGGCCCGGTCCAGTGGACCGGGCCCCGACTCGTACCGCCGTACCGCTCGCTACAGCTTCTCGACCGGCGCGTACCGCAGGACCAGCCGCTTCGGCTTCTCGTCGCCGAAGTCGATCGTCGCCTGGGCCTTGTCGCCCTCGCCCGTCACCGCCAGGACCGTGCCCAGACCGAACTGGTCGTGCGTGACCCGGTCGCCGATCGTCAGCGAGACCACCGGCCTGTCCGAGCCCGCGCGGCGCGTCGCGAAGCCGGACGGGCCGGAGCGGGCGCGGGAGGAGGAGAGCGAGGCCGTCAGCGAGGAGGCGATCCCCGAGGTCGGCCCGGCGGGCTTCGCCACCTGCCCGGTCCGCTTCCACTCCAGGTACGCGGGCGGGATCTCCTCCAGGAAGCGGGAGGCCGGGTTGTACGAGGGCTGGCCCCAGGCGCTGCGCATCGACGAGCGGGTGAGGTACAGCCGCTCGCGGGCGCGGGTGATGCCCACGTACGCCAGGCGCCGCTCCTCCTCCAGCTCCTTCGTCTGGCCGAGGGCGCGCATGTGCGGGAAGACGCCGTCCTCCATGCCGGTGAGGAAGACCACCGGGAACTCCAGGCCCTTCGCGGTGTGCAGGGTCATCAGCGTGATGACGCCGGAACCGTCCTCGTCCTCGTCGGGGATCTGGTCGGAGTCGGCGACGAGCGCGACCCTCTCCAGGAACTCGGCGAGCGTGCCCGCGCCCGCCCCTTCCTGTCCGCCGGACTCCCCGCGCTCCTGCTCGAACTCCAGGGCCACCGCGGCGAGCTCCTGGAGGTTCTCGATCCGGGTCTCGTCCTGCGGGTCGGTGGAGGCCTGGAGCTCGGCGAGGTAGCCGGTCCGCTCCAGGACGGCCTCCAGGACGACGGCGGGGCCCGCGCCGGACTCGGCGATGGTGCGCAGCTCGTCCATGAGGACGTTGAACCGCTTCACGGCGTTGGCCGAGCGGGCGGCCATGCCGTAGGCCTCGTCGACCCGCTTGAGGGCCTGCGGGAAGGTGATCTTCTCGCGGAGCGAGAGGGCGTCGATCATCGCCTCGGCGCGCTCGCCGATGCCCCGCTTGGGGACGTTGAGGATCCGGCGCAGCGGGACGTTGTCCTCGGGGTTGGCGAGGACGCGCAGGTAGGCGAGGACGTCCCGGACCTCCTTGCGCTCGTAGAAGCGCACGCCGCCGACGACCTTGTAGGGCAGGCCGACGCGGATGAAGATCTCTTCGAAGACGCGGGACTGGGCGTTGGTCCGGTAGAAGACCGCCACGTCGCCGGCCTTCGCCTCGCCCTTGTCGGTGAGCCGGTCGATCTCGTCGGCGACGAACTGGGCCTCGTCGTGCTCGGTGTCCGCGACGTAGCCGGTGATCCGGGCGCCCGCGCCGGCGTTGGTCCACAGGTTCTTGGGGCGGCGGGACTCGTTGCGCTCGATGACCGCGTTGGCGGCCGAGAGGATCGTCTGGGTGGAGCGGTAGTTCTGCTCCAGGAGGATCGTCGTCGCGTCCGGGTAGTCCTCCTCGAACTGGAGGATGTTGCGGATCGTCGCGCCGCGGAAGGCGTAGATCGACTGGTCGGCGTCGCCGACGACGCACAGCTCGGCCGGGCCGAGGTCCTCGTAGCCGGTGCCGACCAGCTCGCGCACCAGGGTGTACTGGGCGTGGTTGGTGTCCTGGTACTCGTCGACGAGGACGTGGCGGAAGCGGCGGCGGTAGTGCTCGGCGACGTCCGGGAACGCCTGGAGCAGGTGGACCGTCGTCATGATGATGTCGTCGAAGTCCAGCGCGTTCGCCTCGCGCAGGCGCGCCTGGTACATCCGGTACGCCTCGGCCAGCGTCTTCTCGAAGCCGTCGGCGGCCTGGTCGGCGAAGGTCTCCTCGTCGATCAGCTCGTTCTTCAGGTTGGAGATCTTGGCGCTGAAGGACTTCGGCGGGAACTTCTTCGGGTCGAGGTCCAGGTCGCGGCAGACCAGCGCCATCAGGCGCTTGGAGTCGGCGGCGTCGTAGATCGAGAAGGAGGAGGTGAAGCCGAGCCGCTTGCTCTCGCGGCGCAGGATACGGACGCAGGCGCTGTGGAAGGTCATCACCCACATCGCGTTGGCCCGCGGGCCGACGAGCTGCTCGACGCGCTCCTTCATCTCGCCGGCGGCCTTGTTGGTGAAGGTGATCGCCAGTATCTGGCCGGGGTGCACGTGCCGCGTGCCCAGGAGGTGGGCGATGCGGTGGGTGAGGACCCGGGTCTTGCCGGAGCCCGCGCCGGCCACGATGAGCAGCGGGGAACCCGTGTGGACGACGGCGGCCCGCTGCTGCTCGTTGAGCCCCTCCAGGAGGGCGGCCGGGTCCACGGCCGGGCGGTGGGCACCGTCCCGGTAGTACGGGTCGCGGGGCGGGGGCGCGTCGAAGTGCTCCCCGAACAGGTCGTGCGGAACCTCCTCCGCCGGGGCGCCGTGCTCGTCGTCCTCGGGCGGGGGCGGGGCGTCCTCCGGGGAGTGGGACTGGAGGCCGGCCAGGAAGCTGTCGTCAAAGAGGCTGCTCATCGCCTCACGAGTCTAGGACGCCGCGCCGACATCCGGTCCCGCCTTCGTCAGGTCGCGGGCGTGACGGCCCGCACCCCGGCCCCGCCCGGGGTCGCTCCCGACGGGTCCGGGATCACACCCAGAGGGTCGCGATGAAGATGTTCGCCGTGGTCAGGCCGCCGACGGCGGCGAAGAGACCCTTGTCGGCGGTCTCGTCGTCGCGCTTGACGTAGACGATGCCGAGGATCACCACGAGGATCGCCAGCTTGATGCCGATCTTGAGGTTGTTGACCGTCTGGTCGTCGGCCTGGTTGAGGCCGACGAGCGCGACGCCGGTGACCAGCATGGTCAGCGCGCCGTGCAGCATGGCGGGCGTGAAGCGGGCCGTACCGGCCCCGATCGCCTTCATCTGGGTGAGGAAACCGCCCAGGAGGGAGGCGATGCCGATGATGTGCAGCGCGACGAAGACATTGATGAGGACGTCCATGGGGCGGAGCCTAACCGTGCCCCTAGCACCGCTCTCCGGCCGGGTCCACCCACTCCCGCGCTTCGGTCGCCCGCCCCACGGAAACCTTCGCCGACCGCCCGCACCGGCGAAAGAGAACGGTCCCCGAGGGTCATCCGACGCCAATAGCGATCAAACCCAGGCCGGGGCGTGACCGCCGGGTCTAGCGTCCTGCCCCAGGTGGTCGGCGCCCCACCCCGCCGGTCCACCCGGCGGTGCCGGCCACCCCGCCCGAGAACCCCGGCGGCGGCCCGTCTCCCCTGTGCGGTCCGCCGCCGGCCCCGGCCGGCACCGTCCCCCACAGGGAGAGGATGTGACCCGCCCTCGTGGCAGCGCACCGAAAACCCAGGCCGTCCCCGCTCGGCCGCCGCGCGGCCCGCACGGCCGCCACGCTCGCCCTCGCCTCCGCGGCCACCGCGACCCTCTTCGAGGGCTCCGGGCACGCGGACCCGGCCGGCCACGGCCGCACCCCCGCCCAGGTCAGGACCGAGGTCGACCGCCTCTACCAGGAGGCCGAGGTCGCCACCGAGCGGTACAACGGCGCGAAGGAACGGGCCGACGCGGCCCGCGTCTCCTACGACCGGCTCCGCGACGAGGCCGCCCGCCGCACCGAGCGGCTGAACACCGCCCGCCACAGCCTCGGCGCCGTCGCCGCGGCCCAGTACCGCTCCGGCGGCCTCGACCCGGCCGTCCAGCTGGCCCTCACCTCGGACCCGGACGACTACCTGGAGCGGGCCGCCCTCGTCCAGAAGGCCGGCGACCGCCAGGCCGCCGCCATCACCGCCGTACGCCGGGAGATCGCCGGCCTCGCCCAGCTGCGCGCCGAGTCCGCCGACCGGCTCACCACCCTGCGCGGCCACGAGACCGAACTGCGCCGGCAGAAGGCCACCGTCCTCGACAAGCTCGCCACCGCCCGCCGTCTGCTCGCCCGCCTCACCACCGAGGAGCGCGCCCGGTACGAGGCCGCCGTCGCCGCCCGCACGTCACCCACGGCCTTCGGGGGCGGCGCCACGGCCCGGGCGGACCGCTCCTCCGGCGACCGGACCACGGCCGCCGCGGCCGCCGCCTCCGCCGCAGCCGCCGCCTCCGCTCCGGCCACCGGCCGCGCCTCGGCCGCCCTCGCCTTCGCCCGCGCCCAGCTCGGCAAGCCGTACGTCTGGGGCGCCACCGGCCCCTCCGCCTACGACTGCTCGGGGCTCACCCAGGCCGCCTGGCGCGCCGCCGGAGTCTCCCTGCCCCGCACCACGTACACCCAGATCAACGCCGGGCGCCGGGTCTCCCGCTCCGAGCTGGCCCCCGGCGACCTGGTCTTCTTCTACTCGGGGATCAGCCACGTGGGCCTCTACATCGGCGGCGGCCAGATGATCCACGCGCCCCGACCGGGCGCCCCCGTCCGGATCGCGCCGATCGACGAGATGCCCTTCGCGGGCGCCACCCGCGTCGCCTGAGCCGCCTCAGACCAGCCGGCGGGCGGTGGCCCAGCGGGTCAGCTCGTGCCGGTTGGAGAGCTGGAGCTTGCGGAGCACCGCGGAGACGTGCGACTCGACGGTCTTCACGGAGATGTACAGCTGCTTGGCGACCTCCTTGTACGCGTAGCCGCGGGCGATCAGCCGGAGCACCTCCCGCTCCCGTTGCGTCAGCCGGTCCAGGTCCTCGTCCACCGGCGGCGCGTCGGTGGACGCGAAGGCGTCGAGGACGAAGCCGGCGAGGCGCGGGGAGAACACGGCGTCGCCCTCCTGCACCCGGAAGATCGAGTCCACCAGGTCGGTGCCCGTGATCGTCTTGGTCACATAGCCGCGGGCACCGCCCCGGATCACGCCGATCACGTCCTCCGCCGCGTCCGAGACGGAGAGCGCGAGGAAGCGGACCGGATCCTCGGCGGAGGCCATCAGCCCGGCGCAGCGGCGCAGCACCTCGACCCCGCCGCCGCCGGGCAGGTGGACGTCGAGGAGGACGACCTCCGGCCTGGTCGCGGTGATCACGGTGACGGCCTGGTCGACGTCGGCGGCCTCGCCCACGACCTCGACGCCGGTGACGTCGGTCCGCCCGATCTCGGCCTGCACGCCGGTGCGGAACATCCGGTGGTCGTCGACGAGGACGACCCGTACCCGGCGTCCGGCGTCACCCGTGCCGCCCGTGCCGCCCGCCGTGCCCGCGCCCGTCTCCCCGCCGGCTCCGGCCGTCGCCCCGGTCTCGTCGCTCATGCGTCCGCCCTCTCCATCTCCAGCTCGACCTCGGTGCCCCCGCCCGGTACGGCCCGCAGACGAGCCGTACCGCCGTTGCGCTGCATCCGGCCGATGATCGATTCCCGTACGCCCATTCTGTCCTCGGGGACCTGGTCCAGGTCGAAACCGGGGCCTCGGTCGCGCACCGACACGAACACCGTGCGCCCCTCCACCTCGGCGTACACCTGCACCGCCCCGCCCTCGCCACCGTACTTCGCGGCGTTGACCATCGCCTCGCGCGCGGCCTGCATCTGCGCGGCCAGCTTCTCGTCGAGCGGACAGTCGCCGACGACGACCACCTCCAGCGGCACGCCGTGGTTGTCCTCGACCTCGGCGGCGGCCCGCTTCACGGCCTCGGCGAGAGTCTCGGGCTCCTCGTCCTTGCCGGTGCCCTCGGGCTTGTAGAGCCAGTTCCGCAGCTCACGCTCCTGGGCGCGGGCGAGCCTGCGGACCTCGCCGGCGTCGTCGGCGTTGCGCTGGATCAGGGTGAGGGTGTGCAGGACGGAGTCGTGGACGTGAGCGGCGACCTCGGCCCGCTCCTGGGCGCGGATGCGCAGGGTCCGCTCGGCGGTGAGGTCCTGCGACATCCGTATCAGCCAGGGGCCGGCGAGCAGCGCTATGCCGGTGAGGACGGCGACGGAGGCGGTCAGCGCGGTGCCGATCTGGGCGATGGAGCCGCGCACGACGACGAAGACGGCGAGGCCGGTGCCGACCAGGGCCACGCCGACGAGTCCCCGCACGAGGTGGAAGCCGCGCCGTCGCCGCGTGTCCCCCCTGCCGGTCCAGACCTCGGCGCGGGCGTTGTCCGCCTGGCGCCAGACCAGGACGACACCGACGCCGATGAGCAGCGTCGGCCACACGTACCGCCCGGTCTCGCCGTCGACCCGCAGGTTCGCGATGAAGACGGACGCGCCGATCGCCAGGGCCACGAGGGCGAGGATCTGGCCGCGGTCGGGCTTGCGGAGCCGGCGTCTGCCGTCCTCGGAGAGCTCGAAGAGGGGACGGGACTCGGCCTTGCCGCCGACGCCGAGCGGGACGACGATCCAGAACACCGCGTACAGCAGCAGCCCGAGGCCCTCGGTGAGGACGAGCACCGCGAAGACGGCGCGCACCCACGCGACGGGCAGACCGAGGTGTCCGGCGAGACCGCGCGCGACACCGCCGAGCCACCGACCGTCGGCGCTCCGGTAGAGCCTGCGCACGGGCGGTTCGTCGGTGTCGGTGTCGGTGACACGAGCGGTTGCGGACATGCACCGATCGTCACACGCCCGGCGCGTCCGGGGCATCAGGGTCCGCCCTGAGATCGACCCCGGGTTCGCCTCGGGGTAGCGCGGCCGTCGAATATCAGGGTCGTGCCAGGGTCGTTCCCGGTGCCGTCCCGGGGTCACGGGCGGTCACCATGGACGCATGACGAGTTCGACGCCTTCGCAGCACACGCAGCACGAGGCCCCTCCGACGGCGGGTGCCGCGCCGGCCGCTCCCCTGCGCCGCTCGCACACGAGCCGCGTGGTCGGCGGGGTCTGCGGCGGTCTCGGCCGGCACTTCGACATGGATCCGGTGATCTTCCGGATCGTGCTGGCGGTGCTGGCGGTGACCGGTGGCATAGGGCTGGTCTTCTACGGCTTCGCGTGGCTGGTGATCCCGCTCGCGGGCGAGGAGGAGAGCGAGGGCCGGCGGCTGCTGACCGGCCGGGTGTCGGGTGCCTCGCTCGCGGCGATACTCATGGCGCTGGTGGGCTGCGGCATCTTCCTGTCGACGCTGCGGACGGGCTCGCTGATGGGCTTCGCGGTGACGCTGACGCTGGTGACGGCCGGTGCCGCGTACTGGTCGCAGCGGCGCGGGGTCGACGGGGAGGCCGAGGGCGCCGCGGCGGCGAAGCCCGCGGCCCCGCACGGCCGGGTCCCGGTGCCGCCGGAGACGAAGGCCCCGCCGCTGACGTTCATCGAGCGGGAGATGAGCTCGTGGTGGCGGGACCCGATCGTGAAGGACGGGTCGACGGGCAAGGTGGCCATCGGCTACCTGTGGGGCCCGCACGGCATCGTCGACGAGCAGGGCCGGGTGGGCGGCGAGGTGCCGAAACCGGGCAGCCAGTGGGGCCCGCCCGCCGATCCCGGGCGGCCGGCGCCGTCGGTGCGGCGCAGCCCGTATTCGATCGCCGGTCTCGTCGATCTGCTCTCGATCGCCGCCGCGATCACGGGCACGGCCCTGACGTGGGAGTCGCAGCCGCTGGGCACCAGTCTGGCGACGGGGCTCGCGGCCGCGCTCGCGGTGCTCGGTCTGGGTCTGGTCGTCAGCAGTTTTCTGGGGCGCACCGGCTTCGGGACGATCTTCCAGACGGTGGTGACGGCGGCGCTGCTCGCCGGGGCGGTCGCCCTGCCGGACAAGATCACCACGGACTGGACGCGCGAGACGTGGACGCCGGCCTCGGTGGCCGCCGTACAGCCGCAGTACGACCTGGGCGCGGGGGTGGGGACGCTGGATCTGTCCCGGCTCTCGGTGCCCGAGGGGAAGACGGTGACGACGGCGGTGGACGTGGGCGCGGGGAAGCTGGAGGTGATCGTGCCGCAGGACGTGGTGGTGAAGCTCCACGCCCAGGTGGGTCTCGGTGATCTGCAGCTGCCGGGGCAGGCGCCGGACGACATCGACGTCGCCCCGGACCGCGACGAGACGCGGACGCTGAACCCTCCGGCCGGGACGGACCCGGCGGGGACGCTGGACCTCTCGCTGGAGGTCGGACTTGGACAGGTGGAGGTCACCCGTGCTGCTTCATGAGTTCCGTCCGGGCCGACTGGTCGTCGGCGTGGCCGCGCTCGGCCTGGCCGGGGCGTACGGCGGGGAGCTGGCGGGCTTCTGGTCGGCCCCGTGGTGGCTGGCGATCCCGGTGATGTGGTCCGCGCTGTGGGTGGCCGGCCTGGTGACGTGGGTGGCCTACGGCATCCGGCGGCGTTCGGCGAGGAGCCGGTCGACGGAGAGCACGGGCGCGCCGGCGAGCAGCAGCGGCAGCCAGGCCATGAGATAGGCGAGGTCGTTGCCGAGGTAGTAGGGCTCGACCTGCCAGCTCACCGTGAGCCAGAGGCTCAGGGAGATCAGCGCGCCGCCGAGGGCGGCGACCCTGGCGAAGAGGCCGAGGAGCGTGCCGAGGCCGACGGCGAGCTCGCCGAAGGCGATGGCGTAGCCGAAGCCGGTGGGGCTGTTGAGGGCGAGGTCGACGAGGCCGGGGATGGCGGAGGAGTCACGGACGCCGCGCATGGTCTCGCCGATGGAGCCTGTGCCGGTGCCGGCGAGGAAGGCCGGGTCGGTGAGCTTGTCGAGGCCGGCGTAGACGAAGGTGACGCCGAGGAAGATCCGGAGCGGGAGGAGGGCGTAGCGGGAGGCGGTGGCCCGCCAGACGTCCATGCGGTCCTGCAGCCGGAATCGGGTCCCTCGGGGGCGGTCCGCGTACTGACTCATGATCGGTCACCTCTCCACACCCCGTACGACTGTTCGCGGACTGATTGTCCCCGCTCGTCCTGTGAGGGGATACAGGGAGGCGACCGGATGCTCAGTCGGCGACGTCGATCGTCACCCGGTTGGTCTCGAAGCCGGCGGCGGTGACGACGGAGATCTCGACCCGGCCGGGCTCGACGTCGGCGGGGAGGGGGACGGTGAGGACGGTGTCGGTGGGGTTGGCGAAGCCACCGGGGACCGGGACCAGGGGCACGTGGGCGTGGACGGGGCCGATGCGGACGACGAGCCGGGTGAGCGGGTCCGGGGCGGCGGCGCCGGGCGGGACGAAGCCGTGGCCGCGGATCTCGATGTCGTCGCCGGTGCGGATGGGGGCGTCGAGGTCGCCGGCCTCTCGGGCGCGGACCACGGCGTGGACGGCGGGCGGGCCGCCCTCGGTGCACTTGGCGGCCAGGTGCCAGACGGCGGAGACCGCGAGGAGGAGGGCGAGGGACCAGGGCAGCTCGGGCAGGCGGGCCGGGTCGGCGGCGAGCCGGACGGCGGCGAAGGCGAGGACGGCGCCGGAGACGAGGACGTACTGGACGTCGGCGAGGTCGGCCCGGCCGTTGTCGTCGCAGAGGAGGTCGGCGGCGCGGGGCCGGTCGGCGCGGACCTTCTGGAGCCGGCGGCCGGCGATGCGGGTGGAGACCACGAGGCGGGCGGTGACGGCGACGGCGGAGACCAGGGCGAGGACGGTGACGAGACCGGCGGCGCGGGCGAGGCCGAAGGCGGCGGGGGTGGCGGTGAGCGCGCGGGAGGTGAGGAAGAGGAGGGCGTAGCAGAGGAAGAGGAGCCAGGCGGCGGCGACGGCGCGGGTGGTGGAGAGCCGGTTGTCCTCGCCGGTGAGGGGGGCGAGGAGGCCGCCGCGGGCGCGGTGGGCGTGGGCGGCGGCGGTGAGCGGGACGGCGAGGAGGAGGGCGGTGCAGAGTCCGGTGGTGCGGGTGGTGGTCCAGCCGGTGCCGAGGGCGGTGAGGGCCTGGCCGAGGAGGAGGGCGAGGACGGCGGCCCCGATCGCGGCGAGGCTGCCGGTGCGGACGCGGGCGAGCCAGGCGAGGCCGGCCTCCCGGCCGTGGGCGGTGACGGCGCGGGCGGACTGGGCGAGTTCGTCGGAGACCCACTGGCGGGCGGCGACCGGGGAGTGGGCCACGGCGACGGGGACGCCGTGGCCGGCGGCGAGCTCCTCCCGGCGGGCGAGGAAGGCGGCGACGGCCCGCCGGTGACCGGTCTCGCCGCAGTGGGCGCAGCCGGCGCAGGCCGTCGGGTGGGCGTCGGCGCCGTGGCGCCCGCCGTAGTGTCTCGCCTCTTGGACCGCCACCGTGCTGTCACTTCCCGAGTTCGGGGTTTCGACCTCAACCTGCCGCTGTTTTCTCGGAATTGTGCCGCACCGAGGGTGCTCGCGAGGGCCACGCGCGCCCCTCCGAAGAGTGATTGCCGAGCCATCCCATTGACGTACAGAAGGGTGAAGCGATGGTGTTACGACAGGAGTTCGGGCTCCGCTCGGCTGATCCTGCGCCAGAGGGGCTGGTAGTTGATCCAGGCGACGAGGTCGCTGCCGAGCTGTTCGCGGGTGGCGACGGCGTCCTTGTGGTCGATGAGGACGGGTTTGCCGGCGGCGCGGGCGGCGAGCTGGATGCGGGCGCAGCGGTCCATGGCGATGAACCACCAGGCGGCCGCGTCGACGGAGGCGCCGACGGTGAGGAGACCGTGGTTGCGCAGGACGATGCCCTTGAAGGGGCCGAGGGCGAGGGCGATCCGGCGGGCTTCCTCGGCGTCGACGGTGACGCCGGTGTAGGCGTCGTAGAGGGCGTGGTCCTGGTAGAAGGCGCAGGCCTCCTGGGTGAGGGGGTCGAGGAGTTCGCCGAGGGCGGCGAGCGCGCGGCCGTGGGTGGAGTGGGTGTGCGCGACGGCGACGGCGTCCGGGCGGGCGCGGTGGACCTGGGCGTGGACGGTGAAGGCGGCCTGGTTGACGTGCTGGCCGCCGAGGACGACCTGCCCGTCGCCGTTGGCGAGGACGAGGTCGCTCGCGGTGAGGTCGCCGAAGGGGGCGCCGAAGGGGTTCACCCAGTAGCAGTCGTCGTACTCGGGGTCGCGGACGGTGATGTGACCGGAGACGCCCTCCTCGTACCCGAGCCGTCCGAAGAGGCGGAGTGCGCCGGCGAGCCGCTGCTTGCGGTGGACGCGTTCCTCCTCGGCCGTCGCGTGGACGGGCGGCATGGCGAAGTGGAGCCGGTCGACGGGGACGGGGGCCGGTGTCTCGGTCATGCGCCGGAAGGTAACGCCCGGCCGGTCAAGTCACCAGAGGCCGGACGGGACGGGTCTGGGCGGGCGGGCCGGGAAGCGGCGAGGCCGCCGCCCGCGGGGTGCGGGGACGGCGGCCTCGTGCGCGTGCGGGAGGGGTCACTCCCACTCGATGGTGCCCGGGGGCTTGCTGGTGACGTCGAGGACGACGCGGTTGACGTCGGCGACCTCGTTGGTGATCCGGGTGGAGATCTTGGCGAGGACCTCGTACGGCAGGCGCGACCAGTCGGCCGTCATGGCGTCCTCGGAGGAGACCGGGCGCAGGACGATCGGGTGGCCGTAGGTGCGGCCGTCGCCCTGGACGCCGACGGAGCGGACGTCGGCGAGCAGCACGACCGGGCACTGCCAGATCTCGCGGTCGAGACCGGCGGTGGTCAGCTCCTCGCGGGCGATGGCGTCGGCCTCGCGGAGCAGGTCCAGGCGCTCCTTGGTGACCTCGCCGACGATGCGGATGCCGAGGCCGGGGCCCGGGAAGGGCTGGCGCTGGACGATCTCCTCGGGCAGGCCGAGCTCCTGGCCGACCATCCGGACCTCGTCCTTGAAGAGCTGCCGCAGCGGCTCGACGAGCTCGAACTCGATGTCGTCGGGGAGGCCGCCCACGTTGTGGTGCGACTTGATGTTGGCGGTGCCGGTGCCGCCGCCGGACTCGACGATGTCCGGGTAGAGGGTGCCCTGCACCAGGAAGGCGACCTCGGGGCCCTCCTCCTGGAGGATCTCCAGCTGGGCCTGCTCGAAGACGCGGATGAACTCGCGGCCGATGATCTTCCGCTTGGTCTCCGGGTCGGAGACGCCGGCGAGGGCGTCGAGGAAGCGCTTCTCCGCGTCGACGACGACCAGACGGGCGCCGGTCGCGGCGACGAAGTCCTTCTCGACCTGCTGGGTCTCGCCCTTGCGCATCAGGCCGTGGTCGACGTAGACGCAGGTGAGCTGGTCGCCGATGGCCTTCTGGACGAGGGCCGCGGCCACGGCGGAGTCGACGCCGCCGGAGAGACCGCAGATGGCGCGCTTGTCGCCGACCTGGGCGCGGATGGCCGCGACCTGCTCCTCGATCACGTTGCCGGTCGTCCACGAGGGCTCGATGCCGGCGCCGCGGTAGAGGAAGTGCTCCAGGATCTGCTGGCCGTGCGTGGAGTGCAGCACCTCGGGGTGGTACTGGACGCCGTAGAGCTTCTTCTCGTCGTTCTCGAAGGCGGCGACCGGGACCACGTCGGTGGAGGCGGTGACGGCGAAGCCCTCGGGGGCGGCGGAGCAGGCGTCGCCGTGCGACATCCACACGGACTGCTCGACCGGGGTGCCCTCGAAGAGGGTGGAGCCGGCCTTGGAGACGTGCAGCGGGGTGCGGCCGTACTCGCGGGCTCCGGTGTTGTCGACGGTGCCGCCGAGCGTGGTGGCCATCAGCTGGAAGCCGTAGCACATGCCGAAGACGGGGACGCCGGCGTCGAAGATCGCACGGTCGAGGCGCGGGGCGCCCTCGGCGTACACGGAGGACGGGCCGCCGGAGAGGATGATCGCCTTCGGGTTCTTGGCCAGCATCTCGGCCACCGGCATGGTGGACGGGACGATCTCGCTGTAGACCCGCGCCTCACGGACGCGACGGGCGATGAGCTGGGCGTACTGGGCGCCGAAGTCGACAACGAGGACTACGTCCGGGTTGGTGACGTCGGGCGCGGCAGCGGGGGACGCTGATGACACTACGGCGGCCTTCCGGCGGTAGGAGGGTTCCCGAGGGAGGGGGCTATTTGTCGATTCTACCGGCGCGCGCGTGTCTCTTTTCGTCTCACCATCCGAACGTGGGTGGCCTTCGTCTCACCATCCGGGCCCGGCTTGCCCCGGTACGGAGGGCGGGGTCCATACTGGGCGCCATGCGCAAGCACTCGACCTTCGTGTTTACCTATGGCAACCGGCCCACCGGCTGCCATGGTCGTGCTGCTTGAGCAACTGACAAGCGACTTCCCAGGCGCCCCGGGCCGACAAGGCCCGGGGCGTCTGGCGTTTCCCGGGCCGTGCCGATCCGGGGCCTCCACACCACCCAGGAGCCCCGCATGACCGCGCAGACCGTCACCACGAAGACCCTCCCCCCGAAGACCCCCACCGAGCAGACCGGCGCCCGCACCGACGAGGCGGCCTCGCTGATCGGTGACGCCCGCGAGCGGATCGACGCGCTGGACGACCGGATCATCGGTCTCATCCAGGAGCGGATGGCGATCTCGGCGGTGATCCAGGAGGCCCGGATCTCCTCCGGCGGCCGGCGGGTGAACCTGGCCCGCGAGATGGACGTGCTCGCCCACTACCGGGACGCGCTGGGCAAGCCGGGCACGGCGCTGGCGATGACGATGCTGGAGCTGTGCCGGGGCCGCGTCTGACACCACCCACGGCCGAAGCCACCCACGGCCGAAGCCCACGCACACACACCCGCGACCACCCAGGGCCGAAGCCCCCACACCCGCACCCGCGACCGCCCGCGGCCCCGCCCGCACCCGACGGGTGGGGCCCCGCACCCCCGTTCGGTGCCGGACTCACCCGTACGGCGCGTGACCGGCCCCCGCCGGGCCTCGTTGAGCGGGGTGTCCGTGCCAGCCAGGGGCGGGCCCGCAGGAAACCACGCGTGGCTTCGCTGGGGCGTGTGACGTGCTTCTGGCACGTCGTGGGACCTCGCCCCAGCGCGCGTGACCGGACGGCAGGGGACAGCAGCCCGGTCACCCATAAAGGGCGGTCGGTCCCGGGGACGCCCGGGGCCGACCGCAACGGGCTCCCCCTCCCCCCGTCACCGCAGCCCCGTCCCCACGGCCGTCCCTCCCCCCTCCCCCCCGACGTTCCTCCCCGACGCGGCGCGACCCCCCGGCGCCGCTCCGCTCGGCACCGCCGCTGCCTGACACCGGTGCCGACCCAGGGCCCGTGCCGCGACCGGAATCGCGGCACGGGCCCTCTTCACGCTCCGCCGTCACCACGTGACGCGCGTCACACAAAGATCCCGTACAACGCCTACAACCAAAGGCGGGGCCCGGTGGTCATCTATGCAGCAACACCGAAAAGCCGGAAGGGCGCTGCACTCGGAGGGGGGTGCAGCGCCCTTTCTGTCCGTCCGGGACCGGAGCGTCAGGGCGTCTTCTTCGGCGGGACCGCCGGCATGCCGAGGAAGGGCAGCCGCAGGGCGCCGAACGCCTCGGCCGGGACCGCCGGGGACTTCGGCTCGACCGCCGCCACGCGCGCGTACGCCTCGCCCTGCCGCGGCCGCGGGTCCTCCTCGCCCTTGTTCGGCCAGAAGGACATGGCCCGCTCCGCCTGCGCGGTGATCGTCAGCGACGGGTTCACGCCGAGGTTGGCGGAGACCGCCGCGCCGTCCACGACCGAGATGCCCGGGTGGCCGTAGAGCCGGTGGTACGGGTCGATGACGCCGGACTCCGCGTCGGCGCCGATCGGGCAGCCGCCGAGGAAGTGCGCGGTCAGCGGGGTGCCCATCAGCTCGCCGATGTTGGAACCGGCGAAGCCGTTGATCTCCTCGGAGATCAGGGTCGCGGCCCGGGTCGCCGCCTCGATCTGCGTCGGGTTCGGCGCCCCGTGCCCCTGGCGGGCGGTGAGCAGGCCCTTCCCGAGGCCGCCGGGCTTGCGGTAGGTCGTCAGCGAGTTGTCGAGGGACTGCATGACGAGGCCGATGATGGTCCGCTCGGACCAGCGCCGGTTGGAGAGGGAGCGGAGCGCAAGCAGCGGGTGCCGGGCCATGTTGAGGGCCCAGTTGCGCACCCGGTGGGCGCCGTAGGGGACCTGGAGGACGGTGAGGCCGCCCATCGAGTTGGAGCCCTTGCCGTAGCGGACCGGCTCGATGTGGGTGTTCTCGTCCGGGTGGACGGACGAGGTGATGGCGACGCCCCGGGTGAAGTCGGCCTTCTGCCCGCCGTGCCTGCGCCGGTAGCGGCGGTCGGTGGTCTGCGCGCCGACCAGGCCCTCCGAGTTGGTGCGGGTCAGCTCGCCGAGCCGGGCGGAGATCCGGGGCAGCAGCCCGCTGTCCTTCATCCGGTGGAGCAGGGTCTGGGTGCCGTACGTGCCGGCGGCGACGACCACCTGGCGGGCGGTGAAGGTGCGGCCCTTGCCCTTCTTCCGGTCGTCGGTCGGGAGGGTCTTGACCGCGAAGCCGCCGCGCGAGTCCTCGGTGACGGCGACGACCGAGGTCATCGGGTGGACGACCGCGCCCGCCTTCTCGGCGAGGTAGAGGTAGTTCTCGTTGAGAGTGTTCTTGGCGCCGTGGCGGCAGCCGGTCATGCACTCGCCGCACTCGGTGCAGGCCTTGCGGGAGGGGCCCGCGCCGCCGAAGAACGGGTCGGCCACCTCGCCGCCCGGCTTCACCTTCGCCGTCCCGACCCCGTCCCCGCCGACGGCGTCTCGTCCGTCACCGAAGAAGACGCCGACCGGCGCCATGTGGAAGGTGTCGCCGATCCCCATGGCCTGGGCGGCGGCCTTCAGGTGCACGTCGGAGGGGGTCATCGTCGGGTTGAGCCGGACGCCCAGCATCCGCTTCGCCTGGTCGTAGTACGGGGCGAGCTCGGCGCGCCAGTCGGTGATGTCCTTCCACTGCGGGTCGTCGAAGAACGGCGCCAGCGGCTCGTACAGCGTGTTCGCGTAGTTGAGGGAGCCGCCGCCGACGCCCGCGCCCGCGAGGACCATCACGTTGCCGAGCAGGTGGATGCGCTGGATGCCGTACAGGCCGAGGGTCGGCGCCCACAGGAAGTTCTTCAGGTCCCAGGAGTTCTTCGGCAGGGTCTCCCGGGTGAAGCGGCGGCCGGCCTCCAGGACGCCGACCCGGTAGCCCTTCTCGGTGAGCCGGAGGGCGGTGACCGAACCGCCGAAGCCGGAGCCGACCACGAGGACGTCGTAGTCGTACGCGTCTTCCTCGTCCTGGTTTCGGGCAGGGGATACCGCGGTCATGGCTCTCCTCTTGAGGTGAAAACGGGCAGGGAGGGAACGACGTCGGGCGGGGTCAGCTCAGGCGCAGGGCCTTCAGCGCCTTCAGGGAGAGGCTCATCACCGCCGCGTACTTCTCGTCGTCCATCCCGAAGGAGGGCGCCAGCGGCATCAGCCGCTGCTGGGCGACGGTCTGGGCCTCGGTGTACTTGAGGATGCCCTCGGAGCCGTGGCGGCGGCCGAGGCCGGAGTCCTTCATGCCGCCCATCGGCGCGCGGACGCTGCCGTACGCGGGCGCGTACCCCTCGTTGATGTTGACCGTGCCGGTGCGCAGCCGGGCGGCGACGGCGTGGCCGCGGCGCGCGTCGGTGGTCCAGACGGAGGAGTTGAGGCCGTACGCGGTGGCGTTGGCGCGCTCGATCACCTCGTCCTCGTCGGTGAAGCGGTAGATCGAGACGACCGGGCCGAAGGTCTCCTCGGCGCAGACGGCCATCGGGGCCTCGACGCCGTCGAGGATGGTCGGCTCGTAGAAGAGCGGGCCGAGGTCGGGGCGGGCGACGCCGCCGGCGACGAGCGTGGCGCCCTTGGCGACGGCCTCGTCGACGTGCCGGGTGACGGCCTCCAGCTGGCGCTCGCCGACGAGGGAGCCCATGTCGGCGCCGTACGCGAGGGAGTTGCCGAGGCGCATGGCCTTGGTGCGGGCGGCGAAGCGCTCGACGAAGGCGGTGGCGATCGACTCGTGGACGTACAGGCGCTCGATGGAGATGCAGAGCTGGCCGGCGGAGGAGAAGCAGGCGCGGACGGCGCCCTCGGCGGCCTTCTCGATGTCGGCGTCCTTCAGCACCAGCATGGCGTTCTTGCCGCCGAGTTCGAGGGAGACGCCGACGAGCCGGGCGGCGGCGCCCTTGGCGACCTCGATGCCGGTGCGGGTGGAGCCGGTGAAGGAGACGTAGTCGGCGTGGCGGACGACCTCGGGGCCGACGACCGGGCCCTCGCCGAGCACGACCTGGAAGACCTCGGCGGGCAGGCCGGCCTCTATCAGCAGCTCACGGGCCCACAGGGCGGTGAGCGCGGTCTCGGTGTCGGGCTTCATGACGAGCGCGTTGCCCGCCACGAAGGCGGGCAGGGCGTCGCCGACGGAGAGCTCGAAGGGGTAGTTCCAGGGCGCGATCTGGCCGACGACCCCGCGCGGCTGGCGCAGCTCGGTGACCTTGGTGAGGGTCGGGACGACGCCGGTGTGCCGCTTGGGACGGAGGTACGAGGACGCCTTGCGGCCGTAGTGACGGGCGGCGACGGCGACCGCGAGGACCTCCTCGTGGGCGTGCAGCCGGGCCTTGCCGGTCTCCAGCTGGATGAGGTCGAGGACCTCGGACTGGCGGGCGAGGACCAGGTCGTGGAAGCGCAGCAGGACGGCGGCGCGGGCCCGGACGGGGGTGGCGGCCCAGGCGGCCTGCGCGGCGCGGGCGCGGTCGAAGGCCTCGGCGACGTCCTCGGGCGTGGCCTCCGGCAGGTCCGCCAGCTTCGCCCCGGTGAAGGGCGTGTGGTTGGCGGTGCGGCCGGAGCCGACGACACCCCGGGTGAGCCGGGCGACCAGCTCCGGCGTCACGACGTCGGCGGCGGTCCGGGCTCCGGCCGGCGCGGGGGCGACCGGGTTGGTCGCACCGGCCGGGGCGGCGGGGCGGGCCGCCGGGGCGGGGTCGGCGGCGATCGTGAGGGCGGCGGGGGCCTGCGAGTCCGTCATGACGCCGAGGGTAGGCCTCGTACCGACCTTTGGGTACCCGCCGGTAACGCGTTTTCACCCCACGCACACATCACGCCAGTGATCACTGGCATATAAGCCCTGATCAGCGGCTTACGACCTCGCGCAGGCCCTTCACGAAGATTTTTCCGGGGTCAGGTGCCGGGTGCCCGCCAGTGCTGGAGGACGAGGTCGAACTGCTCGCGTGTCGTGTCCCAGCTCGACTCCGGCGAGGTCATGTAGATCGCGTACTCGGTGCCGTCGTCGGCGTAGTACAGCCGGTCGATCGCGTGCCGGGGGCCCGGGAAGTTCTGCTTCTCGGTCCAGGTGAACTCCCAGAGCGCGGACTTCACGTGATCGCGGTAGGTGCTCTGGTTCAGCCACACCCGCTGGTAGTCCATCCGCTTCTTGAGCGTCTTCTCCAGGTCCAGGAGGTGGGCGTACGGCGTCTCGAAGTCGGGGCTCGGGTCGATGCTGATCCGGAGGCGGTGCCGGCCGCGGTCCGGGGTGTAGTCGATGTTGTCGTCCTCCACCTGGCGCTTCCAGCCCTCGGGGACGATCAGGGAGAAGCCCGCGGGGTCGTCGACCCGCTTCCAGCCCGCCGGGACCTCGTCCGCCGCGACGCCCTTGCGGTCGCCGGCGGTGGGACCGGGGGTGGCACCGCTGCTCGCCACGGGGCCCGGCTCGGCCCCGCCGCCCCCACCCCCGCCGTACTGCATCACGGCGAAGACGGCGCCGCCCGCGACGGCGGCGGCGAGCACGGCGGTGAGGACCGCGGAGCGCCAGCGGCCCTTCCCCGCGGAGGCGGAGGGACGCGGCCCCGGCGCGGGAGGCACGGACGGCGGCACGAAGGTCCCACCCGAGGTCCCGCCCGAGGTCCCCTGCGAGGACCCCGCCGGGTCGGGCCACTCGACGGTACGCGGGGTCAGGGGCGACGCCGAGGTCGGTACGCCCTCCGGGACGGCGGCCGTGCCGGAGGCCGTACCGGGCGCACCGGAGGCCGTAGCGGGGGGCATGGCGACCTGCTCCAGGTCCATCCGCTGCGTCGGCACGTACGCCTGCGCGGTCTGCGGGCTGCGGCCCTCCATCGCGTCGAGCAGCATCCGCTCGGCCTCGTCCGCGCGCGGCCGCTGCTCCGGGTCCTTGCGGAGCAGCGCCACGATGACGGCGGCCAGCGGCCCCGCGTTCGCCGGGTGCGGCGGCTCCTCGCCGACGACGGCCTGCATGGTGCTGATCGGAGAGGTGCGGCGGAACGGCGAGGTGCCCTCGACGGCCGTGTACAGGGTGGCGCCGAGCGACCAGAGGTCGGAGGCCGGGCCGGGGTCTCCGCCCCGGACCCGCTCGGGCGCCAGGTAGTCGATGGAGCCGACGAGTTCGCCGGTCCGGGTGATGGTGGAGTCGCCCTCGATCGCCGCGATGCCGAAGTCGGTGATGAGGACCCGCCCGTCCCGCGCGAGCAGGACGTTGCCGGGCTTCACGTCCCGGTGCAGCACGCCGGCGGCGTGCGCGGCCCGCAGCGCGCCGACGACGTGCAGGCCGACCCGGGCCGCCTCGCGGGGCGCGACCGTCCCGGCCTCCTTGACGGCGTCGGCGAGCGACGGACCGTCGACGAACTGCATGACGATCCAGGGCCGGGCGTCGTGTTCGAGGACGTCGTGGACGGTCACCACGCCGGGGTGGGTGATCCGGGCGGCGGCCCGCGCCTCCTTCTGGGTGCGGGCGTGCAGCACCAGCCGGTCGGCCTCCGCGACGAACCGGCCCGCCGTCAGCTCCTTGACCGCCACCACGCGGTGCAGCACCTCGTCGTGCGCGCGCCAGACCCTGCCCATGCCGCCGCGTCCGATGGACTCGACGAGCCGGTACCGCCCGGCGAGCAGCAGCCCCGCGCCTGTGCCCTGAGAATGTTCCACTTGCCCCCGCCCCGTAGCTTCCGGTGCCAGGTTACGGAGGAGGGGACGGCGGACGGAACCGCGGGGCCCGCAAAGGAACCGCACTGTGACCGCCGCCGCGGCCGCCCGGTGCCGCCGCGGGCGGCTCGGGTCGCCCGGAGTCGGCCCCGAGTCGGCCCCGAAGCGACCCCGAAGCGACCCCGAGTCGGCCCCAAGCCGGCCCCGATCCGGCTCAACGGCCCGGCCGGAAGCCCTTCACGGCCTCGCCGTAGATCTCCGTGACCCTGTCCCGGTCGCCGTCCGGACCGATGACCTGGACCACGTGGTACCGGCCGCCTTCGATGAGCGCGAGGTTGTGGACGAAGACCTTGCGGCCCGCGCCGTCGTACCAGGTGTACTGGCCCTCGGCGGTGGGCGTGCGGCCGATGTCGACCCGCCTCGACCTCACCAACTCGGACCAGCTGGACTGCCGGTAGGGCTCCAGCTCCCGCTCCTTGGTGTTCTGGTACTCCAGCGGATCGGAGCCGTTGTCCCGGACGCTGTCCCGGCCGGGGACGACGATCAGCGTGAAGTCGCCGCCGGTGTAGCGGACTTGGCCGGACGCGTTGACGGGGCTGCGCCGCCAGTCGCGCGGCACCCCGATCCGGAACCCCTCCGGGTCCTCGCGCAGCACGTAACCGGAGGCCAGGGCGGGACCGGAGGCGGACGCGGAGGGGGGCACGGAGGAGGGCTCGGTCGCCGGGGTCGACGTCGGGGTGGCAGGGGGTGGGGTGGTCGCGGTCGCGGTGGGCTTCGCGGGCGGCGGTGCCGTGGTCGCCGTCGGACGGGCGCCGGCGGGCTGCTCGCCGCCCCGGGGCAGGGCGACGGCGACGTACGCGAGGGCGGCGCCGAGCAGCAGGAGCCCGACGAGCAGCACGCGCCGGCCACGGGAGCGCGGCGCGGTCCGCGGGCGCGGCGGCTCGGGCTCCGCGTCCTCGTAGCCGTACGCGTACTCCTGGCGGGGCTCGTACTCCTGGCGGGGCTCGTACTCCTGGCGGGGCTCGTGCTCCCGGCGGGGCTCGTGCTCCCGGCGTTCGAACAGCTCCTGGGGCTCGAAGGGTTCCTCGGGTACGGAGGCGGGGGCGGGGGCGGCGGTGGGCGCGGGCGCGGGGGTCCTGCCGCCCCGGGTGTCCTTGCCGCGACGGTGGCGGTGGCGATTGCGGCCCGCGCCGGCGGCGCGGCGGCGGCGCACCAGCTCGCCCCTGCGGCGCAGGATGGGCAGCCGCTTCGCGTCGAACGGCGGCGGGGGCGCGGCGGCGAACTCCGCCTCCGGCTCCGGCGCGGAGCGGACCAGCGACCGCAGCCAGCCGCGCAGCTCCTCGAAGTCCGGGCGCTCGGTGGGGTCCTGGCGCAGCAGCGACTCCACCACCGGACGCAGCGGGCCACACTCCTCGGCGAAGGCGGGCGGTTCGGCGCAGACCAGTTGGACGAGCTCGGCGGCGTTGTCCTCGGGATAGGGGGCGTGGCCCTGGACGGCGCGGTAGAGCAGCGCGCCGAGCGCCCACAGGTCGGTGGCGGGGCCGATCGGCGGGGCGAGCCGCCAGTTCTCGTGGACGGGGCCGGCCTGTTCGGGCGCCCAGCGCTCGGTGACGGCGCCGACGACCGCGATCCGGGTCTGCCGGGCCCGTTCGGCGGCGAGCCGGGTGGCCGGGCCCCGGTACCGCTCCCCCTCCGGAACCTGCTGCGCGGGTACGGCGGCTGCGCCGGCGTCCGGCCGGACCACGCGGGCGGGCTCCGGGGCGGCGGCCGTGTACCCGGCGGGCAGCGCGGGCCGCCCGGAGCCGGGCAGCACCGGGCTCCCGCCGGCGGGGACGGGCGGCGAGCCGTCCCGGGAGGCGTGCGGGCCGTCGGTCCAGCTGCCCTTGAGCATCAGGCGGGGCGGGTACGGGCCGCCGCCGTACGGCCGCCGGTCGTCCGCGGAGTCGCCTTCCTCGTCCTCGTCCTCGTCCTCGTCCGCGTCGTCCTCGTCGTCCGCCGCACGCGCCCACCATTGGGGCGCGGGCCCGGGCCGGGTGGCCTCCGGAAGGACCGCTTCGGCCTGGGACTCCGACCCCGGCACGGGCTCGGGAGCGGGCTCGGGAGCGGGCTCGGGAGCGGGCACGGGAGCGGGCACGGGGCCCGGCTCGGGGGTGCGCTGGACCGGAAGCGACCCGGTGTCGCCGATGCGCGCGGCGGCGGCGCGGGTGGCCGCGCGGTAGGCGGCGATGGCCCCCGCCCGGGCCGCCCGCAGATCGGCGCTGGGCGGCACCGCCGGGGCCTCCGGCGGGCTCGCGGGGCGCGGCGCGGGCGTCGCGATCCCGTAGGGATCGGCCCCGTACGGAACGGGCTCGGCGGCGGGCGGCGGTTCGGGGACGTCGCCCCCGCCCTCCGGCGCCACGAACTCCCCGGTCTCGTACTCGTCGGCCTCGTACGCCCGCACGGTGTACGGCGCGGGCGCGTACGCCTCGGACCCGTACGCCTCGGCCTCATAGGTGTCCCCGGACCCGTACGTCTCGGCCTCGTAGATCTCCCCGGGCTCGTAGGTCTCCTCGGCGGGCGCGTCGTAGGCCTCCGCCTCGTACTCCCCCTGTTCCTCGTACTCCTCGTACGCCTCGTACTCCCCCTGTCCCTCGTACTCCCCTCGCTCCCCGTACTCCTCCTCCGGAGCCCGGAAGGCCGGGTCGTCGGGGTCCGGGACGGGGGCGTAGCCGCAGAGGGCCTCCTCTGCGGCGCCGGCGGCGAGGCCGGTGAGGAGGACGCGGCCGTCGTCGCAGACGAGGACCGTGCGGGCGGTGATGTTGCGGTGGACCCAGCCGTGGGCGTGGAGGGCGCGCAGGGCGGTGAGGAGATCCGCGGCGATCTCGGCGGCGCGGAAGGGGTTGAGCGGGCCCTCGTCGAGGAGGGCGGAGAGCGGGCGCGCGGCGATGTACTCGCTGACTATCCACAGCGAGCCGGCCTCCGCGAAGACGTCGAAGACCTGGTCGAGTAAGGGGTGGTCGGGGATCTGCGCGGCGGCCTGGGCGGCCTCGATCGCCCGTCGGACGACCGGCTCGGCCGGTCTGCGGGTGGCGCCGCCCGCGGCGCCGTACGCTCCGGTGGGCGCGGGCCCCTCGCCGAGGACCTCGGCGTCGACGATCTCGGGCAGCGGGACCTGACGGACCCGCACCTCCTGCCCGCTGTACGTGTCGAAGGCGCGGGTCTCGACGAGCTCGACGAGACCCGCGGAGCCGGCGGGCGGCAGCGGAAGGCGGTAGCGCTCCGCGAGCACTCTTCCCGCGTACTCGTCCACGGCGCCTCCCCCTGCGCATTGGTCGTGCCCCGTCGCTCACGATACGGGGCCGCGGTCAGTCCTTGGGGCTGAACGTGGCGAACGCCGTCTCGCGCAGCGTCCTGCACTCCGCGCCGTTCCACTCCTCGGCCTTGCAGCTGACCATGATCGAGTAGCCGTGCTTGGCGTCCACCTTGAAGCCGCGGTTGAGGACGTGGACGCGCATTCCCTTCTGGGTCCGCTCGAACTCCCAGTCCGCGACGGTCGGGTAGCCCTTGTACGAGACGGAGTCGACGCGGATGTGCTTGTAGCCGGTGCTGGTGGCACGGGTGGCGCCCACGGCGGCGAGCCAGGCCGCCCTCGCGTCGTCCTTGGGGCTGGCGTTGAAGTCGACCTGGACGCGCGGGAAGCCGCCGCTCTCGCTCCATATGGCGCCCCCGCTGTAACCGTCTATGGGGCGCATGGAGAAGGAGGCCGGCATGGCCATGGAGAACTTGAAGCGGTCGTTGGTGACCAGGGTGTAGCCGGCCGGGAGCGCGGCGCCGGTGCCGGTGCCGCCGCTGGGCTTGGCGGTGGGCGTGGTGGTGCCGGTCTGGCCGGTGGACGCGCCCGTGGCGCCGTTCGCGCCGTTCGCACCGTTCGCGCCGCCGTTGTCCGTGGCGCCGGTGTCACCGGGCTGGGCGCCGCCCTGCTCGGTGGGGTCGCCCGAGGTGCCGCCCTTGCCGCCGTCGGTGCCGGAGCCGCCGTCGCCGCCCGCGGTGGTCCCGGCCGAGGCGGTGGTCTCGCCGCCCTTGCCCTCGGAACCCTTGTCGTCGCCGTTCAGGGAGACGGCGAGGATGGTGCCGAGGATGGCGAGGACGGCGACCGCGGCGATGATCACCAGGGTGCGCCGGGGGACGACGTCCGTGAGCGGGGCGCGGGCCGGCGCCGGCCGGGCGCCGCCCTGCGCGGGCACGGGCCGGGGCCGCTGCCCGCCCTGCTCGCGGGGCTTCTCCTTGGCGCGGTCCTTCGCCTTCGCCTCGGCCTTGGCCGCCGCGGCCGCGTTCCGTACGGAGGCGAGGGCGCCCCGCATCCGCTCGGCGGCGGGCTCGGGGGCCTTCTCCTGGGCGACGGCCGCGGCCTCCGGGCCCCGCTCGGGGCGGGCCGGCAGCGGAACGATCCTGGTCACCTCGGGCGAGGGCTCCGGCGCCGCCTCGGGGGCGTCGAGCACGGCGCGCAGCAGCACCCGGGCGCGGGCGTCGTCGAGCCGCTGCGCCGGGTCCTTGGCGAGCAGCCCGTAGATGACCTGCTCCAGCTCCGGGCCCGCGTTCTTCGGCGGGTCGACGGGCTCGGTCATGACGGCGGTGAGGGTCGCGATCGCGGAGCCCTTGTCGTACGGCGGGGAGCCCTCGACCGCCGCGTAGAGCAGACCGCCGAGCGACCACAGGTCGGCGGCGGGGCCGGGCTTGTGGCCGCGGGCGCGCTCGGGCGAGATGTACGAGGGGGCGCCGACGAGCATGCCGGTGGAGGTGATGGACGGGTCGCCCTCCACCTGGGCGATGCCGAAGTCGGTGAGGACGACGCGGCCGTCGTCGGAGATGAGGACGTTGGACGGCTTCACGTCGCGGTGCAGGATGCCCTCGCGGTGCGCGGAGCGCAGCACGTCGAGGATGGCGAGGCCGACCTCGGCGGCGCGGCGCGGGGTGAGGACGCCGTCCTCGCGCACGGCGTCGGCGAGCGACTTGCCCTCGATGAGCTCCATGACGATCCAGGGGCGGTCGTCCTCGTCGACGACGTCGTAGACGGTCACGGCGCCGTTGTTGCGGATCTTGGCGATGGCCTTGGCCTCGCGCAGGGTCCGGGTGATGAGGCGGCGCTTCTCGTCCTCGTCGATGCTGTTGGGGAAGCGGAGTTCCTTGACGGCGACGGTGCGGCCGAGGGTCTCGTCGACGGCGCGCCAGACGGTGCCCATGCCGCCGCGGCCGAGGAGGGCGCCGAGCCGGTAGCGGCCGGCGAGCAGCCGGCCCTCGGTCTCGGTGGCCGAGGAGGGACCGGCACCCTTGCGGAGCCGGTCGGCCGCGGGCCGCTGCCCGTCGCCGTCCCCGGCGCCGAATCCGGCCCGTCCGGTCGAGGGCTCGGTCCCCGGCACGCGGTCCCGGGGCGCGGCCGCGGCCCGCTCCGCCCGCGGGTCGGCGGACGCGCCGCCCTGCGGCTTCGCGTCCTGCGGCTTCGCGTCCTGCGGCTTCGCGTCCTGGGGCTTCGTGTCCTGGGGCCCCGCCTCCGGGGACTCCGCGCCCCGGTCCCGCGCGTCCTGGGACTTCGCGTCCCGAGGCGCGGCGTCTCCCGGCGCGGTGTCCCCCGGCGTGGTGTCCTGGAGCTTCGCCCCCTGGGGCTTCGCGTCCTGGGGCCTGGTGTCCTGAGGCTTCCCGTCCTCGGGCTGCGCCGTGTCCCGCGACTGCTCCGACTCCGACATGCGTCCCCTCTGCGTTCCCTGATCTCCGCCGCGCCCGCCGCACTCCACACGCTGCGGCAACCCGCCCTGGAAGAGAGGCCATTGTCCCTCACCTCAGGACGGGTGGCGCCCCCGGGTCCGTACTCCGGTATGACGACGCGCCACACGCGCCCCCGGGTTCCCCCTCGTCACGGACGTACCGTCAGGCGGATCCCCCGTCAGATCGGGACGATGTCGGGCGCACCGAGCCGTGCGGCGTCCGCCGTGAGGTCGTCGGGCTGGCGCTGGGACTCGCGCTCGGCCTCGACCCGCTTCTCGTAGTGTTCGACCTCTCTCTCGATCTGCCCCTCGTCCCAGCCGAGGACCGGGGCCATCAGTCCGGCGGCCTCGCGCGCGCTGCGGGTGCCGCGGTCGAAGGTCTCGATGGAGACGCGGGTGCGGCGGGTGAGGACGTCGTCGAGGTGGCGGGCGCCCTCGTGGGAGGCGGCGTAGACGACCTCGGCGCGCAGGTAGTCCTCGGCCCCGGCGAGCGGTTCGCCGAGCGAGGGGTCCTCGGCGATCAGCGCGAGGAGTTCCTCCGCGAGGGAGCCGTAGCGGTCGAGGAGGTGCTCGACGCGGACGACGTGGAGGCCGGAGCGGGCGGCGATCCTCGCCCGCGCGTTCCACAGCGCGCGGTAGCCCTCGGCACCGATCAGCGGGGTGTCCTCGGTGACGCAGGGGGCGACCCCTCCCCAGCCGCCCCGTCCGGGGGACGCGCCGAGGCCGAGGCCGTGCACGGCCTCGTCGACGGCGTCCTTCGCCATCACCCGGTAGGTCGTGTACTTGCCGCCCGCGACGACGACGAGGCCGGGGACCGGGTGGGCGACGGTGTGCTCGCGGGAGAGCTTGCTGGTGGCGTCGGACTCGCCGGCGAGCAGCGGGCGCAGGCCCGCGTAGACCCCCTGGACGTCGTCGCGGGAGAGCGGGGTGGCGAGCACGGTGTTGACGTGCTCCAGGAGGTAGTCGATGTCGGCGCTGGAGGCGGCGGGGTGGGCCTTGTCGAGGTCCCAGTCGGTGTCGGTGGTGCCGATGATCCAGTGCCGTCCCCAGGGGATGACGAAGAGGACGGACTTCTCGGTGCGCAGGATGAGGCCGGTGGTGGAGTGGATCCGGTCCTTGGGGACGACGAGGTGGATGCCCTTGGAGGCGCGGACGTGGAACTGGCCGCGCTCGCCGATGAGGGCCTGGGTGTCGTCGGTCCACACCCCGGTGGCGTTGACGATCTGCTTGGCCCGGATGACGTACTCGCCACCGGTCTCGACGTCCTGGACGCGGGCGCCGACGACCCTCTCGCCCTCGCGGAGGAAGCCGGTGACCCGGGCCCGGGCGGCGGCCAGGGCGCCGTAGGAGGCGGCGGTGCGGACGAGGGTGAGGACGAAGCGGGCGTCGTCCATCTGGGCGTCGTAGTACTGGAGGGCGCCCGTGAGGGCGTCCTTGCGCAGGCAGGGGGCGACGCGGAGGGCGCCCTTGCGGCTGAGGTGGCGGTGGGCGGGGAGGCCGCGGCCGTGCCCGGAGGAGACGGACATGGCGTCGTACAGGGCGACGCCGGAGCCCGCGTAGAGCCGCTCCCAGCCGCGGTGCTGGAGGGGGTAGAGGAACGGAACCGGCTTCACCAGGTGGGGCGCGAGCCGCTCCAGGAGCAGGCCGCGCTCCTTGAGGGCCTCGCGGACCAGGGCGAAGTCGAGCATCTCCAGATAGCGCAGTCCGCCGTGGATGAGCTTGCTGGAGCGGCTGGAGGTGCCGGAGGCCCAGTCGCGTGCCTCGACGATGCCGGTGGAGAGGCCGCGCGTGACCGCGTCGAGGGCGGTGCCCGCGCCGACGACGCCGCCGCCGACGACCAGCAGGTCCAGCTCGTGCTCGGCCATGGCCGCCAGCGCCGCGGCGCGCTCGGCGGGTCCCAGTGTCGCTGTCCTCACGGCTGCCGCCTCCCGTCGTCGTGTTCCGTCCCGGTGTCCCTCGTCGTCGCAGCGGCGAACCGGACCGCGTGTGGCCCGGTTCACCTTCCCGATTCTGGACCGGGTGGGCGGCTTCGGCCACCGCCCCCGTGCGGACCTGTGGATAACACTCGGCGACCTTCGATCATGCAATGCCGCATATCGGTCATATTTACTCCTAGTCTGACATTGGTTACCTGTTGCGCACGCAACGGACAACGGCTACCGGGAAGGACGGCCCACCCCCCATGCCCGCAGACCTCGCCGTCATCGGCCTCGGCCACCACGGACTCCCCCTCGCCCAGGCCGCGACCGCCGCGGGCATCGCCACCGTCGGCTTCGACACCGACCCCCGCCCGGTCGCCGACCTCGCCGCCGGCCGCCCCCCGGTCGACGGCTCCCTCACCGCCTCCGAGATCCGCCGCATGCTCTCCGGCGGCTTCCGGGCCACCACCAGCCCGGTCGAACTCGGCCGGGTCCGCACCGCCGTCCTCTGCGCCCCGACCCCCCTCGGCCCCGACGGCGCCCTCGACCTCACCGCCGTCGCCGACGCCGCCCGCGCGCTCGCCACCCGGCTCCGCCCGCACACCACCGTCGTCCTGGAGTCCCCCGTCCCGCCCGGCACCACCGAGGGCCTGCTCCGCGAGCTCCTGGAGGACGGCTCCGGCCTGCGGGCCGGCCGCGACTTCCACCTCGCGTACTCCCCCGGCCGCCTCGACCCCGGGCGCGTCGACCCCGGCACCCGGCCCGGCCCCGCCGGCACCCCGAAGGTCATCGGCGGCCTCACGCCCGCGTGCACCGAGTCCGCCGCCGCCTTCTACGGCCGCTTCACCGACAAGGTCGTACGCGCGCGTGGCCCCCGCGAAGCGGAGACGGTCAAACTCCTGGAGACCAACTTCCGGCACGTCAACATCGCCCTCGTCAACGAGATGGCGGTGCTCTGCCACGAACTCGGCGTCGACCTCTGGGACGTCATCCGCTGCGCCGAGACCAAGCCCTTCGGCTTCCAGGCCTTCCGCCCCGGCCCCGGCGTCGGCGGCCACGGCGTCCCCGTCGAACACCTCGGCGCGCACGGGCCGCTCCGCCTCGTCGAACTCGCCGGCCAGGTCAACCAGCGGATGCCCCGGTACGTCGTCCAGCGCGCCGCCGCCCTCCTCAACGACCACGGCAAGTCCGCCCGCGGCGCCCGGATCCTGCTCCTCGGCATCACGTACAAGCCCGACCTCGCCGACCGCGAGGGCTCCCCCGCCGACGAGATCGCCGGCCGGCTCATGGACCTCGGCGCGACGGTCAGCTTCCACGACCCGCACGTCCCCGACTGGCGGGTGCGCGACCTCCCCGTCCCCCGCGCCGACTCGCTGTACGAGGCCGCCGCCCACGCCGACCTGACCGTCCTGCTCCAGCACCACCGCGTCTACGACCTCCAGGGGCTCGCGGTCAAGGCCCAGCTCCTCCTCGACACCCGGGGCGCCACCCCCGCCGGCACCGCGCACCGCCTCTGAGCCCCGGGCGACGGCCGAAGGGCGACGGGGAACGGGTAACGGGTGGGCCACTGTCGGAGCGGACTGCTAGTGTCCGGCCCCATTGATCGCACGCCCGTGCGGCATCCGTCTTGGGGGACCACCACCATGAGCCAGCCCGTTCCGCCGCCCGGCAACCCGTACGCCCAGGGAACGCCCGGCCAGCCCGACGGCCAGAACCCGTACGCCCAGGGCGCCCCCGGCCAGCAGCCGGCCGGGCAGAACCCGTTCGCCCAGGGCGTGCCGCAGCAGCAGGCCGGGCAGAACCCGTTCGGCGCCTACCCGCCGGCGCCCGCGCCCGCCCCCCGCCGGAACAACGTCGGCCTCGGCATCGTCGCCGCCGTCGTCGCCGCGCTGGTCACCGCCGGCATCTACGGCGCCATCCTCGGCGGCACCGAGACCGAGATCGGCTGGGCCGCCATCGGCGTCGGCTTCGCGGTCGGCTTCGCCGCCGGCAAGGTCGGCGGCTCGAACCCGGCGCTGCCGGTCGTCTCCGCGATCCTCTCCCTCGGCGCCGTCTACCTCGGCCAGCTCGTCGGCATCGCGGTCTTCGCCTCCAAGCAGTTCCACGTCTCCTTCACCGAGATCTTCTTCGAGGACTTCGGCGGGCTGATGGAGGCGTGGAGCGAGGGCAAGGACGCGATGACCTTCCTCTTCCTCGCGCTCGGCGCGGCCGCCGCCTTCTCCGGCGCCAAGAAGGCCGCCTGATCCGCACGGACACGCGCGAGGGGCCCCGCACCGGTCGGTGCGGGGCCCCTCGCGTGCGTACGGGAAGGCGTCAGCGGCGGTGCTGCGAGTCCGCGACGGTGACCTCGACGCGCTGGAACTCCTTGAGCTCGCTGTAGCCCGTGGTGGCCATCGCGCGGCGCAGGGCGCCGAAGAAGTTCATCGAGCCGTCCGGGGTGTGCGACGGACCGGTGAGGACCTCCTCGGTGGTGCCGACGATGCCCAGGTCGACCAGCTTGCCGCGCGGCACGTCCTCGTGGACGGCCTCCATGCCCCAGTGGTGGCCCTTGCCGGGCGCGTCCGTGGCGCGGGCCAGCGGGGAGCCCATCATGACGGCGTCGGCGCCGCAGGCGATGGCCTTCGGGAGGTCGCCGGACCAGCCCACGCCGCCGTCGGCGATGACGTGCACGTACCGGCCGCCGGACTCGTCCATGTAGTCGCGGCGGGCCGCGGCCACGTCGGCGACGGCGGTCGCCATCGGGACCTGGATGCCCAGGACGTTGCGGGTGGTGTGCGCGGCGCCGCCGCCGAAGCCGACCAGGACGCCCGCGGCGCCGGTCCGCATCAGGTGCAGGGCGGCGGTGTACGTGGCGCAGCCGCCGACGATGACCGGGACGTCCAGCTCGTAGATGAACTGCTTCAGGTTCAGCGGCTCGGCCGCGCCGGAGACGTGCTCGGCGGAGACCGTGGTGCCGCGGATGACGAAGATGTCCACGCCGGCGTCGACGACGGCCTTGGAGAACTGCGCGGTGCGCTGCGGGGAGAGCGCGGCGGCGGTGACGACGCCGGAGTCGCGCACCTCCTTGATGCGCTGCCCGATCAGCTCCTCCTTGATCGGAGCGGCGTAGATCTCCTGCAGACGGCGGGTGGCGGTGGCCTCGTCCAGCTCGGCGATCTCGTCGAGCAGCGGCTGCGGGTCCTCGTACCGGGTCCACAGGCCTTCGAGGTTCAGCACGCCCAGGCCGCCGAGCTCGCCGATCCGGATGGCGGTCTGCGGGGAGACGACCGAGTCCATCGGGGCGGCCAGGAAGGGCAGCTCGAAGCGGTAGGCGTCGATCTGCCAGGCGATCGAGACCTCCTTCGGGTCCCGGGTGCGCCGGCTCGGTACGACGGCGATGTCGTCGAACGCGTACGCCCTGCGGCCGCGCTTGCCGCGCCCGATCTCGATCTCAGTCACGATGTGTGGCCTTTCCCTCTATGTCTGCGCCTACCAGTATCCCCGACACACGCGCGAGGGGCGGCTCCGGCCACATGCCGGAACCGCCCCCTGGGTCACGCGGTGTTACTTCCTGCTGTAGTTCGGCGCCTCGACGGTCATCTGGATGTCGTGCGGGTGGCTCTCCTTGAGGCCCGCGGAGGTGATCCGGACGAAGCGGCCGTTCTCCTGGAGCTCCGGGACCGTCCGGCCGCCGACGTAGAACATCGACTGGCGCAGACCGCCGACCAGCTGGTGCACGACGGAGGCGAGCGGGCCGCGGTACGGCACCTGGCCCTCGATGCCCTCGGGGATCAGCGCGTCGTCGGAGGCGACGCCCTCCTGGAAGTAGCGGTCCTTGGAGAAGGACTTGCGCTCGCCGCGGGTCTGCATGGCGCCCAGCGAGCCCATGCCGCGGTACGACTTGAACTGCTTGCCGTTGATGAAGAGCAGCTCGCCCGGGGACTCCTCGCAGCCCGCGAGGAGCGAGCCGAGCATCACCGTGTCGGCGCCCGCCACGAGCGCCTTGGCGATGTCGCCGGAGTACTGCAGGCCGCCGTCGCCGATGACCGGGACGCCGGCCGCCTTGGCGGCGAGGGCGGCCTCGTAGATGGCGGTGACCTGCGGGACGCCGACGCCGGCGACCACGCGGGTGGTGCAGATGGAGCCGGGGCCGACGCCGACCTTGATGCCGTCGGCACCGGCGTCGACGAGCGCCTGGGCGCCGTCGCGGGTCGCGACGTTGCCGCCGATGACGTCCACCGAGGAGTTCGACTTGATCTTGGCGATCATGTCGCCGACGAGCCGGGAGTGGCCGTGGGCGGTGTCGACGACGATGAAGTCGACACCGGCCTCGATGAGGGCCTGGGCGCGCTCGAAGGAGTCGCCGGCGACACCGACGGCCGCGCCGACGAGCAGGCGGCCCTCCTTGTCCTTGGCGGCGTTCGGGTACTTCTCGGCCTTGACGAAGTCCTTGACCGTGATGAGGCCCTTGAGGAGGCCCGTCTCGTCGACCAGCGGAAGCTTCTCGATCTTGTGGCGGCGCAGCAGGTCCATGGCGTCGACGCCGGAGATGCCGACGTGGCCGGTGACGAGCGGCATCGGGGTCATGACCTCGCGCACCTGGCGGCTGCGGTCCGACTCGAAGGCCATGTCGCGGTTGGTGACGATGCCGAGGAGCTTGCCGCCCTGGTCGGTCACCGGGACGCCGCTGATGCGGAACTTGGCGCAGATCGCGTCGGCCTCGGCGAGCGTGGCGTCCGGGTGGACGGTGATCGGGTCGGTCACCATGCCGGACTCGGAGCGCTTCACCAGGTCGACCTGGTTCGCCTGGTCGGCGATGGAGAGATTGCGGTGCAGAACACCGACACCACCCTGTCGGGCCATGGCGATCGCCATGCGCGACTCGGTGACCTTGTCCATCGCGGCGGAGAGCAGCGGGATGTTCACCCGCACGTTCTTCGAGATGTACGAGGCGGTGTCGATCTGGTCGGGCGCCATGTCGGACGCGCCGGGCAGCAGCAGCACGTCGTCGTAGGTCAGCCCGAGTGTCGCGAATTTACCGGGCACTCCGTCGACGTTGGCAGTCATGACACCTTCCCAAATGGCCTTGATCGGTGCGGGATGTCCATGCTAACGGGCCGGAGCCGTGTCTCATTCCACGATCAAGATCAGCGGGAAGCTTTGGACTTTCGTACGTGTACGAAAGGGATGATCGGGCGAGGTGAGGCTTACTGCTCGGCCAGGGCGCGGAGCCGACTGAGGGCGCGGTGCTGGGCGACCCGGACGGCGCCCGGGGACATGCCGAGCATCTGACCGGTCTCCTCGGCGGTCAGTCCGACGGCGACCCTGAGGACGAGGAGCTCGCGCTGGTTCTCGGGGAGGTTGGCGAGGAGCTTCTTGGCCCATTCGGCGTCGTCGCTGAGGAGGGCGCGCTCCTCGGGGCCGAGGGAGTCGTCGGGCCGCTCGGGCATCTCGTCGGAGGGCACGGCGGTGGAGCCGGGGTGGCGCATGGCGGCCCGCTGGAGGTCGGCGACCTTGTGCCCGGCGATGGCGAAGACGAAGGCCTCGAAGGGGCGGCCGGTGTCCTTGTAGCGGGGCAGGGCCATCAGGACGGCGACGCAGACCTCCTGCGCGAGGTCCTCGACGAAGTGGCGGGCGTCACCGGGCAGGCGGTTGAGCCGGGTGCGGCAGTAGCGCAGCGCGAGCGGGTGGACGCGCGCCAGCAGGTCGTGGGTGGCCTGCGCGTCCCCTTCGACGGCGCGGTGGACGAGCGCACCGATCTCCCCCTGCCCGGCAGGCATGGGTGAACCCATGGTCTCGTCGTCGCGCATCGCTCCATGGTGCCTTGACGCCTGTCCGTCCGTGGCACCCTGTCCGTAGTTGTGCACCGAAGCGTTATGAGCAGGTGCGCCGGGATTCATCTCTGGCGCCCTCCCCTTCCGCTCGATCGACTCGTCCCCGAGGAACTCCACATCTCAAGGATGCGGCATCGGGCGGGGAAGTGACACAGGCCCGCCCCGTCCGCCCCTCGGCGGACGGGGCGACGGACGGGGAGACGGCCGGTGCGCGGCGGCTCAGCGGACCAGGCCCCACCGGAATCCGAGCGCGACGGCGTGCGCGCGGTCGGAGGCGCCGAGCTTCTTGAAGAGGCGTCGGGCGTGGGTCTTGACGGTGTCCTCGGAGAGGAAGAGCTCGCGCCCGATCTCCGCGTTGGACCGGCCGTGGCTCATGCCTTCGAGGACCTGGATCTCGCGCGCGGTGAGGGTGGGCGCGGCGCCCATCTCGGCCGAGCGGAGCCGGCGCGGGGCGAGCCGCCAGGTCGGGTCGGCGAGCGCCTGGGTGACGGTGGCCCGCAGCTCGGCGCGCGAGGCGTCCTTGTGCAGGTAGCCGCGGGCGCCGGCGGCGACCGCGAGCGCCACGCCGTCGAGGTCCTCGGCGACGGTGAGCATGATGATCCGGGCGCCGGGGTCGGCGGAGAGCAGCCGGCGGACGGTTTCCACACCGCCGAGGCCGGGCATGCGCACGTCCATCAGGATGAGGTCCGAGCGGTCCGCGCCCCAGCGGCGGAGGACTTCCTCGCCGTTGGCCGCGGTGGTCACGCGCTCCACGCCGGGCACGGTCGCGACCGCGCGGCGAAGCGCCTCTCGGGCAAGCGGGGAGTCGTCGCAGACGAGAACGGACGTCATGACTGACCTCCGCGGCTCTCGCAGCTGATGCGCGTCACCTTGAGCCTCCAGGGCTGGTACGTATCGTCACCTGTGCGGTTGACGCTCCCGGACACCTGCCCGATCGCTTGTTCATTCAACCGCCTCGCACTCTCAACGATGGTCACTCGAAAGAGTTACGGGTCGGACGGGACCTTCGGCACTCCTTGTGAGGGGCCGTGCACGGAGAAGAGCGTCGCAGGTCGTTGCGTCCACCATCAGAAGCTATGCCCCATTTAGCGGGTTTTCTTCCCTTTTCGCGGTGTCTGTGGCTAGATTCGCAATGAGTCATATTTACATCTACTTCGACAGTAGTCGGACACATCCGGCCCACCGGGGTCCGAGGAGCCCCGGACCGACAGCCGATACCCGCCCACCCACCAACCCGTCTCGACACGGTTTCAAGGGGACTAGCGCAATGGCAGATTTCTCCCGCCTTCCCGGACCCAACGCCGATCTGTGGGACTGGCAACTGCTCGCGGCCTGCCGCGGGGTCGACAGCTCCCTGTTCTTCCACCCCGAGGGAGAGCGCGGCGCGGCACGGAGTGCGCGTGAGAACTCGGCGAAAGAGGTCTGCATGCGGTGCCCGGTCCGCGCGCAGTGCGCGGCACACGCACTCGCCGTGCGGGAGCCCTACGGCGTATGGGGCGGCCTCACCGAGGACGAACGCGAAGAACTCATGGGTCGAGCGCGCAACCGTCTGATCACGACGGCGCCGGCCCCGGCCGCGACCGCCGGCCGATCGATCATGGGACATGCATGAAGGAACGTTTCCCCTCGTGAGCCGGGACCCGAGCCCGGCCTGAGCCGGGACCCAGGGTCCGGCTGAAACCCCCGAGAGGCCCCCGGAGGCCCGGGGACGCGGGCTACGCGCGCGTGGCGGCGCGGGTCAGCTCGTCGAGGGTGGCCGCGACCGCCGGGACCTGGGCCAGGTCCGGCAGGGTCAGCGCCACGATCTCCCGCTCCACGGCGGGCTCGACGGCGACGGTCCGCGCCCCCTTGGGCCGTACGGACTCGATGGCCAGCTCCGGCAGGACGGCCACGCCGAGCCCCGCGCCGACCAGGCCCACCACCGCCGGGTAGTCGTCGGTGGCGAAGTCGATGCGCGGGGCGAAGCCGGCCTCCTCGCAGACGTCGACGAGCTGGCGGCGGCAGCGCGGGCAGCCCGCGATCCAGGAGTCGCCGGCCAGCTCGGCGATGGAGACGGAGCCGGCGTCCGCGAGCGGGTGGGCCTCCGGGACCAGGCCGACGAGCCGGTCGGCGAGGAGCGGGCGGACCACCAGGTCGTCCCACTCGCCGGGCGCGTGGGACGAGCCGTACCGGAAGGCGAGGGCGATGTCGCAGTCGCCCTCGCGGAGCATCTCGACGGAGCGCGGCGGTTCGGCCTCGACCAGGGAGACCCGGGTGCCGGGGTGGGCGGCGCGCAGGGCGGCGAGGGCGGTGGGGACGAGGGTCGAGCTGCCGCTGGGGAAGGAGACCAGGCGGACCCGGCCGGCCCGGAGGCCCGCGATGGCGGCGACCTCCTCCTCGGCGGCCGTGAGTCCGGCGAGGATGCCGGCGGCGTGCCGGACCAGGACCTCGCCGGCCTGGGTGAGGCGCATCTCGCGGCCGGTGCGGATGAGCAGGGGGGTGCCGGCCGAGCTCTCCAGGGCCTTCATCTGCTGGCTGACGGCGGGCTGGGTGCAGCCCAGTTCGCGTGCGGCGGCGGAGAAGGAGCCGGTGGCGGCGACGGCGCGCAGGACGCGGAGGTGGCGTGCCTCGATCATGCGTCGAGCATAAGCTGCTCTTTGAGGTGACCACGAATGGCTGGCCCATGCTTTGAGGTGGGGCGAGGGCGCTGCGGCGTGCCCTCGCCCCACCTTGCCTTGTTCGGATCGCTTTCCGGATCCGCGCATGACCTTGTTGAGCTTGAACCCTCCCCTGGCCGAAGCCCGGGGATCTCTGGCTCACGACGGCTGACGGTCGACGACCGCCAGCTCTTACACGATCAGCACCAGCCGGGACGGCACCTGCCCGGTTTGATACGGCAACGAAAGCGTTGCTGTGCCTGCTTGGCTCTCGCACGGCACGGTGCACGCGCTTGGCTCTCGCAACGTGCAGGCCTCACCCTACTGGCCAGAAGCCGCATCCGCTGCCGTTCCAGCTGAAACGCCCAAATCGGCGAGGACGTGGTCGTCGAGGTGACCGGCGGCCGGATCCCCTGCCGCACCTTCCAGGGCCACCTGGAGGAGAAGGGGGTCGACGCCCGCGGCTGGGTGAAGCGGTTCACCCGGGCGGAGGCCGGTCCCGGCGCGCTGCTGCGGGTGATCGAGCCGGGCGAGGTGCGGGCCGGCGACCCGGTCACGGTGGTGCACCGGCCGGACCACACCGTCACCGTCGCCTTCCTGCACCGCGCGGCGACCGTCGAGCGGGAACGCCTTGCGGAGACGCTGGTGGCCGCCGAGTGGATGGAGTCCGGACTGCTCGACCTCGCCCGCACGTACGCGGACAAGTACGCGGAGCGGGACGCGCGGGAGGACGCGGACGGCCGCGACGGCTGAGGCGGGGCCGTACGGGGCCCGGGGGCGCGCTTCCGGGCACTACGGTTCCGGTATGACCACTGCACTGATCACGGGAGCCACCGCCGGCATCGGAGCCGCCTTCGCGCGCAGGCTGGCGGCCGACGGGCGCGATGTCGTCCTGGTGGCGCGGGACCTGACGCGCCTTCGGGAGCAGGCCACCGAGCTGCACGACCGGCACGGGGTCGAGGCCGAGGTGCTCGCCGCGGACCTCTCCGAGGAGAAGGGGATCGCGGCGGTCGAGGCCCGGCTCTCCGACCCGCGCCGCCCGGTCGACCTGCTGGTGAACAACGCGGGCTTCGGCAACAAGGGCCGCTTCCTCGACGTGTCGATGGCCGACGAGCTGAAGATGCTGACCGTGCACTGCGAGGCGGTGCTCCGGCTGACCTCGGCGGCGGCCGCCGCGATGCGGGAGCGCGGGCGGGGCGGCGTGGTGAACGTGGCCTCGGTGGCCGCCTTCGTGCCGCGCGGCACCTACGGCGCCTCGAAGGCGTGGGTCGTGCAGTTCACCCAGGGCGCGGCCAAGGACCTCGCGGGCAGCGGGGTGCGGCTGATGGCGCTCTGCCCCGGTTTCGTGCGCACCGAGTTCCACGAGCGGGCCGGGATGGGCACGGACAACATCCCGGGCTGGATGTGGCTCGACGCGGACAAGCTGGTGTCGGCGGCCCTGGCGGACCTGGCGCGGGGGAAGACCCTGTCGATCCCCGACCCGCGCTACAAGGCCCTCATGGGCGTGGTGAAGCTGGCCCCGCGCTCGCTGCTCGGCGGCGTGTCCTCCAAGGCGGGACGCAAGTACGGCCCTCAGTAGGACGTCACCGGCGGTCTCCGTCAGGACGTCACCGGCGGTCTCCGCGCGGTCCGGCCGGCGGGCGCCGCGTCGAGGCGCGTGGACGCCCCGTCCCGCCATCCGACGTACAGCTCGGTGCCGCCGGTGACCCGGACCTCCGCGAGGGCGGCGGCCGGGGCCGGGTCGGGCTCGGCGGTGAGCGAGGCGAGGGCGGCGAAGAGCGAGACGGGCCCCCGGGTGGTGCCGTGGACGGCGGGGGTACGGGTCGGGGCCGGGCCCTGGAGGGTGGCCCCGGTGTCCAGGGCGGTGACCTCGGGGTCGTAGCCGTGGACGGGGTGGAGCTGGGAGACCGGTGCGCCGGGTCCTTCGGCGACGGCCCAGCCGGTCTGCCGTACGGGGGTCCCCTCGGGGGCGTCCAGGACGAGGTGGACGCGGAGTTCGGCGCGGCCGTGGACCACGGTGGTGGAGACGACCCGGACGCCGGGGAGCGGGGTGTGCGCGGAGGCGGCCCGGTCGGGGCCGGCGGCGAGCGGTTCGGCGGGGCCCCGGTGGGTGGCCGTGCCGTCGGGGCCGAGCAGCGCGAAGTGGTTGTCGGCCGGGTCGGGTCCGCCGGTGGGGCCGGTGCGGGTGGCGTAGGCGAAGCGGGCGTAGCCGGGGTCGTCGCCGTCCTCGCCGCCGGCGGCGAGGTGGTTGCTGCCGTGGTTGTGCAGGCGGACGAGGCCGTCGGCGGCGGTGGTCTGGACGAGGAGTCCGGTGGGGCCGAAGGGGCGGGCGGTGTCGGCGCGTTCGGCCGGGAGGGGCTCCTCGGGGTCGGTCCAGGCGGGATGGTCGGGCGGGAGCAGCAGCCCGAGGAAGCCCTTGGCCGCCCAGTAGGGGGAGCCCGGTCCCGAGTACGCCTGGACCAGCGGCGGGTGGGGGCCGTGCCAGCCGAGGGTGAGCAGGCCTCCGGCGTCGGTGGCGCCGCGGTCGAGGAAGTACCGCAGGCTTCCGGAGGCGAGGCGGCGGGTGGCGCCGGGGGTGAGCGGGGTGTGGCCGGTGAGGGTGCCGAGCCAGGGGGCGGCGGCCGCGGCGAAGCGGTAGATCAGGGAGCGCCCGTAGGGGACGGGGGCGCCGTTCGCGTCGAAGAGGTGGGCGTGGTCGGCGAGGTGGGCGCGGAGCCGGGGCCCGTAGCGGTCGAGGAGGGCGCGGTCGCCGGCGAGGTGGGCGTGGAGCATCGGATAGAGGTGCAGGGCCCAGGAGTTGTAGTGGTCGAAGGCGCGGTTGTCGCCGTCGCTGTACCAGCCGTCGCCGAGGTACCACTCCTCGATCCGGGCGAGGGAGCGGTCGGCGGTGGCGGCGGCGCGGCCGGTCTCGACGCCGGCGTCGTGGAGGAAGCCGGCGACGGTGAGGCCGAAGAGCCACCAGTTGTTGTCGACGGGGGACGGGCCGAGGGCGGGGAGCAGCCACCGGACGAGGCGTTCGCGGGCCGGGAGGTCGAGGTGGTCCCAGAGCCAGGGGCGGGTGAGGCGCAGGGCGAGGGCGATCGAGGCGGACTCGACGACCGCCTGGCGGGTGTCGGCCATCAGGGGCCAGGACTCCCGGTCGCCGCGGCCGGGGTGCGCGGTGCCGGCGGCGAGGCCGGAGGCGTACCGGTCGAGGTGGCCGTGCGGGTCGGCCCCGCGGGCCCCGGCGACGCGGAGGGCGGCGAGGAGGAACGTACGGGCGAAGCCCTCCAGGCCGTCGGAGCGGGCGCCGGACCAGCTGGGGCGGGGGCCCGGCAGGTCGACGAGTGCGCCGCGCGGGGAGGCGTGGGGCCGGACGGCGAGGAGGAGCCGGTCGGCGGTGTCCTCCCAGTGGGCGCGGGTCCAGCCGGTGTACGGACTGAGGCCGCGGTCCTCGGGTGGCGTGGGCATGATGCTCGTGTGCTCCCTGGGCTCCGGGGGCGTACGCGTCGGCGTCGGCGCCGTCCGGAATCCTCGGCGGGGGCCGATCGAATCGTCAAGGGATGCGGATCGAATGATCGAAACTCCCGCCGTTCGATCATTTTCGTCTAAGGTCGGGGGACCACCACCACCGCGAGGGGGAACCGCACGTGCGCGAGAGTGCCGCCGAACGACACGCCCGACTGCTGGACCTGGTGCGCGAGCGCGGCACGGTCCGCGTCGCCGAGCTGGCCGGCCTCCTGGGGGTCTCCCCCGTGACCGCCCGCCGCGACGCCGAGGCGCTCGCCTCGCGCGGACTGCTCGACCGGGTGCACGGCCAGGTCTCCTGGCCCCGGCCCGCCGCGCCCGGGGCCCCGGCCGGCGAGGGCCTGGTGCTGGGCCTGCTCGCGCCCTCCGCCACGTACTACTTCGCCGAGGTGATCCGGGGCGCGCACGAGGCGGCGGCCCGGGCGGGCGCCCGGCTCGTGCTGCGGATCTCGGACTACCGCCCCGAGGAGGACCGGGCCCGCACCGAGGGGCTGCTCGCGGCCGGCGCCGAGGGCGTGCTCGTCGCGCCGGGCTGGCGCGGGCCCGAGGACCGGCTCGCGTACGGCGACTGGCTGGCGGAGCTGCCGGTGCCGGCCGTGCTCCTGGAGCGGCGCGCCGAGCCCGGCAGCCCGCTCGACGGCCTGGACCGGGTCTCCTCCGACCACGCCCACGGGGTGCTGCTCGCCCTGCGCCATCTGCTGGGGCTCGGGCACGCGACGCCGCTGCTCGTGGCGCGGGGGGACTCGCCGACCGCGCTCGCGGTGCGGGCCGGGTACGCGGAGGCGCTGGCGGTGCTCGGCCTGGAGCAGCCGCTTCCGGTCATCGAGTCCGTGCCGGCCGAGGCGGATCCGGAGGGTTTCGAGCGGGCGGTGCGGGCGCTGCACGAGGCGGTCCGCTCGGGCCTGGCGAGCGCGGCGCTCGTCCACAACGACGTGGACGCGATCGAGATCACCCAGCGGCTCGCCCCGCTCGGCGTGCGGGTGCCGCAGGACCTCGCCCTCGTCGCGTACGACGACGAGGTCGCCGCGCTGGCCGACACCCCGCTGACGGCGGTCGCCCCGCCGAAGCGGCAGGTGGGCCGGCACGCCGCGGAGCTGCTCGTCGAGCGGCTCCGTGGCGGCGCGGACGAGGAGGAGGCGGCCGCCCGCCATGTGAGCCTGCTGCCGCGGCTGCGGGTCCGGGCGTCCTGCGGGACCGCCCGCTGAGCACCACGCGCTGAACACCACCCGCTGATCGAACTATCCTTTTTTCGATCATTCAATCTTTCGCTCTTGACTTCGCTCAGGAACGGTCCCAGGATCACGGCCAACCCCGTCCACGCCCTTCCACCAGGAGCCGTGCCGTGAGCCTCAGCTGGAGCAGAACGACCCGCGTCATAGCCGGCACCGCCACCGCCCTCGCCGTCCTCACGGCCTGCGGCGGCGGCGGTGACGACACCGCGGACAAGCCGGACGGTCCCGTCACGATCACCTTCTGGGGCTGGGCCAAGGGCACGAAGGACGTCGTCGACGCCTTCAACGCCTCGCACACCGACATCCGGGTGACCTACGAGGAGATCCCCTCCGGCAACGCCGGCGGCTACGCCAAGATCTCCAACGCCGTGAAGGCGGGCAACGCCCCCGACCTCGTCTCCCTGGAGTACCCCTCGCTCCCCGAGTTCGTCTCCTCCGGCGCCCTCCAGGACATCGGCGACGCCTTCACCGAGGCCGACCGCGCGAAGTTCCTTCCCCAGGCCGTCGAACTCACCACCCTCGGCGGTAAGTCCTGGGCCGTCCCCTTCGACGCCGCCCCGCAGGCCTTCTACTACCGCAAGGACCTCTTCGAGAAGCACCGGATCGAGGTCCCCACCACCTGGGACGCCTTCAGGAAGGCCGCCGAGCAGGTGCGGAAGGCCGACGCCGGGGCCCGGATCGCCACCTTCTTCCCCGACGACCCCACCACCTTCGAGGCCATGGCCTGGCAGGCCGGCGCCCAGTGGTTCAAGGCCGAGAACGACACCTGGAAGATCGACACCACCGACCCGGCCACCACCAAGGTCACCGCCTACTGGCAGGGCCTCCTCGACGACGGACTCGTCCACAAGAACGCCTCCTTCAGCCCCGAGTGGACCGGCTCCCTCAAGAACGGCACCACCCTCGGCTACCTCGGCGCCTCCTGGGGCGCCGGCGTCCTCAAGGGCACCCTCCCCGAACAGTCCGGCAAGTGGGCCGTCGCCCCCATGCCCAGCTGGGACGGCAAGCCCGCCTCCGGCATGCTCGGCGGCTCCACCTTCGCCGTGCCGAAGAACAGCGCGAAGAAGGCGGCGGCCGTCGAGTTCGCGAAGTGGATGACCACCACCGAGGAGGGCGTCAAGGCACGCATCGCCTCCGGCACCTCCAGCGCCTTCCCCGCCGCGACCGCCCTGCGCCCCGTCGCCAGGAAGGCCTTCGACGCCGGCTACTACGGCGGCCAGGACATCTACGCCCTCTTCGAGGCGGCCGGCGCCTCCATCTCCCCGCGGTGGTCCTGGGGCCCGACCACCGGCACCACCAACACCACCATCAAGGACCGCTTCGGCGCCGTCGCCCCCGGCGGCCCCACCCTCGCCGAGGCGGTGAAGGCCGGCCACGACGCCACCGTCGCCGAACTCACCAAGCGCGGCCTGAAGGTCGAGGGCTGAGCACGTGAAGGCCCGCACCCGTGCCGCGGCACTCCTGCTGACCCCGTTCCTCCTGCTCTTCACCGCGGTACTGGTGGTGCCGATCGGCTACGCGGTCTGGCTGAGCCTCTTCACCGAGAAGCAGTCGGGACTGGGCTTCGGCGGCTCCGAGACCGTCTTCGCCGGCCTCGGCAACTACGCCACGGCACTGGGTGACCGGGCCTTCCGCGAGGGCTTCGGCGTGCTGCTCGGCTACTGCCTGCTCTATCTTCCGCTGCTGCTCGGCGGCGCCCTCGGCCTCGCCCTCCTCCTCGACTCCGCCCTCGCCCGCGCCCGGCGCTTCTTCCAGCTCGCGCTCTTCCTGCCGCACGCCGTGCCCGGCATCATCGCCGCGCTGATCTGGGTCTACCTCTACACGCCCCAACTCAGCCCGGTCGTCCGCGCGATGGAGGCCGGCGGGATCGGCTTCGACTTCTTCTCCCCCGAGGGCGCCCTGCCGTCCGTCGTCAACATCGCCCTCTGGGAGTGGCTCGGCTACAACCTGATCATCTTCTACGCCGCCCTCCAGGCCATCGACCGCTCCGTCCTCGAAGCCGCCACCGTCGACGGCGCCGGCGCCTGGCGCACCGCCTTCGCCGTCAAGATCCCGCTGCTCCGCGGCTCCCTGGCGATGGTCGGCCTCTTCACCGTCATCGGCTCCCTCCAGCTCTTCACCGAACCGCTGATCCTCAGCAGGGGCACGGGCTCCGCCGTCACCTCCACCTGGACGCCGAACATGTACGCGTACTCCGCCGCCTTCGACCGCAACGACTACGGCCTGGCCGCGGCCGCCTCGATCCTGCTCGCCCTGACGGCCGCGCTGCTCTCCTTCGCCGTCACCCGCCTGACCGGCACCCGGAAGGAGCGGACCGCATGAGCGCCCCCCGCTCCCGCTGGCTCTCGAAGACCGCCGTCAACGGCGCCCTCCTCCTCGCCACCTGCTACATGCTCTTCCCGCTCGTCTGGCTGGTCACCGCCGCCACCAAGGACGCCGGCGGCCTCCTCGCCGGAAACGCCTTCTCCTTCGAGGGCTTCGACCTCGGCGGCAACCTCGCCCGGCTCGCCGCCTACAACGACGGCGTCTACTTCCGCTGGTACCTCAACAGCCTGCTCTACGCCGGAGTCGGCGCCGCCGCCTGCGCGCTGATCAGCGTCGCCGCCGGATACGCCTTCCACGTCTACGACTTCCGCGGCAAGGAGAAGCTCTTCGGGCTCGTCCTGCTCGGCGTCCTCGTCCCCACCACCGCGCTCGCCCTGCCGATGTACCTGCTCGCCAGCGAACTCGGCATCGTCAACACCTACGCCGCCGTGCTCCTGCCGGTCCTCGTCAACCCCTTCGGGGTCTACCTCTCCCGGGTGCTGTGCGCCGCCTACGTCCCCGACGAGGTCCTGGAGGCCGCGCGCGTCGACGGCGCCGGCGAGCTGCGGGTCTTCTGGTCGATCGGTCTGCGCACGGTCATGCCGGGCTTCGTGACCGTCTTCCTCTTCCAGTTCACCGCCGTCTGGAACAACTTCTTCCTCCCCCTGGTGATGCTCTCGGACCAGAAGCTCTTCCCGCTGAGCCTCGGCCTGTACGCGTGGAACAGCAACGCCCACGCCGAACCGGACTACTACCCCCTGGTCGTCACCGGCTCCCTGCTCGCCGTCGTCCCCCTCGTCCTCGCCTTCGTCTCGCTCCAGCGCCACTGGAAGGCCGGCCTCACCGCCGGCAGCGTCAAGTGAGGAGCCCCGTCACGTGAGGAGCTCACCTCCCACCATGCACCCGACCACCGACAACCGCCCCGCGCTGCTGCTCGCGATGGGCCCCGGCGTCGCCGACCGCCTCCTCACCGACGCCCACCGCACCCGCCTCGCGGCCCTCACCCGCACCGATCCGCACCTGGTCGCCCACGACCTGACCGCCCCCGACCCGCGCACCGCCGCCGCCCTCGCCGAGGCCGAACTCCTCCTCACCTGCTGGGGAGCCACCCCGCTCACCCCGGAGGTGCTGGCCCGCGCCCCCCGCCTCAAGGCCGTGGTGCACGCGGCCGGTTCGGTCAAGCACCACGTCACCGACGCCTGCTGGGAACGCGGCCTGAAGGTCACCAGCGCCGCCGCCGCCAACGCGCTCCCGGTCGCCGAGTACACCCTCGCCGCGATCCTCTTCGCCGGGAAGCGGGTGCTGCGCTCGGCCCGCCGGTACGCCGAACTCCGCACCGGCCACGGCTGGCTGGCCGAGTCCGCCGCCTGGGGCAACTACCGCCGCACGGTCGGCATCGTCGGCGCCTCCCGGATCGGCCGCCGGGTCGTGGACCTCCTGCGCCCCTTCGACGTCGAGGTGCTGCTCTACGACCCGTACCTGACGGCACCCCCGCCGGGCGCGGCCCTCGCCGGTCTGGACGAGCTCTGCGCCCGCAGCTCGGTGGTCTCCGTGCACGCGCCGCAGCTCCCGTCCACGTACCGCATGATCGGTCCCCGCCAGCTCGCCGCCCTGCCCGACGGCGCCACCCTGATCAACACCTCCCGGGGCTCCCTGGTCGACGAGGACGCCCTCCTCCCGCACCTCACCTCGGGCCGCCTCCACGCGGTCCTCGACGTCACCGACCCCGAGCTGCCGCCGCCCGGCTCCCCGCTCTACACCCTCCCCAACGTCCTGCTCACCCCGCACATCGCCGGCTCCCTCGGCAACGAACTGCACCGGATGACCGACCAGGCACTGGACGAGATCGTCCGCTACACCCGCGGCGAGCCCTTCGCCGAGGAGCTAAGAGCCGCCGACCTCGGCCACTCGGCCTAGACTGGAGGGGTCCATCCGCGGCTTCGCCCGGTCGGAGGCGGCCATGACCTTCGTGCAGATCATCGATTGCAGGACGAGCCAGGTCGAGGAGCTCAACCGGCTCATGGACCGCTGGGTCGAGCAGACCCGGGGGAAGCGGACCGCCACCCACTCCATCGTCGGGACCGACCGGTCCGACTCCCAGCACGTCGTGGAGATCGTGGAGTTCCCCTCGTACGACGTGGCGATGCGCAACTCCCAGCTGCCGGAGACCGACCGGATCTTCCGGGAGATGGTCGCCCTCTGCGACGAGATGCCGACCTTCACCGATCTGGACGTGGTGCGGGACGAGGCGCTGTACAAGGCGAACGCGCGGCGCTTCTTCGAGCTGATCTCCTCCGACGGGGAGCTGCCGCCGCTCGACGAGGTCTTCGCCGAGGGGTACCACGACCACGACCCCGGCAACCCCAGCGACTCCTACGGCATGGACGCCCTGCGGCGCGAGGCCGAGATGTGGCGGTCGGCGTTCGACTTCACGTTCACCATCGAGGACCAGATCGCCGACGGCGACCGGGTCTGCACCCGCTGGACCTGGAAGGGCAGCCACGTCGGCGACTTCATGGGGATCCAGCCCACCGGCATGGAGGTGAGCATGACCGGGATGGTCGTGCACCGCTTCCGGGAGGACGGCAAGGCCGTCGAGGGCTGGTGGCAGTACGACCTGCTCGGGCTGATGGGCCAGCTCGGCGCGGTCGAGGCGTGAGAAGCACCGAGGCCCGGTGCCCCCGCGACGGGGGCACCGGGCCTCGGTGGTCAGTCGGTGGCCTCAGTGGGAGTGGCCGTGCGAGTGGCCGTGGCCCGCGTCCGCCGGCTCCTCCTCCTTCTTCTCCACCACGAGGGTCTCGGTGGTGAGGAGCAGGGAGGCGATCGACGCGGCGTTCTCCAGGGCGGAGCGCGTGACCTTCACCGGGTCGATGACGCCGGCCTTGACCAGGTCGCCGTACTCGCCGGTGGCGGCGTTGAAGCCCTGGCCCTTGTCGAGCTCGGCGACCTTGGAGGTGATGACGTAGCCCTCCAGGCCGGCGTTCTCGGCGATCCAGCGCAGCGGCTCGACGGCGGCGCGGCGGACGACGGCGACACCGGTGGCCTCGTCGCCGTCCTTGCCGAGGTTGCCCTCCAGGACCTTGACGGCGTGGACGAGCGCGGAGCCACCACCGGAGACGATGCCCTCCTCGACCGCGGCGCGGGTCGCGGAGATGGCGTCCTCCAGACGGTGCTTCTTCTCCTTCAGCTCCACCTCGGTGGCGGCGCCGACCTTGATCACGCACACGCCGCCGGCCAGCTTCGCGAGGCGCTCCTGGAGCTTCTCGCGGTCCCAGTCGGAGTCCGTGGACTCGATCTCGGCCTTGATCTGGGCGACGCGGCCCGCGACGTCGGCGGACTCGCCGCCGCCGTCGACGATGGTGGTGTCGTCCTTGGTGACGGTGACGCGGCGGGCGGTGCCCAGCACGTCGAGACCGGCCTGGTCGAGCTTGAGGCCGACCTCCTCGGCGATGACGGTGGCACCGGTGAGGGTGGCCATGTCCTGGAGCATCGCCTTGCGGCGGTCGCCGAAGCCGGGGGCCTTGACGGCCACGGCGTTGAAGGTGCCGCGGATCTTGTTGACGACGAGGGTGGAGAGCGCCTCGCCCTCGACGTCCTCGGCGATGATCAGCAGCGGCTTGGAGCCACCGGCCTGGATGACCTTCTCCAGGAGCGGCAGGAGGTCCTGGATCGAGGAGATCTTGCCCTGGTTGATCAGGATGTACGGGTCGTCGAGGACGGCCTCCATACGCTCCTGGTCGGAGACCATGTACGGCGAGAGGTAGCCCTTGTCGAAGGCCATGCCCTCGGTGAACTCCAGCTCCAGGCCGAAGGTGTTGGACTCCTCGACGGTGATGACACCGTCCTTGCCGACCTTGTCCATGGCCTCGGCGATGAGCTCGCCGACCTGCTGGTCCTGGGCGGAGAGCGCGGCGACGGCGGCGATGTCCGACTTGTCGTCGATCGGGCGCGCGGTGGCGAGCAGCTCGTCGGAGACGGCCTTGACGGCGGCGTCGATGCCCTTCTTCAGGGAGGCCGGGGAGGCGCCGGCGGCGACGTTGCGCAGACCCTCGCGGACGAGCGCCTGGGCGAGCACGGTGGCGGTGGTGGTGCCGTCACCCGCGATGTCGTTGGTCTTGGTCGCCACCTCCTTGACGAGCTGGGCGCCGAGGTTCTCGTACGGGTCGTCGATCTCGACCTCGCGGGCGATCGTGACACCGTCGTTGGTGATGGTGGGGGCGCCGAACTTCTTGTCGATGACGACGTTGCGGCCCTTGGGGCCGATCGTCACCTTCACCGTGTCGGCAAGCTTGTTGACGCCGCGCTCAAGGGCGCGACGGGCGTCCTCGTCGAACTTCAGGATCTTCGCCATGGGAGCGGTTCAGCCCTCTCGGAAATCGTGTGGGAAAACGAACCGCGCCCCTGGACGCCCAAGAGATCAAGGGGTCAGGGGCGCGGTCAAAGCAGGTACGTCGTCTTACTTCTCGATGATCGCGAGCACGTCGCGGGCCGAGAGGACGAGGTACTCGTCGCCGTTGTACTTCACCTCGGTGCCGCCGTACTTGCTGTAGAGCACGACGTCGCCGACCTTGACGTCGAGCGGCAGGCGCTCGCCGTTCTCGAAGCGGCCCGGGCCCACGGCGAGGACGGCGCCCTCCTGGGGCTTCTCCTTCGCGGTGTCCGGGATGACCAGGCCGGAGGCCGTGGTCTGCTCGGCGTCGAGCGGCTGGACCACGATGCGGTCCTCAAGCGGCTTGATGGCAACCTTGGAGCTGGCGGTCGTCACGATCCGACCTCCCCCTTCGGAGATCTCGCGGGGTTAACTGTCTGGGGTCGCGACCAGCTGGGATCCGTCGTCGCGGGTGCCGGACCTGCCCGTCGCTGTTCTGGCACTCTCCTGCGGGGAGTGCCAGAGCCGAGACTATGACCGCGATTAGCACTCGGTCAAGCGGAGTGCCAATTCCTCACCCCGTGGCGCCCTCCGCGCGGACGGCGCCGCCGGCCGGACCGCCGTCGCCGACCCGCTCGACGGCCTTGCGGCCGAGGCGTTCCAGGGGGTCGACCGCGGCGGCGCAGCCGGTGAGGGCGAGGAGGAGCGCGGCGACCAGCAGGGGCCGCAGGCGGCGGCTCATACGTAGTCCTCCAGCCTGGCGACCGCGTAGCCCTTCGAGGTGATCACGTTCATCACCCGCCGGATCATGTCCGGCATGCTGCCCTTCCATTCCTCCTCGCCGCGGAAGTGGGTGAGGACGATGTCGCCGGGGTGGAGGTCGCGGTCCCACTCGCGCCACTCCATGTGGTCGGGGAAGGCCTCGGAGGCCCAGAGCGGGACCGCCTTGACGCCGCAGGACCCGGCGGCGCGCAGGGTGTCCTCGTTGTAGTTGCCGTAGGGCGGGCGGAAGAGTTCGGGGCGCTTGCCGTACTTCTTCTCGATGACGTCCTGCATGCCGCAGATCTCGCGCTTCTGACGGGCGTAGGAGAGTCCGGGCAGGTACTTGTGGTTGAGGGTGTGGTTGTGGAGGGCGACGCCGCGCGGCTGGGACTTCTGCATCCTCCCGAAGTAGCCGTAGTCGTCGCTGACCACGTAGTCGCTGAGGAAGGCGCTGTACGGGATGGACAGGTCGGCCATCATCCGGATGAGCGCGGGGTCCTTCTCCGCGCCGTCGTCGATCGTCAGGAAGACGATCTTCTCCTTGGTGGGGACGGTGGTGAAGACGGGCGGCAGGCCCTCCCCGTCGGTCTCGAAGCCCTTGCGGGTGGTGATCCTCGGCTTGGTCTTCGGCGGGGCGGGGGCTTCGAGGGGGGTCAGCTTGAGCCCCCACTTCTTCGCGGCGGCGGCCCGCACGGCCCGTCGCTTCGCCGTCGCGGCCTTCTCGGCGGCGGCCTTCTCCGCGGCGAGCCGGGCGGGGGTCTTCGCCGGGGCCTGCTGGCCGGCGGCGGGCGCGGGGGCGCCGCCGGACCCCGGCCCCGAGGCGGTGTCGGAGCCGCCGGAGCAGGCGGCGGTGGAGGTGAGCGCGGCGACGAGGAGCGCGGCCCCCAGGGCACGGCGCGAGCCACCCTTTGCCATCGATTCTTCCTTTTGTCGTACGAACGGTATGGCGCCGCATCCTGTCAGCGCGACCCGCCCCTCCGGCCGCGACACCGCCGAGCCGGCCCCACCGTCCCCCGCCCGGCCCACAGGGAGAATGGGACGGTGACCGACCTCGCCGCCTTCACCGCCCTGCTCGCCCCCGAGGGCCAGACGCTCCTCGCCGCCCTGCGCGACTACGACCCCGCCCAGGAGCTGGCGGTCGCCTCCCGGCTGCGCCGCGACCACCCCGCCGAGCTCGTCTCGGCCGCCCTCGGGCAGGCCCGGCTGCGGCAGCGCGCGGTGGCGAAGTTCGGCGCCGAGGACGCCTACCGCATGTACTTCACGCCCCACGGCGTCGAGCAGTCCACCCGCGCGACCGTCGGCACCTACCGCGCGGCCCGCCTCAAGGCCCTCGGCGTCGGCTCGGTCGCCGACCTCTGCTCCGGCATCGGCGGCGACGCGCTCGCGCTCGCCCGCGCCGGCATCTCCGTCCTCGCCGTCGACCGCGACCCGCTCACCGCCGCGACCGCCCGCGCCAACGCCGCCGCCCTCGGCCTCGACGGCCTGATCGAGGTGCGCTGCGCCGACGTCACCGAGATCGACACGGCGCCGTACGACGCCGTCTTCGTCGACCCGGCCCGGCGCGACGGCCGGGGCCGCATCTTCGACCCGGAGGCCTACTCGCCGCCGCTCTCCTGGGCCATGGAGGCCGCCCGCAAGGCCCCGCACGCCGCCCTGAAGATCGCCCCCGGCATCCCGCACGAGACCGTCCCGGACGAGGCGGAGGCCGAGTGGATCTCGGACGGCGGGGACGTGAAGGAGGCCGTCCTCTGGTTCGGTACGGAGCCGGGCGCGCGCCGCGCCACCCTGCTGCCCTCCGGCGCGAGCCTCACCGGCCGGGGCCTGCCCGACCCGGCGGTCCGCCCCGTCGGCCGGTACCTCTACGAGCCCGACGGCGCCGTCATCCGCGCCCACCTGGTCGCCGAGGTCGCCGAGGAGCTGGGCGGGGGCCTGATCGACGGGACGATCGCGTACGTCACCGCGGACGAGCTGCGCCCCACCCCGTACGCCTCCGCCTACGAGATCACCGACGTCCTGCCCTTCAACCTCAAGAAGCTGAAGGCCCTGCTGCGCGAGCGCGAGGTCGGCACCCTGACGGTGAAGAAGCGCGGCTCGGCCGTCGAGCCCGAGGAGATCCGCCGCAAGGTGCGGCCGAAGGGCCCGAACGCGGCGACGGTCCTGCTCACACGTGTCGCGGGGGCCCCGACGATGCTGATCGGCCGGCCGGCACGAGCCTGAGCGCCGTCCGGTAGTGCCCGACGGCCTTGAAGAGCCCGGTCAGGCCGTTGATCCAGAGGATGAGCGCGACGCCCATGCCGTACGCGACCAGCCCGTAGCCGTTCGCCGGGTCCGTCCCGGCGGGCACGGCGAAGCCCAGCCACAGCCCCAGACCGCACAGGACGGCGGAGACCGCCATCCAGCAGGCGCTCGCGACGGGCGCGCGCAGCCGCGCGTCCGTCGGCCCGTGCCGGTCCAGGGCGGCCCAGCCGAGCAGCCGTGCCCGCGCCACGCGGTCCCGGCGCACCCCGCGCACCGCGAGCCAGACGCCCGGGACCATCACCCCGAGGCCGAGGAAGGCGATGACCAGCCCGAGGAAAAAGGTGATCGGGTCGAGGATCGCCCCGTGACCGAGGTCGACGAGGAGCACGCCGACCATGCCCCAGCCGAGCTGGAGCACCAGCACCGCCCCGGCGAAGAGCGCGAACCTCCCCCCGCCGAGCAGCCGCCGGGTCAACTCCCCCATCGCGAGGGCCCGGTCCGCGAGCAGCGCGTCCCGGTCGGGCCAGCTGCGGAGCTCGACGGGCGGGGGCGGCGGGGGCAGCGGTATGCGCGGGGACATGATCAGCACCCTAGGGCCCGTCGACCCGGGCCCCGTCCGCCGGCTCCCTTGCGCGGCCCCGCAGCAGTGTCCGCTCCCGCTCGTTCCGGGTCAGCTCCGCCGCCCGCGCGAACTCGGCCCGCGCCTCCTCGGTCCGCCCGAGGCGGGCGAGCAGGTCGCCGCGGACGCTGGGCAGCAAGTGGTACCGCTCCAGAGCGGGTTCGGCGGCGAGCGCGTCGACGATCGGGAGCGCGGCGGCCGGGCCCTCGGCCATCGAGACGGCCACCGCCCGGTTCAGCTCGACCACCGGTGACGGGGCCAGCTCCATCAGCCGCCCGTACAGTCCGGCGATGGTCGTCCAGTCGGTCTCCTCGTAGGAGCGGGCCCGCGCGTGGCAGGCGGCGATCGCGGCCTGGAGGGCGTACGGGCCGTAGGCGCGGCCTCCCCCGGACTCCGTCCGGGGGGACCCCCAGGCGCGGGCGAGGGCCGCGTATCCGCGCCGGACGAGGAGGCGGTTCCAGCGCCGCCGGTCCTGCTCGGCGAGGAGCACCGGCCGCCCGTCGGGGCCGGTGCGGGCGAGGATGCGGGAGGCCTGGAGTTCGAGGAGCGCGGCGAGGCCGTGGGCCTCGCTCTCGCCCGGCATGAGGGCGGCGAGCCCGCGGGCCAGCCGGAGCGCGTCCTCGCAGAGCCCGGGCCGCAGCAGGTCGTCGCCGGCGGTGGCCGCGTACCCCTCGTTGAAGACCAGGTAGACGACCTCCAGGACGGAGCCGAGGCGGGCCGCCCGGTCCTCCCCGTACGGCACCTCGAACGCCACCCCGGCCTTCGCGAGCGCCCGCTTGGCGCGGGTGATCCGGGCGGCGACGGTGGCCTCCGGGACGAGGAAGGCGCGGGCGATCTCGTCCGTCCGCAGCCCGCCGACGAGCCGCAGGGTGAGCGCCGCCCGGGCCTCGGCGGAGAGCACCGGATGGCAGGTGGTGAAGAGGAGCCGCAGCACGTCGTCGTCGATGTCGCCGGGGCCGGAGGGCTCGGGGTCGTACGACTCCTCGGGCAGGTTCCGGCCGACCTCGGCGAGCTTGCGCGCGTACGTCTCGCGGCGCCGCACGAGGTCGACGGCCCGGTGCTTGGCGGTGGCCGTCAGCCAGGCTCCGGGCCGGTCCGGGACGCCGTCGCGCCGCCACTGTTCGAGCGCGGCGACGAGGGCGTCCTGGGCGATCTCCTCGGCGATCCCCACGTCCCGGACGATCCGCGCCACCGTGGCGATGATCCGCGCCGACTCCATCCGGAAGACCGTCTCCAGCGTGCTCTCCACCGTCACGCCTCACATGACAGCACGACGGGGAGCGCGGCGCGGGTCAGCCCTCCGGCATCTCCTCGACCTCGCGGACCTCCAGGCCGACCTTCCAGTGCGGCGGGTGGACGGCGAGGAAGCGCTTCCCCCACTCGACGGCCTCGGCCATGTCCTTGCACTGGAGCATCGCGTAGCCGCCGACGACCTCCTTGGTCTCGGTGAAGGGGCCGTCGGTGAAGGACAGCTTCCCGTCCGACCAGGTGATCCGGGTGGCCTCGGCGGTCGGCTTCAGGCCTGCGGTGTCCACCATGGCGCCGGCCTTGGTGATCTCCTCGAAGAGGGCGCCCATCCGCTCCTCGAAGCCGGGGTCGGCGCTCTCCATGTCGATGGTGTTCTCCTCGATGCGGACGAGGGAGAGGAAGCGGGGCATGGTGACTCCTGGGGGTGCGGTGGCGGGGCCGTTCCCCGCCTTCCACACATACGTCGAACGGGCCGGGCCCGCATCGACACCGCGCCCGGACTTTTCTCAGACGTAGTCCTCCAGGCGGGCCACCGTGAAGCCCTGCTCCTGGATCCTGCGCAGCATCGTCGCGGTCATCTCGGTCATCGTGCGGCCCTTGAGCTCGCCGGGGCCGCGGAAGTGGGCGAGGACGATGTCGCCGGGGTGGAGCTTCCGGTCGCCGCGCTGGTACTGCATGTCGTTGATCTGCATGGACTCGCGCCAGAGGACGATCGCGTCGATGCCGCAGCTGCCGGCGGCGGCGCGGGTGGCCTCGTTCCAGTTGCCGAACGGCGGGCGGAAGAGGCGCGGGGCGGTGCCGTAGCGCTCGCGCAGCCTCTTCTGCTGGCCGCAGATCTCGCGGCGCTGGGCCTCCGGGGAGAGGGTGGGCAGGTTCGGGTGGGTGAGGGTGTGGTTGGCGACGCCGTGGCCCTGTGCGACGAGCGGCTCGAAGTAGCCGTAGTCGCCGCTGATCGCCGCGTCGGTGAGGAACATCGTGAAGGGGACGTCGAGCTCGTCCATCATCCGCACGAACGCGGGGTCCTTCTCGGCGCCGTCGTCGATGGTCAGGAAGACGACCTTGTCGGTGGTCGGGATGTCGCTGATCACCGGGACCGGCCCGCCCGGTTTCCGCTGCACCGGCTTGACGGCGGGCGGGGCGGGCGGCGCGGCGAGGGGCTTGATCCCCCACTTGCGGTACGCGGCGGCCCTGGCGGCCGCCGGGGCGGGCGTCGGTTCCGGGGCGGCGGCCGTCTCCGAGGGCGTCGCCGGGGCGGGGGCGGCCGCCGCGGGCGGGGTCCGGGCCGTGCAACCCGTCACCAGGAGGGTCACCGCGGTCAGCGCCGCCCACACCGCGATCTGCTTCTTCACGGGCTGTGGGATGCCCGATCGGATCGAAAGGTTGCTCGATCGTCGAACTATTCGCCTATTCGACCGATTCGAAGCGCCAGCGGTGGACCGGCCGGGTGATCAGCTCCGCGTCCGGCTCCGGCAGCTCGGGCAGCTCGGCGTCGAGGGCGTCCGCCTCCCACCAGGTGAGCACGAGGACCCGGTCCTGGGGGGCGCGGAAGACCTCCCGGCGGAGCGGCTCGCGCGCCAGGACCCGGGCCCGGGCCCGCGCCCACTCCAGGAGCTCGGCCCCGCGGCCCTGCACCGCCCGGGCCTCCCACATCAGCGCGACCCTCACGAGTAGAGGTTCTCCTTGCTGATCTCGTGCACGTGGTCGTGGTCGTGGGTGTGCCCGGGGACGTGCGGGTCGGTCACCGGAAGCGACGAGTCCGCCGACAGCTCCAGGTCGGAGGCGGCGCGGTTGCGGGCGACCATCTCGGCGCCGAGCGCCGCGACCATCGCGCCGTTGTCGGTGCACAGGCCCGGCCGGGGCACCCGGAGCCGGATGCCGGCCCGCTCGCAGCGCTCCTCGGCGAGCGCCCGGAGCCGCGAGTTCGCGGCGACGCCGCCGCCGATCATCAGGTGGTCGACGCCCTCGTCCTTGCAGGCCCGGACGGCCTTGCGGGTGAGCACGTCGACGACGGCCTCCTGGAAGGAGGCGGCCACGTCCCGCACCGGCACCTCCTCGCCCGCCGCCCGCTTCGCCTCGATCCAGCGGGCCACGGCGGTCTTGAGCCCGGAGAAGGAGAAGTCGTACGCGGGGTCCTTGGCGCCCGACAGGCCGCGCGGGAACGCGATGGCCGCCGGGTCGCCCTCCCGGGCGAGCCGGTCGATGACCGGGCCGCCGGGGAAGCCCAGGTCGAGGACGCGGGCGATCTTGTCGAAGGCCTCGCCGGCCGCGTCGTCGATCGTCGCGCCCAGCGGCCGGACGTCGGAGGTGATGTCGGCGGAGAGCAGCAGCGAGGAGTGCCCGCCGGAGACGAGCAGCGCCATCGTCGGCTCGGGCAGCCTGCCGTGCTCCAGCTGGTCGACGCAGATGTGCGAGGCCAGGTGGTTGACGCCGTACAGCGGCTTGCCGAGCGCGTAGGCGTACGCCTTGGCGGCGGAGACGCCGACGAGCAGGGCGCCCGCGAGGCCGGGGCCCGCGGTGACCGCGATGCCGTCGAGGTCCTTCGCGGAGACGCCGGCGGTCTTCAGGGCCCGCTCGATCGTCGGGACCATCGCCTCCAGGTGGGCCCGGGAGGCGATCTCGGGCACGACGCCGCCGAAGCGGGCGTGGGTGTCGACGCTGGAGGCCACGGCGTCGGCGAGCAGGGTGGTGCCGTGCACGATGCCGACGCCGGTCTCGTCGCAGGAGGTCTCGATGCCGAGCACGAGGGGTTCGTCAGCAGCCATCAGATTTCGGTCCCAGTTCCTTGAACAGTCAGTCGCATCACGAGCGCGTCGACGTTGCCCGGCTGGTAGTAGCCGCGGCGGAAGCCGATGGGCTCGAAGCCGAAGCGCTCGTACAGCTTCTGCGCCCGGGTGTTGTCCACGCGCACTTCGAGCAGGACCTCGTCGCACTCGAAGGCGGTGGCGTGCTGGAGGAGGTCGGCGAGGAGCCGGGCGCCGAGCCCGGTGCCCCACTGCTCGCGGGCGACGGCGATGGTCTGCACGTCCCCGAGTCCGCCGGCCGCCGCCAGGCCCGCGTACCCCGCGAGGCGCGCGGTGCCGTCCGGGGCGGTCTCCTCGGCGACGACGTACCGCCGGGTGGCCCGGGGCCCGCGCGCGTGCGCCAGCTCGGACCAGAACATCCCCTCCGACCAGGCGTCCTCGGGGAAGAGCACGGCTTCGAGCTCCAGCACCTGCGGCAGGTCCCACCAGCGCATCTCGCGCAGCACGGCCTCGCCGCCCGCCACGTCCCCGCTCACTGGGGGGTGACCACCTTGTAGTTCTTCGGCACCTGCGCGTCGGGCCGCCGCAGGTACATCGGCTGCGGGTCGAGGAAGCCCTCGCCGCCCGCCGCGATCCGCTCCGCCGCGAGGGCGGCGAGCGCGCCGGCGGACTGGTGCTCGGGGCCGCGGGCGTCGGGGAAGGCGTCCGGGTAGAGCAGGGCGCCCGCGCCGACCACCGGGAGCCCGGCGAGCCGCTCGGCGATGTCGGCGGGCCGGTCGACGGAGGCGTCGGTGACGCGGGTGCGGGCGTCGTCGTACCGCGCCCAGTAGACCTCCTTGCGGCGGGCGTCGGTCGCCACCGCGAAGGGGCCCTCGATGCCGGAGGCGTACGCGAGGCCGTCGAGGGTGCACAGGCCGTGCACGGGCACCCCGCCGAGCGCGGAGGAGAAGGCGGCGGCCGTGACGAGCCCCACCCGCAGCCCGGTGTAGGGGCCGGGGCCGACCCCGACCACGATGCCGGTCACCGCGTCGAGCGCGGTCCCGGCCTCCTTCAGGACCCGGTCGACGGCGGGGAGCAGCAGCTCCCCGTGACGGCGGGCGTCGACGCGGGTCGACTCGGCGACGACGGCCGTGCCGTCGTGGAGGGCGACGGTGACGGCGGGGGTGGCGGTATCCATGGCGAGCAACAGCACGCGAACAGCCTACGGCGCCACGGGCGGGCGATGCGGCGCGCGGCCCTCCGGGAGCCCGGCTGCTACCGTCAGGCGCGACAGCTCGTCAGGCTCGGCACGTACGTACGAAGAGGTGGAGACGGTGGCAAGGAGCAGCTCGGGATTCGTGGCCGGGCTCACCGCGGCGGCGATCGCCGCGGTCGCCTTCCTCGCCTACCAGGCGTCGGCGAGCGTGCCGGCGGACCTCGCGGAGCCGTCCCGGACGCCGGGCGCGGTCGCCCCGTCGGCCTCGGCCTCGGCCGGGGCGAAGAAGCCGGCGAAGAACCCGCTGGCGGTGCCGGCGGCCTCGGGCCAGGGCGAGCGCGTGGTGTACGCGCTCGGGGACCGCCGGGTGTGGCTGGTCGACGGGAAGAACAAGGCGGTCCGCACGTTCACGGTGACGCCGAGCTCGGTGAGCCCGGCGCCGGGGGCGTACGCGGTGACCTCCCGGTCCAATTCGGTGCGCGGCTCCGACGGGGTGCAGATCGAGCACGTGGTGCGCTTCGCGACCGTGGAGAGCGTGACGATCGGCTTCAGCGCGGCGGTCGACGGCTCGACGCCCGCGGCCGACCCGTCGCGGAGGACCGGCGGCATCCGGATGAAGCGGGCGGACGGCGACGCGATGTGGACCTTCGCGTCGATCGGCGCGAAGGTCGTCGTCGTCTCCTGACGTCCGCCCTCGAAGCTCCCCCGTAAGGGTTACGCGGCCTCGTCCCGCAGTTCCGCCTCGAACTCCTCCCGGGGCTCGGGGCGCGGCGGGGTCGAGACGGCGCTGGCCGCGGCGCAGGAGGCCAGCAGTTCGCTCATCGAGACGCGCTCCTCGGCGGTGCGGTCGTCGCGCTCCGGCATCTGCGTCGCCATGCATGCCTCCCGTAGGTTAGGTTCACCTAACCAGCTCGTGCATCCATGTCACCACGGCGCGGAGCGGCGGCGCAACATTTTCCCGACATGCTGTCGGAACCTACGTACGTCCACGCCCCGTCCACGGCCGCCGTCGAGGGCCGCCGTTCACAGCGACGCGAGGTCCTCGCCGGCCCAGCGCCCGCCGATCCCGCGCAGCACGACCGTGCGCCGGTCGTCGTCGGTGTCGCCGGTGACGCGGTGGATGAGGACGTGCAGCCGGTCGTCGGTCAGCTCCTCGACCTTGCCGTCGCCCCACTCCACGACCACCACGGACTCGGGCAGCGAGACGTCGAGGTCCAGGTCCTCCATCTCGTCGAGCCCGCCGCCGAGCCGGTACGCGTCCACGTGGACGAGGGCCGGGCCGCCGGTGAGCGAGGGGTGGACGCGGGCGATCACGAAGGTCGGCGAGGTGACCGCGCCGCGCACGCCCAGGCCCTCGCCGAGGCCGCGGGTCATGGTCGTCTTCCCGGCGCCCAGTTCGCCGGTGAGCATGACGAGGTCGCCGGGGCGGAGGAGTTTCGCGAGCCGGCGGCCGAGCTCCTGCATGCGCTCGGGGGAGTCGACGGAGACGGTGGCGCCGGAGACGGGCGGGTGCGCTGCTTCCATACCCGCCAACCTATCCGTTGTCCGGGCCCTCCCCGGCCCTGGCCAGCAGGGCGGCGAGCGCCTCGCCGACGGCCCCGGGCCGCTCCAGCATCACCAGGTGCCCGGCGTCGGGGACGACGACCGACGCGGCGCCGGGCAGGGCCTCGACGATGGCCTCGGTGTGCGCGGCCGGGGTGACGAGGTCCTGGTCGCCGACGAGGGCGAGGGCGGGCAGGCCGCGGAAGGCGGCGAGGGCGGCGAGCTTGTCGTGCGCGCCGAAGGCCGGGTAGAAGTCCGCCACCACGTCGACCGGCACGGACTCGATCATCCGCTCGGCGAAGCGGACGACGGCCGGGTCCACGTCCCGCGAGGCGAAGGAGTACTTCCGCACGAGCCCGGCGAAGAGGTCGGCGGTGGCCCTGCGGCCCTTCTCGACCAGTTCGGCCTGGGAGCCGAGGGCCCGCAGCACGCCCGGCAGGACCCGGCGGACCGCGTTGACGCCGGCGAGCGGAAGCCCGTACGAGACCTCCTCCAGACGGCCCGGGGAGGTACCGACGAAGGCGACGCCGACGACCCGGTCGCGGACCAGCTCCGGGTACTGCTCGGCGAGCGCCATCACCGTCATCCCGCCCATCGAGTGCCCGACGAGCACCAGCGGCCCCACGGGCGCGGCGGCGTCGATCACGGCCTTGAGGTCGCGGCCGAGCAGCTCGATGCCGACCGGTTCCCCTTCCCCGCGCTCCGAGCGGCCGTGGCCCCGCTGGTCCCAGAAGACGGTCCTGACCCGGCCGCGCAGGGCGGCTCGCTGGTAGTGCCAGGAGTCCTGGTTCAGGCAGAAGCCGTGCGAGAAGACGACGGTGACCGAGGAGGAGGCCTCGTCGGTCTCGTACGCGAGGATCGTGCCGTCGTCGGCGAGCGCCCGGCCCGGGGTGCCGCGCAGGGTGCCGTACGGGCCGGTGGCGTCCAGGGCGAGCCGGGCCTTGCGGCGTACCGAGCGGCTCACGGTCAGCCGTTCGACGGCGACGCCCGCCGCCGCACCGGCCGCGAGCACGCCTATCGCCGCGCCCGCGATCCCGGCGCGCCGCCAGCCCCCGCCCGACTCCCCCACGGCCGGCTACTCCCCGACGTACACGCGCGGCACGCGCGCGCCGATCCGGGTGACGATCTCGTACGCGATGGTGCCGGCGGCCTCCGCCCAGTCCTGGGCCGTCGGCTCGCCGTGCTCGCCGGAGCCGAAGAGGACGGCCTCGGTGCCGGGCGCGGGCCGGTCGCCGCCGAGGTCGACCACGAACTGGTCCATGGCGACCCGCCCGGCGACCGTGCGGACCTTGCCGCCGACGAGGACCGGGCCGCGGCCCGAGGCGTGCCGGGGGACGCCGTCGGCGTACCCCACGGGGACCAGGCCGAGGGTGGTCTCGCCGGCGGTGACGTAGTGGTGGCCGTAGGAGACGCCGTGGCCGGACGGCACGTCCTTGACCAGGGCGACGCTCGCCTTCAGCGACATCACCGGGCGCAGGCCGAGCTCGGCGGAGGTGCCCAGCTCGGGCGCGGGCGAGACGCCGTACATCGCGATGCCCGGGCGGACCAGGTCGAAGTGGGCCTCGGGGAGGGTGAGGGTGGCCGGCGAGTTGGCGATGTGCCGGACCTCGGGCTCGATCCCGGCCTTCTCCGCGTAGTCGAGCATCGAGCGGAAGACGTCGAGCTGGGCGGCGATCGACGGATGCCCGGGCTCGTCCGCGCAGGCGAAGTGGGACCAGAGGCCGGTGACCTTGACCAGCCCCTCCTTCTCGGCCTTCAGGGCCTCGGCGACGAGCTCCGGCCAGTCGGCGGGCTGGCAGCCGTTGCGGCCGAGGCCGGTGTCGGCCTTGAGCTGGATGCGGGCCGTGCCGCCGGTGCGGCGGGCGGCGGCGGTGACCTCGTCGAGGGCCCACCGGCCGCTCACCGCCATGTCGAGCCCGGCCTCGATGCCGGCGTCCCACGGGTCGCCGGGCGTCCACAGCCAGCACATGACCGGGACGCCGGTGATCCCGGCGGCGCGCAGCGCGAGCGCCTCCTGCGGGGTGGCCGTGCCGAGCCACTCCGCGCCCGCGTCGAGGGCGGCGCGGGCGCAGCGCACGGCGCCGTGACCGTACGCGTCGGCCTTGACCACGGCCATGATCCGGACGTGGGGGGCGACGCGGGCGCGCAGCGCGCGGACGTTGGCGCGCAGCGCCCCGAGGTCGATCTCGGCGCGGGCTCGGCGGGGCGGCGGTGCTGTCTCACTCATCGCGCCCAGTCTCTCAGGTGGTCACAGCCCCGGCCGCTTGCCCCAGATGTAGACCCGGTCACCCTTGCGGAGGACCGACCACAGCTTCTCCGCGTTCTTGTAGGTCAGGTTCACACAACCGCGGCTTCCGGTGGGGGTGGCGATGGCCCCGTAGACGCCGTGGAAGGCCTGGCCGCCGTCGAAGAACTGGGAGAACGGCATCGGCGTGTCGTAGATGGACGACCAGTGGTCCTTGTGGCGCCAGTAGACGGAGTGCCAGCCGGTGCGGGTGCGGTATCCGGCCCGGCCGCTGCGGATGTTGACCACGGCGTAGGTGACCTTCCTGCCCTTCTGCACCCACATCAGCTCGCGGTTCAGGTCGACGCAGGCGACCGGGTAGGAGCGGACGGGGCACTTCCCGGCGGCGTTGGGGTTCTTCCGCGCGGCGAGGAGTTCGGCGCGGGCCCAGGTGACGGGCCCGGCGTAGCCGTTGGCGGGCTTGATCTTCTGCTTGGTCTGGAAGGCGCGGACGGCCTTGCAGTCGGCGGCGGACTGCTTCCCGTCGACCTTGAGCCCCAGCAGCCGCTCGACCTGCCGCTGGTACATCCCGGACCGGGAGGTGCAGGCGGCCTTGACGGCGTTGCGCGGGAGGTACTCGACGAGTTCGTCGACCTCCTCCTCCGGCACGGGGACGGGGATCTCGCCGTCGGGGGCGGTCGGCGGGAGGACCTGGTCGGGGGTGTCCATGGGGTACTCGGGGCGTCCGGCGCCCGCGATGCCGGGGACGAGGACCTCGGCGGCGGGGTCGGGCTCCACCCCTTGCTCGGGGGCGGACGCGTGCGCGGGGGCGGACGCGGGTGCGGACGCGGGTGCGGGTGCGGGTGCGGACGCGGACGCGGGTGCGGGTGCGGACGCGGACGCGGGTGCGCCACCGCCCAGGAGTGCGGCGGCGAGCAGGGGCGGCAGGATGCGGTGTCTCCGTCTGATCACCCGTCCATCCGAACCGCCCGCGTCCGGCCCGGCGCGCGCTGCCCCCCACCCGGCGCAACGCGGTTGGGCCGACCGGCGGCGCGTCCTACGGTTCCCGCACGTCCTGCCAGGCGCCGGACAGGGCGTCGGCGACCTCGGTCGCGGTGACCGGCCCGCCCCGGCCGGTGGCCCGCCGGGCGGCGAGTCCGTGCAGGTAGGCCGCGCAGGAGGCGGCGTCCACGGCGTGGAGTCCGGCGGCGAGGAGGGAGCCGGCCAGGCCGGCGAGGACGTCGCCGGAGCCGGCGGTGGCGAGCCACGGGGTGCCGGTCGGGTTGATCCGCACGGGGCCGGTGCCGCCGGGCCCGGCGACCAGGGTGGTGGAGCCCTTGAGGAGGACGGTGGCGCCGTACCGGTCGGCGAGCTCGCGGACGGCGGCGAGCCTCCGCGCCTCCACGTCCGCCCGGTCGGTGCCGAGCAGCGCCGCCGCCTCGCCGGCGTGCGGGGTGAGCAGGGTGGGCGCGGACCGCTCCCGTACGGCGTCGGGGTCGAGGCCGCGCAGTCCGTCGGCGTCGACGAGGACCGGCACCTCCGAGGCGAGGACCTCGGCGACGGCGACCTCCGTGCCGGGCCCGTCGCCGAGGCCGGGCCCGACGACCCAGGCCTGGACGCGGCCGGCCTTCTCCGGCGGCCCCGCGTGCACCAGGGTCTCCGGGTGGGCGGCGATCACCGCCTCGCGGGCGGGGCCCACGTACCGCACGGCCCCCGCGCCGCCGCGCAGGGCGCCCGCGACGGTGAGGACGGCCGCGCCGGGGTAGCGGGAGGAACCGGCGACGACGCCGAGGACGCCCCGCCGGTACTTGTCGCTCGCCGCGCCGGGCGCGGGCAGCAGCCGGGCCACGTCCTGGTGCTGGAGCGCCTCGGCGGCGGGCACGGAGGGGAGGGTGGCGGCGAGCCCGATGTCCACGAGCCGCAGCGCGCCCGCGTACTCCCGCGCCGGGTCGACGAGCAGCCCCGTCTTGTAGGTGCCGAAGGTGACGGTCACGTCGGCGGGCAGGGCCTCGCCGGCGACCTCGCCGGTGTCGGCGTCGACGCCGCTGGGCAGGTCGACGGCGACGACGACCGCGTCGGAGCCGCGCGCGGCGCGGGCGACGGGCACGGCATCGGGGCGCAGTCCGCCGAGCCCGCCGATGCCGGTGATGCCGTCGAGGACGAGGTCGGCGGCGGCCAGCGCCTCGTACGGGTCCTCGGTGACGCGTCCGCCGGCCGCCCGCAGCGCGGCGAGTCCGGCGCCGTGGGCGCGGGCGCCGAGCAGCACGGCGGTGACCCCGGCGCCGCGCCGGGCGAGCCGGGCGCCGGCGTAGAGGGCGTCGCCGCCGTTGTCCCCGCTGCCGACCAGGAGGACGACCCGGGACCCGTACACCCGGCCCTTGCCGAGCAGCGAGCAGCAGGCGGCGGCGAGTCCGGCGGCGGCCCGCTGCATCAGGGCGCCCTCGGGCAGTCCTGCCATCAGCTCGGCCTCGGCGGCCCGGACGGTCTCCACGTGGTGAGCGGTACGCATGGGGAGCAGTCTGCCCCAGGTGCGGGACGACCGCCGGAGGAACTGCGGAGCGGAGCGCCGCGCGGCGGGCCGGGCGGCGGGCCGGGGGCGGGGCCGAGGAGGAGCGGTCAAGCGCCGTCCGCAAGAGGCGGGTTGACGCCCCCTCATCATCCAACTTAGGTTTGCCTTACCTAACCAACTCCGCCTCGGAAGGCCGGCTTCGCCATGCGCACCCGCACCCGTACCGCCCTCACCTCCGCCCTCGCGCTCGCCTCCGCGAGCGCCCTCACCCTCGGCCTCGCCTCCTCCGCCTCGGCCGCCACCGCCGGCCGCACCGTCACCGACGGCACCCGCAGCTACTCCCTCTCCCTCACCGCCCCGGGCACCGCCGCGGCCACCGGCGCCAACGTCACGGTCACCGGCTCCGGCTACAACCCGGACCAGGGCGTCTACGTCGGCCTGTGCGTCGTACCGGCGGGGGTGAACACGGCCGACCCGGCCACCTGGAACAGCAAGCCGACCCCCTGCCTCGGCGGCCAGGACGAGACCGGCACCACCGGCGCCTCCCACTGGGTGAACAGCGACTGGTACTGGATGTCCCCGTCCAACTCCTCCCCGTTCACCGAGTCCGGCGGCCTCGGCTCCTTCTCCGTCCAGATCCACGTCAAGGCGAAGATCTCCGACACCGTCACCTGCGGCCAGGCGGGCGTGAAGTGCGCGATCGTCACCCGCGCCGACCACTTCGACAGCTCGGACCGCAAGTACGACGTCTACGTCCCGGTGACCTTCCAGTGAGGACAGCCCTTCTGACGGCCGCCGCCGCGCTCGCCCTCACGGGCGCGGCGGCGGCCCCGGCCCCGGCACCCGCCGGCCCGCACCACGAGACGCTCCGCACGATCGCCCCGCCGACGGGAGCCGCCCTCGACGCCGAGGTCGACCCGGTCGCCGACCGCCTCTACGTGAGCAGCAGCGACGGCACCGCGCACCACCTCACCGTGTACGACACGGCCACCGGAGCCGCCGTCGGCGACCCGGTGCCGCTGCCCGCCCCGGCGACCGTCCTCGCGCTCGGTCCGGGCGGCACGCTCCACCTCGGCCTCTCCACCCGGATCGCCGCCTACGACCCGGCCACCGGCACCCTCGCCGACGACCGCATCCCGGTCACCGGCAGCGTCACCCTCCTCGCCGCCGACCCCGCCCAGGGCCGGCTGTACGTCGGCGACCAGGCGGCGAAATCGGTGACGGTCTACTCCACGACGACCGGCACGCCCGTCGGGGACCCGGTCGTCCTCCCCTTCCACCCGGCCGGACTCGCCGTGGACACCACGCACCACACCGGGTACGCCACGTACGTCGGCGGCGCCGTCGAGAACGGCACGGTCGTCTACCGGAACGTCCTCAACGCGGTCGACGGCACCACCGGCCGCCTCACCGGCAGCGTCAGCCTCGGCGCCACCGCACTCGGCTCCATGGGCGTCACCGTCGACCCGACCACCCGCACCGGCTACGTCGCCAACCTCGCGGCCGGCACGGTCTCGGTCGTCGACCTCGCGGCGGAGCGTGTCACCGGCACCCTCCCGGTCCCCGGCAACCCGAAGGCCCTCGCGTACGACCCCGGCACCGCCACCCTCTACGCGGCGCAGACCGGCACCTCGTCGGTCGCGGTCGTCGACCCGGCGAAGGCCGAGGTCACGGAGACCGTCCCGACGGGCGAACGCCCCGCCGCCCTCGCCCTGGACACGGAGACCCACACGCTCTACACGGTGGCGGGAGGCGCGGTCACCCAGACGGTCCGCAGAGCCCCGGTCGACCCGACCCCGACCCCGACCCCGGAACCCACGGGGACTCCGGAGCCGACGCAGACGCCGACCCCCACTCCGACGCCGACCGGCGAGCCGACGGGCGAACCCACCGGAGAGCCCACGGCCTCCCCGACCCCCACGGCGACGGGCACGACGGAACCGACCCCGACGGACACCCCGGCCGACACCGCGACCACGCCCCCAACACCCGTACCGGATCCCACGGACACGGACACGGGAACGCACACGGACACGGGAACGGGAACGGACGCGCCCCCCGGCACGGCCCCCGGCACGACGACCGTCGTCAGCGGGTCGGCCGGCACGACGACAGTCGCCGCCTCGTCACCCGGCTCCGCCCTCGCCTCCACCGGCGGCGGCACCCCCCTCTCCCTCGCCCTCGCGGCAGCGGGCTTCGCCGCCCTGGGCGGCACCGCGATCGCCCTGGCCAGGCGCCGGCAGCGCGCCGAGGAGGAACCCGCCCGCTGACGACTCACGGGCGGGGCGGACACCGACCCCGCACGCGGCACTCGCATCCGACGCCGGCCCTGGCAGCCGCGTGCGGCAGGGTACGGGGCCCGGCACCGCCTCCTCGCGGCCGGGCCCCGCTCCCGTACGCGGACGGCTCAGCCCTCGGCGATCACCACCGCCGAGGCGACCCCGGCGTCATGGCTCAGCGAGATGTGCCAGTGCTTCACGCCCAGCTCGGCCGCGCGGGCCGCCACCGTGCCGCGCACCCGCAGCCGGGGCTGGCCGGTGGACTCGGCGTACACCTCGGCGTCCGTCCAACGCAGGTTCCCGGGCGCGCCGAGCGCCTTGGCCAGGGCCTCCTTCGCGGCGAAGCGCACCGCCAGGGAGGCCGGGCCCCGGCGCTCCCCGCTCGGCAGCAGCAGCTCCTCGCGCACGAAGAGCCGCTCCACCAGCGCCGGCGTCCGTTCGAGCGACGCGGCGAAGCGGTCGATCTCCGCCACGTCGATCCCCACCCCGATGATCATTTCTCTCCTCACTCCACCGTCACGGACTTGGCCAGGTTGCGCGGCTGGTCCACCTCGTTGCCCCGGGCGGTGGCCAGCTCGCAGGCGAAGACCTGGAGCGGCACCGTCGAGACGAGCGGCTGGAGCAGCGTGGGCGTGGCGGGGACGCGGACGAGGTGGTCGGCGAAGGGGACGACGGCCTCGTCCCCCTCCTCCGCGATCACGATCGTCCGGGCGCCACGGGCCCGGATCTCCTGGATATTGGAGACGATCTTGTCGTGGAGGACCGAGCGCCCCTTGGGCGAGGGCACCACGACGACGACCGGCAGGTCCTCCTCGATCAGGGCGATCGGCCCGTGCTTCAGCTCGCCCGCCGCGAAGCCCTCGGCGTGCATGTACGCCAGCTCCTTCAGCTTCAGCGCGCCTTCGAGGGCCACCGGGTAGCCGACGTGCCGGCCGAGGAAGAGGATCGTGTCCTTGTGGGCGAGGGAGCGGGCGAGGGCCCGTACGGGCTCCATGGTCTCCAGGACCCGCTCGACCTCCTCGCCGATCCGCGCCAGCTCGCGGACCACGTCCCGGATCTCGTCGCCCCACTTGGTGCCGCGCACCTGCCCCAGGTAGAGGGCGAGCAGATAGCAGGCGACGAGCTGCGTGAGGAAGGCCTTCGTCGACGCCACGGCGACCTCGGGCCCGGCGTGCGTGTAGAGCACGGCGTCGGACTCGCGGGGGATGGTCGAGCCGTTGGTGTTGCAGACCGCGAGGACCTTGGCGCCCTGCTCCCGGGCGTGCCGCAGCGCCATCAGGGTGTCCATGGTCTCGCCGGACTGCGAGACGGCGATGACGAGCGTCCGCTGCCCGAGGATCGGGTCCCGGTAGCGGAACTCGCTGGCCAGCTCCACCTCGCAGGGGATGCGGGTCCAGTGCTCGATGGCGTACTTGGCGATCAGCCCGGCGTGGAAGGCGGTGCCGCAGGCGACGATGACGACCTTGTCGGCCTCGCGGAGCACCGCGTCGGGGATCCGCACCTCGTCGAGGGTCAGCCGCCCGTTCGCGTCGATCCGCCCGAGGAGGGTGTCGGCGACCGCCTTCGGCTGCTCGGCGATCTCCTTGAGCATGAAGTGGTCGTAGCCGCCCTTCTCGGCGGCGGAGGCGTCCCAGTCGACGTGGAAGGCCCGGACGTCGGCCGGCGCGCCCTCGAAGTCGGTGACGGTGACCCCGTCCCGGCTCAGCTCGACGACCTGGTCCTGTCCGAGCTCGATGGCGGACCGGGTGTGCGCGATGAAGGCGGAGACGTCGGAGGCGAGGAAGTTCTCCCCCTCCCCCACGCCGACGACCAGCGGCGAGTTCCGCCGCGCGCCGACGACCACGTCGGGCTGGTCGGCGTGGACGGCGACCAGCGTGAAGGCCCCGTCGAGCCGCCGGCAGACCAGCCGCATCGCCTCGGCCAGGTCGCCGACGGACGAGAACTCCTCGGCCAGCAGATGGGCGACGACCTCGGTGTCGGTCTCGGAGAGCAGCTCGTGCCCCCGCTCCGCCAACTCCTCGCGCAGCGCCGCGAAGTTCTCGATGATCCCGTTGTGCACGACGGCGACCCGCCCCGCGTTGTCGAGGTGCGGGTGCGCGTTGGCGTCCGTCGGCCCGCCGTGGGTCGCCCACCGGGTGTGCCCGATCCCCACCGATCCCCCGGCCAGCGGCCGGTCGACCAGCTCCTTCTCCAGATTGACGAGCTTCCCGGCCTTCTTGGCCGCGGCGAGCCCCCCGTCCGCCAGGACGGCGACCCCGGCCGAGTCGTACCCCCGGTACTCCAGCCTCTTCAGCCCCGCGACGACCACATCGAGCGCCGACTGCCCACCGACGTATCCCACGATTCCGCACATGACGGCAGCCTACGGCCGAACCCGGTCCCCGGCCCGGACCCCCGCACGGAGTCGCGGGCCTCCGCCGACGGCGGCGCGCCACGTGACCCACCCCACCCCCCACGCCCCGCGTGGACCCGGGACAATGGGCGGGTGATCACTTCGCCGCCACGAAGCGCCAACGCCAACGGCAACGGCAACGGAGCCGGGACCGGGACCGGGGGGAGCCGTCGGGCCCCCGAGCCGACTCCGTACGTCGACCTCACACGGGCCGAGTGGAGCGCGCTGCGCGACAAGACGCCGCTGCCGCTCACCGCCGACGAGGTCGAGCGGCTCCAGGGGCTCGGCGACGTCATCGACCTCGACGAGGTGCGGGACGTGTACCTGCCGCTGTCGCGGCTGCTCAACCTCTACGTGCAGGCCACCAGCGGCCTCCGCGGGGCGCTGAACACCTTCCTCGGGGAGAAGGCGGAGCAGCGCGGCACGCCCTTCGTCATAGGGGTCGCCGGGTCGGTCGCGGTCGGCAAGTCGACCGTGGCGCGCCTCCTCGAAGCGCTGCTCGCGCGGTGGCCCGAGCATCCCCGGGTGCAGCGGATCACCACCGACGGGTTCCTCTACCCGATGGAGGAGCTGAAGGCGCGCGGGCTGATGTCCCGGAAGGGCTTCCCCGAGTCGTACGACCGGCGGGCGCTGACCCGCTTCGTCGCCGACGTGAAGGCGGGCAAGGACGAGGTCACCGCGCCCGTCTACTCGCACCTCATCTACGACCGGGTGCCGGGCGAGCGGCTCGTGGTGAGCCGCCCGGACATCCTCATCGTCGAGGGGCTGAACGTCCTCCAGCCGGCGCTGCCCGGCAAGGACGGGCGGACCCGGGTCGGCCTCGCCGACTACTTCGACTTCTCCGTGTACGTGGACGCCCGCGCGGAGGACATCGAGGGCTGGTACCTCAACCGCTTCCGGAAGCTGCGCGAGACCGCGTTCCAGGACCCGTCCTCGTACTTCCGCCGCTGGACGCAGGTCTCCGAGGAGGAGGCCCTGGACTACGCCCGCACGATGTGGCGGACCGTCAACAAGGTGAACCTCCTGGAGAACGTGGCACCGACGCGCGGCCGGGCGACGCTCGTGCTGCGCAAGGGCCCGGACCACAAGGTGCAGCGCCTGAGCCTCCGCAAGCTCTGACCTCCGTAAGCTCGGGGGATGTTGCATCTGCGGATGATCGTGCCCCAGGACCGCACGGAGGCGGTCACGGAACTGATCGCGTCGACGGTGGGCACCACCCATGTGGTGGTGCTGCCCGGGGCGGCCCGGGACCCCGCAGGCGACGTGGTGATGTGCGACGTGGCCCGCGAGGCGGGGGACGAACTCCTGCACGGGCTGCGCGATCTGAAACTGGATCAGGACGGTTCGATCGCGGTCGAGAACATCGACCTGTCGCTGTCGGAGCGGGCGGACAGGGCCGAGTACGACGCTCCCGGCGAGGGCGCGGACGCGGTGATCTGGGAGCAGCTGGCGGAGGCCACCCACGAGGAGTCGACGCTCTCCGTCACGTACCTCTCGTTCATGCTGCTCGCGACGATGATCGCCGCCTGCGGTGTGGTCCTGGACAACGCGATCCTCATCGTGGGCGCCATGGCGGTCGGCCCGGAGTTCGGCCCGATCGCCGGGGTGTGCACGGCGATCGTGCAGCGGGCTCCGCGGCTGGCGGCCCGCTCCCTGATCGCGCTGCTGATCGGCTTCGTGGCGGCGATCGCGGTGACGACCTTGTTCAGTCTGCTCATGGACCTGCTGGGCCTGTTCAGCAGGGAGATGCTGGACGGGCAGCGGCCGCAGACCAGCTTCATCTGGCAGCCCGACCCGTTCTCGCTGGTGGTGGCACTGCTGGCGGGCGCGGCCGGCACGCTCTCGCTGACCTCGTCCAAGTCGGGCGCCCTGGTGGGCGTGGCCATCTCGGTGACGACCGTGCCGGCCGCCGCGAACGCGGCGGTGGCCCTCAGCTACGGCGAGGTCGGCCAGATGTGGGGGTCGATCCAGCAGCTGCTGCTCAATCTGGTGGCGCTCATGGTGTCGGGCACCGCGACGCTCGCCCTGCAGAAGCGGCTGTGGCGGACCCAGCGCGGCAAGCTGCGGCGCCGCCTGCGGAGGGGCTGAGCCGGGCCGTACGGGAAAGGGCCCCGCGCACCGGAGTGCGGGGGGCCCTTTCCGTACCGATCGGGGGCGGCTAGCCCAGCGCGGACTTCACGACGTCGGCGAGGCGCTGCGCGACCGAGCGGGCCTGCTCGATGTCGGCGGCCTCCACCATGACGCGGACCAGCGGCTCGGTGCCGGAGGAGCGGAGCAGCACGCGGCCGGTGGTGCCCAGCTCGCGCTCGGCGTCGGTGACGGCGGCGGCGAGTTCGCCGGAGGTGGCGACGCGGGACTTGTCGACGTCCTTGACGTTGATCAGGATCTGCGGCAGCCGCTCCATGACGGAGGCCAGCTCGGCGAGGGACTTGCCGGTGGCGGCGACCCGGGCGGCCAGCATGAGGCCGGTGAGGGTGCCGTCGCCGGTGGTGGCGTGGTCGAGCACGATGACGTGCCCGGACTGCTCGCCGCCGAGGGCGTAGCCGTGCTCCTTCATGGACTCCAGGACGTAGCGGTCGCCGACCGCGGTCTGGACGAGGGTGAGGCCCTCGCGCTCCATGGCGAGCTTGAAGCCCAGGTTGGACATGACCGTGGCGACGACGGTGTCGCCGCGCAGGGTGCCGGCCTCGCGCATGGCGAGGGAGAGCACGGCGAGGATCTGGTCGCCGTCCACCTCCGCGCCGGTGTGGTCGACGGCGAGGCAGCGGTCGGCGTCGCCGTCGTGGGCGATGCCGAGGTCGGCGCCGTGCTCGACGACGGCGGCCTTGAGCAGCTCCAGGTGGGTGGAGCCGCAGCCGTCGTTGATGTTGAGGCCGTCGGGGGCGGCGCCGATGGTGACGACCTGGGCGCCGGCGCGGGTGAAGGCCTCGGGCGAGACGCGGGCGGCGGCGCCGTGGGCCTCGTCGAGGACGATCTTCAGGCCGTCGAGGCGGTTGGGCAGCACGCCGAGGAGGTGGGCGACGTAGGTCTCGAAGCCCTCGGTGTAGTCGCGGACGCGGCCGACGCCGGCACCGGTCGGGCGGTCCCACGGGGCGCCGGTGCGGTGCTCCTCGTAGACGCCCTCGATCTTGTCCTCCAGGTCGTCGGCCAGCTTGTGGCCGCCGCGGGCGAAGAACTTGATGCCGTTGTCGGGCATGGCGTTGTGGCTGGCGGAGAGCATCACGCCGAGGTCGGCGCCGAGGACGCCGGTGAGGTGGGCGACGGCCGGGGTCGGCAGGACGCCGACGCGCAGCACGTCGACACCGGCGCTGGCGAGACCGGCGACGACCGCGGCCTCGAGGAACTCTCCGGACGCCCGCGGGTCCCGTCCGACCACGGCCGTCGGCCGATGGCCCTCGAAGGTCCCCGCTTCGGCGAGCACGTGCGCCGCCGCGACCGACAGGCCGAGCGCGAGCTCCGCCGTCAGGTCGGCATTGGCTACGCCGCGTACGCCATCGGTGCCGAAGAGTCGTCCCACAGCTGTCCTCCGAAAATGCGTGCCCAAAGACTGGAAGGTGAAAAAGGTTAAGAAAAAACGTACGCCCCGACGGCACGCGCAGTGCGCCGGGGCGTACGTACAAGCAGTGCGGCAGGCGATTAACGCTTGCTGTACTGCGGAGCCTTACGGGCCTTCTTGAGACCGGCCTTCTTCCGCTCGACCGCGCGGTCGTCACGGGAGAGGAAGCCGGCCTTCTTCAGCGCCGGGCGGTTGTTCTCGACGTCGGCCTCGTTCAGGGCACGGGCGACACCGAGACGCAGGGCGCCGGCCTGGCCGGAGACACCGCCACCCGCGATGCGGGCGATGACGTCGTAGCGGTTGTCGAGCTCGAGCACCTTGAAGGGCTCGTTGACTTCCTGCTGGTGGACCTTGTTCGGGAAGTAGTCCTCGAGCGTACGCCCGTTGATCTTCCACTTGCCGGTGCCCGGGACGATCCGGACGCGGGCGATGGCGTTCTTGCGACGGCCCAGGCCGGCGGCCGGCTGCGGGTCGCCGAAGCGGGACGCGAGGGACTCGGAGGTGTAGTCACCCTCGACGATCTCGGTCTCGGTGGTGTACTCCTCGACGCCCTCGAACTCGTCGACGGGGGTCTCGGGGGTGGTCTCGGCCACGATGCTCCTCAGATTTCTTTCGTTCTTAGGGGGTGTGGCCGGAATTACTGCGCGACCTGGGTGATCTCGTACGGAACAGGCTGCTGGGCAGCGTGCGGGTGGTTCTCGCCCGCGTAGACCTTCAGCTTCGAGAGCATCTGGCGGCCCAGGGTGTTCTTCGGGATCATGCCCTTGATGGCCTTCTCGACGGCCTTCTCGGGGTTCTTGTCGAGCAGCTCGTCGTAACGGACCGAGCGCAGACCACCCGGGAAGCCGGAGTGGCGGTACGCCATCTTCTGGGTCTTCTTGTTGCCGGACAGGTGGACCTTGTCAGCGTTGATGATGATGACGAAGTCGCCCATGTCCATGTGCGGGGCGTAGACCGGCTTGTGCTTGCCTCGCAGGAGGTTCGCAGCCGTCGTGGCCAGACGACCCAGGACGATGTCCTGCGCGTCGATGATGTGCCACTGGCGAGTGACATCGCCGGGCTTGGGGCTGTACGTACGCACTTCGTAGCCTTCGCTTCTTCAGTGGATGGAGTCCAGACACACCTGAAGCGATCATGCAGCTGGGGCCTGCACTGCCGGGTCATCGCCCGTATGCGAGCCACTGGTAACTGCTCCAGGGAACCTGCGCAAGGCCTCTTCGTACGAGAACGACGAAGCCAATACGCATAACAAACCGCAACAGTACCCGCGCCACCCCCGACGGGTCAAAATGCCGAGACCCCCCAGGTCACCGCGCCCGCTCGACCCGCCGCTCGTCCCACACCGGCTCGGTCGACTCCCGTACGACGCCGTCGGAGCCGAAGACCAGGTAGCGGTCGAAGCTCTTGGCGAACCAGCGGTCGTGGGTGACGGCCAGGACCGTGCCCTCGTACGACTCCAGGCCGTCCTGGAGGGCCTCCGCCGACTCCAGGTCCAGGTTGTCCGTCGGCTCGTCCAGGAGCAGCGCGGTGGTGCCGGCCAGCTCCAGGAGGAGGATCTGGAAGCGGGCCTGCTGGCCGCCGGAGAGCTTGTCGAAGGGCTGGTCGCCCTGGCGCTCCAGCTCGTACCGCCGCAGCATCGACATCGCCGCGCCCCGGTCCTTGGCGTGCTCCGTCCACAGGATGTCGACGAGCGGGCGCCCGGCGAGCTCGGGGTGGGCGTGGGTCTGCGCGAAGTGCCCGGGGACGACCCGCGCGCCCAGCTTCCACAGGCCCGTGTGCGCCACCGACGCGTCGCCGGCGAGCAGCCGCAGGAAGTGCGACTTGCCGGAGCCGTTCGAGCCGAGGACGGCGACCCGCTCCCCGTAGAAGATCTCCAGCGAGAAGGGCTTCATCAGACCGGTGAGCTCAAGGTTCTCGCAGGTCACGGCGCGAACGCCGGTACGGCCGCCGCGCAGCCGCATCCGGATGTCCTGCTCGCGCGGCGGCTCCGGCGGCGGACCCGCCTCCTCGAACTTCCGCAGCCGGGTCTGGGCGGCCGCGTACCGGGAGGCCAGCTCGTGGCTGACCGCGGCCGCCTGCCGCAGCGTGACGACCAGCTTCTTCAGCTGCGCGTGCTTCTCCTCCCAGCGCCGCTTCAGCTCCTCGAAGCGGGCGAACCGCTCGCGCCGCGCCTCGTGGAAGGTGTCGAAGCCGCCGCCGTGCACCCACACGTCGGAGCCGGCCGCGCCGGGCTCCACCGCGATGATCTTCTGCGCGGCCCGGGAGAGCAGCTCCCGGTCGTGGGAGATGAAGAGCACGGTCTTCCGCGTCTCCCGCAGCCGCTCCTCCAGCCACCGCTTGCCCGGCACGTCCAGGTAGTTGTCCGGCTCGTCGAGGAGCAGCACCTCGTCGGTGCCGCGCAGCAGCGACTCCAGGACCAGCCGCTTCTGCTCACCGCCGGAGAGCGTCCGCACCTGCCGGAACTGCGCCTTGTCGTACGGCACGCCGAGCGCGGCCGTCGTGCAGATGTCCCACAGCGTCTCGGCTTCGTAGCCCTGCACCTCGGCCCAGTCGGCGAGGGCCTGCGCGTACTTCATCTGCGCGGCCTCGTCGTCGACGGTCATGATCAGGTGCTCGGCCTCGTCGACGGCCTTCGCCGCCTCCCGGATCCGCGGGTGCGCCACGGAGACGAGCAGGTCGCGGACGGTGGACTCGTCCCGCACCGAGCCGATGAACTGCGGCATCACGCCGAGCCCGCCGCTGACGGTGACGGAGCCGCCGTGCGGCTGGAGGTCCCCCGCGATCATCCGCAGGAGGGTGGTCTTGCCGGCGCCGTTCGCTCCGACGAGCGCGACGACCGCCCCCTCCCCCACGCGGAAGGAGGCGTCCCCGAGCAGGACCCTCCCGTCGGGAAGGTAGTACTCCAGATGTGCGGCCTCGACATGTCCCATGAGGTGCATTGTCACCGCCCGCGCCCGCTTCTCCCAAGCGGTTTAGGATGCGCGGCATGAGCTTTGGGGGACCGCAGTGGCCGCAGGAGCCGCAGCAGCAGGGGCAGCAGGGACAGCAGGGGTACGGACAGCCGCAGGGGTACGGGTACCCGCAGCAGCCGGGACCGCCGTACGGACAGCAGCAGCCGCCGCAGCACGGGTACGGCTACCCGCCGCCGCAGGACCCCTTCGCGGGCGGACCGGGCGGGCAGGGCGGGCACGGCGACGGCACCCCTGACTGGGGCGCCCTCGCGGCCGCCTCCGAGGCCGGCAGCCGCCGCAAGCGCAGGCTGCTGATCGCCGGCGGCGTCGTCGCCACGCTCGCCGTCGGCGCCCTCGTCGCGACCGCCGTCGTCGCCACGAACAAGAAGAACGACGAGGCCAAGAACGGCGACCCGACCCCCACGGGCTCCGTCACCGCGACGGCCTCCCCCACCCCCGCGCCGACCTTCTCCTCCGTGGCCCCGCCGCCCCCGCCGGACCCGAAGGACTACATCACCGACCCGAAGAAGGACACCGCGCCGCTGACCGCCGAGGGCCTCTACCCGGGCACCAAGCTCACGATGTTCGGCCGCCCGTACAAGAAGGGCGCGACCTCGGCGACGAAGAACTGCGCCTCGGTCACCGCGGGCGGGCTCGGCTCGGTCCTGCAGAAGAACGGCTGCGAGCGCGTGCTGCGCGCCACCTACGTCAAGGACGGCGTGGCGATCACCGTCGGCGTGGCCGTCTTCCCCTCGGAGAAGGCGGCCCTGGCCGCGAAGAAGCAGGCCACCGGCGGCATCGCGCCGCTCGCCGGCCAGGGCGTCGGCACCTTCTGCCACGCCACCGTCTGCCTGCGCCGCGCCAACTCGGTCGGCCGCTACGCCTACTTCACCCAGGCCGGCTTCACGAACGGCAAGAAGGTCACCACCAAGGACAAGCCGGTCTTCCAGGCCAGCGACGACCTCGGCACCTTCGTCTTCAACCAGATCTACGCCCGCGGCAAGAGCCAGGCGAAGGCGGCGGCGGCCGCCTCGGCCCCGCCGCGCTAGCGCGGCACTCCGGCGGGTCTCAGCAGCAGCCGGCGACGCCCGGCAGGGTCCGCTTGTTGCGGGCCTCGCGGCTGCGCGCGGCCAGCTGGTCGTCGGCCGGGTAGCCGACCTCTTCGAGCGTGAGCCCGTGCGGGCGCACGACGTGGACGGCGGAGTCCCGCACGCCGGCGGCCAGCACCTTCCCCGGCCACTCCACCGGCCGGTGCCCGTCGCCGACGAAGAGCAGCGCGCCGACCAGCGAGCGGACCATGTTGTGGCAGAAGGCGTCGGCCTTGACCGTGGCCTCCATGATCCCGTCGGGCCGCCGCTCCCAGCGCAGCTCCTGGAGGGTGCGGATGGTCGTCGCGCCCTCGCGCTTCTTGCAGTACGCGGCGAAGTCGTGCTCGCCGACGAGCGCGGCCGCGGCCTCGTTCATGGCGTCCATGTCGAGCGTCCAGTCGTGCCACAGGACGTGGCCGCGCAGCAGCGGGTCGACGCCGCCGGGGTGGTCGGTGACCCGGTAGGCGTACCGCCGCCAGATCGCCGAGAAGCGGGCGTTGAAGCCCGCGGGGGCCTCGGCGACGCTCCACACCCGGACGTCGTGCGGGAGCCGCCCCGCGAGCCGCCGCAGCAGCTTCTCGCGGTGCTCCTGCCACAGCCCCTCCGGCAGGTCCACGTGCGCGACCTGGCCGCGCGCGTGCACCCCGGCGTCGGTCCGGCCGGCGACGGTCAGCTCGAACGTCTCCGGGGACCGCGTCACGGTCTTCAGGGCGTCCTCGATCTCGCCCTGCACCGTCCGCTGCCCGCGGGCCTGCTTGGCCCACCCGGAGAAGTCCCGGCCGTCGTACGAAAGGTCGAGCCGTACCCGTACGAACCCGGGCTGCACGTCATCACTCACCAGAAAATCCTCTCAGACACACGGGAACGGGCCCGCACCCCAGGGGGTACGGGCCCGTCCGCGAGAAACGTCGCAAAAACGCTTACGCGTCCTTCGCCTCGTCCTCGGTCGCCTCGACGGCGGCGGCCTCGTCGGCCTCCTTGACGGCGCGCTTGGTGGCGGCCTCGGCCTCGGCGACGGTCGCCTTCTTGGCGATCTCGCCCTCGACCAGCTCGATCACGGCCATCGGGGCGTTGTCGCCACGACGGTTGCCGATCTTGGTGATACGGGTGTAACCACCCGGACGCTCCGAGTAGCGCGGGGCGATCTCGGTGAAGAGGGTGTGGACGATGCCCTTGTCGGTGATCGTCTGCAGCACCAGGCGACGGTTGTGGATGTCGCCCTTCTTCGCCTTGGTGATCAGGCGCTCGGCGACGGGACGCAGACGGCGGGCCTTGGCCTCGGTCGTCGTGATGCGGCCGTGCTCGAACAGCGACTTCGCCAGGTTGGCGAGGAGCAGCTTCTCGTGAGCGGCGGAACCGCCGAGGCGGGCACCCTTCGCGGGACGCGGCATGGTGTTTCTCCTTGTGATCTGCACCGGCCGTATGAGGTACCGGTGTCAGTGTCCGAGCGGGCGAGTGCCCGTCGGAGACCCCGCGCCCCGTCAGGGGCGCGGGGAACTGCGCGATCAGCCGAAGCGGACCCGCAGCAAGAACGTGACCGTCAGTACTGCTCGGTCTCGACGAACCCGGCGTCCGCGTCGTCGTCCGCGCCGAAGGCGTCGGCCGCGGCGGTCGGGTCGAATCCGGGCGGGCTGTCCTTGAGCGCGAGGCCCATGCCGGCCAGCTTCGCCTTGACCTCGTCGATCGACTTCGCACCGAAGTTGCGGATGTCGAGGAGGTCGGCCTCGGAGCGGGCGACGAGCTCACCCACGGAGTGGATGCCCTCGCGCTTGAGGCAGTTGTAGGAGCGGACGGTGAGTTCCAGCTCCTCGATCGGCAGCGCGAGGTCGGCGGCCAGGGCGGCGTCCGTCGGGGACGGGCCCATGTCGATGCCCTCGGCGTCGATGTTCAGCTCGCGGGCGAGACCGAACAGCTCGACCAGGGTCTTGCCGGCGGACGCCATGGCGTCGCGCGGGCGCATGGCCTGCTTGGTCTCGACGTCGACGATGAGCTTGTCGAAGTCGGTGCGCTGCTCGACTCGGGTCGCCTCGACCTTGTAGGTGACCTTGAGAACCGGCGAGTAGATGGAGTCGACCGGGATACGGCCGATCTCCTGGCCCACCTGCTTGTTCTGGACGGCGGAGACGTAGCCGCGACCGCGCTCGACGGTCAGCTCCATCTCCAGCTTGCCCTTGGCGTTCAGGGTCGCCAGGACGAGGTCGGGGTTGTGCACCTCGACACCGGCCGGGGGCGCGATGTCGGCGGCGGTGACCAGACCCGGGCCCTGCTTGCGCAGGTACATCACGACCGGCTCGTCGTGCTCCGAGGAGACGACCAGCTGCTTGATGTTGAGGATGAGGTCGGTGACGTCCTCCTTGACACCCGGCACGGTGGTGAACTCGTGCAGGACGCCGTCGATCCGGATGCTGGTGACAGCGGCGCCCGGGATCGAGGAGAGGAGGGTGCGGCGGAGCGAGTTGCCGAGGGTGTAGCCGAAGCCCGGCTCCAGCGGCTCGATGACGAACCGGGAGCGGAACTCGTCGACGACCTCTTCGGTCAGCGAAGGACGCTGAGCGATAAGCATGTCTGTGATTCCTTCAGTCGTGGACGCCCACTATTTGACGCCCGACGGTCACCGGGCGGAGCCCGATGGTGTTACGGCTACAAGGGTACGGGCGGTACGTCCCCAGAAGGGGACGCACCGCCCGAAAGCCCAGGTCAAGCAGGCGACGCGTCAGACGCGGCGGCGCTTGGGGGGACGGCAGCCGTTGTGCGGCGTGGGGGTGACGTCCTGGATCGAGCCGACCTCGAGGCCGGTGGCCTGGAGGGAGCGGATCGCGGTCTCACGGCCGGAGCCGGGACCCTTGACGAAGACGTCGACCTTGCGCATGCCGTGCTCCTGCGCGCGGCGGGCGGCCGACTCGGCGGCCATCTGCGCGGCGAAGGGGGTGGACTTGCGCGAGCCCTTGAAGCCGACGTGGCCGGCGGAGGCCCAGGAGATCACGTTGCCCGAGGGGTCCGTGATCGAGACGATCGTGTTGTTGAACGTGCTCTTGATGTGCGCGTGGCCGTGAGCGACGTTCTTCTTTTCCTTGCGGCGCACCTTCTTGGCAGCGCCCTGACGACCCTTGGGGGGCATGTCAAACTCCTACGGGAGGTGGTCGGTCCTACAGCGAAGACCGTGTGGTCAAGCGTCCGCTGAGGACTACTTCTTGCCCGGCTTCTTCTTGCCGGCGATGGCGCGACGCGGGCCCTTGCGGGTACGAGCGTTCGTGCTGGTGCGCTGACCGCGGACGGGCAGGCCACGACGGTGGCGAAGGCCCTGGTAGCAGCCGATCTCGACCTTGCGGCGGATGTCGGCGGCGATCTCGCGGCGGAGGTCACCCTCGGTCTGGAGGTTGGCGTCCACGTACTCGCGGATCTTGACGAGGTCTTCCTCGGCAAGGTCGCGGACACGGGTGGACGGGTTCACGCCGGTCGCGGCGAGGATCTCCTCGGACCGGGTACGCCCGATGCCGAAGACGTAGGTGAGTGCGACCACCACACGCTTTTCGCGCGGGATGTCAACACCGGAAACGCGTGCCATTCAATGGCTCCTGTGTTCTCGGGGGTCTGCTGCAGAACCGTTCCCGGCTGCCGTATGAGGTACAGATCGGGTCCCCGGCCCCCGCCGGAGGTGCCGTCAGCCGTGGATCACGACCGGACGGGCTCTGCGTATGTACGTATTGCTATGCGTCGCGCGAAGAACTGCGAAGTTGCAGGTCGGTCGGCGTGCGTCAGCCCTGGCGCTGCTTGTGGCGCAGGTTGTCGCAGATGACCATGACCCGGCCGTGACGGCGGATCACCTTGCACTTGTCGCAGATCTTCTTGACGCTCGGCTTGACCTTCATGGGATGTGAGGTTCTCCGGGTCAGTGCCACCACCCGCGCACGGAGGCGGGGTGCGGGCAAGATCTACTTGTACCGGTAGACGATCCGGCCACGCGTCAGGTCGTACGGAGACAGCTCCACGACGACCCGGTCGTCCGGGAGGATTCGGATGTAGTGCATCCGCATCTTGCCGGAGATGTGCGCGAGGACCTTGTGACCGTTCTGGAGCTCCACCTTGAACATGGCGTTCGGCAGGGACTCGATCACGGTGCCCTCGATCTCGATGGCACCTTGCTTCTTGGCCACGCTTCGCCCTTCGAATCGGCTACCTTGATCGACTCTCACTCCCCGGTGCGGACACACGGGTACACGAGAGCCGACGCATCAGTCTACGCCAGGCCCCTGGAAAAGACGAATCCGGGGAGCCTGCCCAGCACTGAAGATCGTTACGCCGGCGGGGACAGGCCCTACGCCAGCGGGTCCGGCGCCGCCGTGACGCCCAGTTCCGCCAGCTTGGCCTTGCCGCCGTCGACGGCGGTCAGGACCAGAGGGCCCTCCTCGGTGAGGGCGACGCTGTGCTCCCAGTGGGAGGACCAGGTGCCGTCGGTGGAGACGACCGTCCAGTCGTCCGCCAGGACCTCGGTGTGCGGGGTGCCGAGGGAGACCATCGGCTCGATCGCCAGGCAGAGGCCGGGGACCAGCTTCGGGCCCTTGCCGCGCTTGCGGGAGACGTAGTTCAGCAGGTGCGGGTCCATGTGCATCTCGGTGCCGATGCCGTGGCCGCCGTAGTCCTCGACGATGCCGTACTTCCCGAGGCTGTGGTCGCCCACGGCCGGCCGCGGCTGGCGCTTGATGTACGACTCGATCGCCTTGGAGATGTCGACCAGGCGCCCGCCCACCCGCATCGCCGCGATGCCGGCCCACATCGACTCCTCGGTCACCCGGGAGAGCTCGATCAGCTCCGGGGCGTGACCGGTGCCGACGAAGGCGGTGTACGCCGCGTCGCCGTGCCAGCCGTCGACGATCGCGCCGGCGTCGATCGAGATGATGTCGCCGTCCTTGAGGACGGTCTTCTCGTCGGGGATGCCGTGGACCACGACCTCGTTGACCGAGGTGCAGATGGTCGCGGGGAAGCCGCCGTACCCGAGGAAGTTCGACTTCGCCCCGTGGTCGGCGATGACCTTGCGGGCGACCTCGTCCAGGTCCTTCGTCGTGGCGCCCGGCACGGCCGCCTCGCGCGTCGCCGCGTGGATGGCGGCGACGACCAGCCCCGCCTCACGCATCTTCGCGATCTGCTCCGGGGTCTTGATCTGCACCATCGTCGGCGGGGCCTTTCCATCGAATACGGGGAACAGAACAACGATACGGCCGCGGCGCCCGTCAGGGGCACCGCGGCCGTATCGCGTGAGCGTGGGGTTACTTCTTCAGCGCGCCCATCGCGCGCGCCGTGACCTCGTCCACCTTGCCGAGCGCCGAGATCGTGACGACCAGGTTCTGCGCCCGGTAGTAGTCGATGATCGGCTCGGTCTGCGTGTGGTAGACCTCCAGGCGGGTGCGGACGGTCTCCTCGGAGTCGTCCGCGCGCTGGTAGAGCTCGCCACCGCAGGTGTCGCAGACGCCCGCGGTCTCGGGGGCGTTGTACACGACGTGGAAGACGTGCGAGGAGTCGTTGCGGCAGATGCGGCGACCCGCGATCCGCTTCACGACCTCGTCCTCGGGGACCTCGAGGTCCAGAACCGCGTCCAGCTGCATGCCGTCCGCCTTGAGGGCGACATCCAGGGCCTCGGCCTGAGCCACGTTGCGCGGGAACCCGTCGAGCAGGAAGCCGTTCGCGGCGTCCGCCTGCTGCATGCGGTCCTGGGCCATCCCGATGGTCACCTCGTCCGGGACGAGCTCGCCCCGGTCCATGTAACCCTTCGCCTTCAGGCCCAGCTCCGTGCCCTGCGAGATGTTCGCACGGAAGAGGTCACCCGTGGAGATGTGGGGAATGGCCAGGTTCTTGGCAAGGAACGCAGCCTGCGTTCCCTTGCCGGCCCCGGGCGGTCCGACGAGGACGATTCGCATCAGCGGAGGAACCCTTCGTAATTGCGCTGCTGGAGCTGGCTCTCGATCTGCTTCACGGTCTCCAGCCCGACACCCACGATGATGAGGATGCTCGTCCCACCGAAGGGGAAGTTGGCATTGGCACCGCCGAAGCCTGCCAACGCCATCGTCGGCACAAGAGCGATCAGACCCAAGTACAGCGAGCCCGGCCAAGTGATCCGGTTGAGCACGTAGCTCAGGTACTCGGCAGTAGGTCGACCAGCCCGGATACCCGGGATGAAGCCACCATACTTCTTCATGTTGTCCGCGACTTCCTCGGGGTTGAACGAGATCGCCACGTAGAAGAAGGCGAAGAACACGATCAGGAGGAAGTACGTCGCGATGTAGTAGGGGTGGTCACCCTTGACGAAGTGGGCTTCGATCCAGGTCTTCCAGCCCGCGGTGGAGTTGGAGAACTGCGCGATCAGCGCCGGGATGTAGAGCAGCGACGAGGCGAAGATGACAGGAATCACACCTGCCTGGTTCACCTTCAACGGGATGTAAGTGGACGTACCGCCGTACGACCTGCGGCCGATCATGCGCTTCGCGTACTGCACCGGGATGCGGCGCTGTGCCTGCTCGACGAAGACCACGAGGGCCACCATCACGAAGCCGATGAGGATGACGGTGCCGAACTCGATCCAGCCCTGGGCGAGCTTGCCGCTCTCCTTGATGGCCCACAGGGCGCCCGGGAAGCCGGCGGCGATCGAGATGAACATCAGGATCGACATGCCGTTGCCGATGCCGCGGTCGGTGATGAGCTCACCGAGCCACATGACGATGGCGGTGCCCGCGGTCATGGTGATGACCATGGTGGCGATGGTGAAGATCGACGGGTCCGGGACGACCTGGTCGGCGACGTTGCAGCCGCTGAAGAGGGCGCCGCTCTTGGCGGTGGCCACGAGGCCCGTGCCCTGGAGGATCGCGAGCGCGATCGTCAGGTAGCGGGTGTACTGCGTGATCTTCGCCGTACCGCTCTGGCCCTCCTTCTTGAGGGCTTCGAGACGCGGGATCACGACGGTGAGCAGCTGCAGGATGATGCTCGCCGTGATGTACGGCATGATGCCGAGCGCGAAGATGGTGATCTGCAGCAGTGCGCCGCCACTGAACATGTTCACCAGGCCGAACAGGCTGTTGTTGCCCTCGCTCGCCTGGTCCACGCACATCTGGACGGCCTCGTAGCTGACGCCGGGGACGGGGATGTGGGCCCCGAGGCGGTACAGCACGATGATCGCCAGCGTGAAGAGCAGCTTCTTGCGCAGGTCGGGCGTCTTGAACGCCCGGGCGAAGCCGGTGAGCACGGTGCCTCCTGCGACCCCCGCGCTATGCGTCAGAGGTGACGGTTTTGTGATTCGACAATGACTGGGTGGATCAGTCCCGACCCCTGCGGTCTATACCGCATGAGCATGGACGGTGCACGCCACCTTACCGGCGACCATGCCCCCCTAGGAACGACCAACCGGGGATGCCCCTTTTGGGAGGCATCCCCGGTCGGATGTTCAGGCCATCGAGTCGTCTCAGACGAGCTCGGTGACGGTGCCGCCGGCGGCGGCGATCTTCTCCTTGGCGGAGCCGGAGACGGCGTCGACCGTCACCTGCAGCGCCACGGAGACCTCGCCCTGGCCCAGGACCTTGACGAGCTGGTTCTTACGAACGGCACCCTTGGCGACCAGATCGGCCACCGTGACCTCGCCACCCTGCGGGTAGAGCGCGGCCAGCTTGTCCAGGTTCACGACCTGGTACTCGGTGCGGAACGGGTTCTTGAAGCCCTTGAGCTTCGGGAGGCGCATGTGGAGGGGCATCTGGCCACCCTCGAAGCGCTCCGGAACCTGGTAACGGGCCTTCGTGCCCTTGGTACCACGACCGGCCGTCTTACCCTTCGACGCCTCACCACGACCCACACGGGTCTTGGCGGTCTTGGCGCCCGGGGCGGGACGGAGGTTGTGGATCTTGAGCGGGTTGTTCTCCGCCATGATCAGTCGACCTCCTCAACCGTCACGAGGTGGCGGACGGTGTGCACCATTCCGCGGAACTCGGGGCGGTCCTCCTTGACGACCACGTCGTTCAGGCGCTTGAGCCCGAGCGAACGCAGCGTGTCGCGGTGGTTCTGCTTGCTACCGATGTACGACTTCGTCTGCGTGATCTTGAGGCGAGCCATTACGCACCCGCTCCCGCACGCGCACGGAGCAGAGCCGCGGGGGCGACGTCCTCGAGCGGCAGACCACGGCGAGCCGCGATCTCCTCGGGACGCTGCAGGCCCTTCAGGGCCTCCACGGTCGCGTGCACGATGTTGATCGCGTTGTCGGAGCCGAGCGACTTCGACAGGATGTCGTGAACGCCGGCGCACTCGAGAACGGCGCGCACCGGGCCACCGGCGATCACACCGGTACCGGGGGAAGCCGGCTTGAGCAGGACGACGCCCGCAGCCTTCTCGCCCTGGATCGGGTGGGGGATGGTGCCCTGGATACGGGGGACCTTGAAGAAGTGCTTCTTGGCCTCCTCAACACCCTTGGCGATGGCGGCCGGCACCTCCTTGGCCTTGCCGTAACCGACACCCACGGTGCCGTCACCGTCACCCACCACGACGAGCGCGGTGAAGCTGAAGCGACGACCACCCTTGACAACCTTGGCGACGCGGTTGATCGCGACTACGCGCTCAACGTACGCGGTCTTCTCGGCGGCGGCAGCGCCACCGTCGCGGCCCTTCCGGTCCCGCCGCTCGCCGCCACCGGCACCGCTGCCGCGGCGCTGGGGTCCAGCCATTGGAATACCTCTCTCTGTTACGTCCGTTAGTCCCGGAACCGGGGCTTAGAACTTCAGCCCGGCTTCGCGGGCGGCGTCAGCCAGAGCGGCAATGCGCCCGGCGTACCTGTTGCCACCACGGTCGAACACGACGGCCTCGACACCGGCGGCCTTGGCGCGCTCGGCGACCAGGGCGCCGACCTGCTGGGCCTGCGAGGACTTGGAGCCCTCGCCGCCGCGGACGGAGGCGTCCAGGTGGGACGCCGACGCCACGGTGTGGCCCTTCAGGTCATCGATGACCTGCGCGGTGATACCGCGGTTCGAACGCGTCACGACGAGGCGCGGACGCTCCGCCGTACCCGACACGTGCTTGCGGATGCGCAGGTGACGGCGCGCCTTCGCAGCGCGCTTGTAAGCGTCGCCCTTGGCGATCTTGACACCGTATGCCATGGCTTACTTACCAGCCTTTCCGACCTTGCGGCGGATGACCTCGCCCGCGTACTTGACGCCCTTGGCCTTGTACGGGTCGGGCTTCCGCAGCTTGCGGATGTTCGCGGCGACCTCGCCGACCTTCTGCTTGTCGATGCCCTCGACCGAGAACTTGGTCGGCGACTCGACCTTGAACGAGATGCCCTCGGGCGCCTCGATCAGGATCGGGTGGCTGTAGCCGAGCTGGAACTCCAGGCCGGAGCCCTTCGCGGCCACGCGGTAACCGACACCGCTGATCTCGAGCGCCTTGACGTACCCCGTGGTCACACCGGTGATCATGTTGGCCACCAGCGTGCGGGACAGGCCGTGGAGGGCCTTGTTCTGACGCTCGTCGTTCGGACGGGTGACGTTCAGAACGCCGTCCTCGCCCTTAACGATCTCGATCGGCGCGGCGACGGTGTGGCTCAGGGTGCCCTTGGAACCCTTCACCGTGACCGTGCGGCCCTCGATGGTGACGTCCACGCCGGCGGGAACCGTGATGGGGAGCTTGCCGATTCGCGACATTGCTATTCCTCCGTTCCCGACTACCAGACGTAGGCGAGGACTTCCCCACCCACGCCCTTCTTCTGCGCCTGCTGGCCGGTCAGGAGACCGTGGGACGTGGAGATGATCGCCACGCCCAGGCCGCCGAGGACCTTCGGCAGGTTGGTGGACTTCGCGTAAACCCGGAGGCCCGGCTTCGAGATCCGCTTGATGCCCGCGATGGAGCGCTCACGGTTCGGACCGAACTTGAGGTCGACGACGAGGTTCTTGCCGACCTCGGCGTCCTCGACCTTCCAGCCCGTGATGAAGCCCTCCTGCTGGAGGATTTCCGCGATGTGAGACTTGATCTTGCTGTGCGGCATCGTCACGGTGTCGTGGTACGCCGAGTTCGCGTTACGCAGACGCGTGAGCATGTCTGCGATCGGATCAGTCATGGTCATGAATTGGCCTTCGGCCTCTCTCGCCGGGGTTTCCTGGTGCACCATCCCTCTCCCCGATCCGAGACGGGGCGGGTGCGGTGCGGTGGACCTACGGCGTAGTAAGTCGTAAGGGCGGCGGACGCCCAACCCCACTAGCCTAAGCCATGCGGGGGTGGGAGTCCGCCATCCCAATGCCTACCGAGAGACTCCGGTCATTCACCAACGCCCAGAGGGCGAAGGGGAATTACCAGGAGCTCTTGGTCACGCCCGGCAGCTCGCCACGGTGAGCCATCTCACGAAGGCACACGCGGCAGAGGCCGAACTTGCGGTACACGGAGTGGGGGCGGCCGCAGCGCTGGCAGCGCGTGTACGCACGCACACCGAACTTGGGCTTGCGGGCAGCCTTCGCGATGAGAGCCTTCTTCGCCATCTCGCTTACGCCTCCTTGAACGGGAAGCCGAGGTGACGGAGAAGCGCGCGGCCCTCGTCGTCGTTGGTCGCCGTGGTGACCACGGTGATGTCCATACCCCGGGTACGGTCGATCTTGTCCTGGTCGATCTCGTGGAACATGACCTGCTCCGTGAGACCGAAGGTGTAGTTGCCACGGCCGTCGAACTGCTTCGGGGACAGGCCGCGGAAGTCGCGGATGCGCGGCAGCGCGAGCGACAGGGTGCGGTCCAGGAACTCCCACATGCGGTCGCCACGGAGCGTGACGTGCGCACCGATCGGCTGACCCTCACGCAGCTTGAACTGCGCGATGGACTTGCGGGCCTTGGTGACGGCCGGCTTCTGACCGGTGATCGTGGTGAGGTCGCGGATGGCGCCCTCGATCAGCTTCGAGTCACGGGCGGCGTCGCCGACACCCATGTTGACCACGATCTTGACGAGGCCGGGGATCTGCATGACGTTCTCGTAGGAGAACTCCTCACGCAGCTTGCCCGCGATCTCCTCGCGGTACTTCGTCTTGAGACGCGGAGTGGTGGTAGCCATCAGATGTCCTCACCCGTCCGCTTGGCAACGCGGATCTTGTTGCCCTCGTCGTCGAAGCGGAAACCGACACGCGTGACGACCTTCTTGCCGTCCTTCTCCACGACCAGCTGGACGTTGGAGACGTGGACCGGCGCCTCGGTGGTCACGATGCCGCCGGCCTGGTTGGGGCCGGCCTTCGTGTGCTTCTTGACCCGGTTGACACCCTCGACCAGGACACGGGAGTCGGCGGGGTAGGCCGCGATGACCTTGCCCTGCTTGCCCTTGTCCTTGCCGGTGATGACCTGGACCAGGTCGCCCTTCTTGATCTTCATGCTTACAGCACCTCCGGCGCGAGCGAGATGATCTTCATGAACTTCTTCTCGCGCAGCTCACGGCCGACCGGGCCGAAGATACGGGTGCCACGAGGGTCGCCGTCGTTCTTGAGAATGACAGCGGCGTTCTCGTCGAAGCGGATGTACGAGCCGTCCTGGCGGCGGCGCTCCTTGACGGTGCGAACGATGACCGCCTTGACGACGTCACCCTTCTTCACGTTGCCACCGGGGATCGCGTCCTTGACGGTGGCGACGATGACGTCACCGATGCCCGCGTAGCGGCGACCCGAGCCACCGAGAACACGGATGCAAAGGATCTCCTTGGCACCAGTGTTGTCGGCGACGCGAAGTCGCGACTCCTGCTGGATCACGTCTATCTCCTGATTGTCTGCCGGTTCCCGGCGGGGGCCGCTGGTCAGCGACCCCCGCCGAGCCTGGCGGAACTGTTCCTAGGGGGTCCCCCTAGGAGGGATTACTTGGCCTTCTCGAGGATCTCGACGACGCGCCAGTGCTTCGTCGACGACAGCTTCCGGGTCTCCATCAGGAGGACGCGGTCGCCGATGCCGGCAGCGTTCTGCTCGTCGTGAGCCTTGAGCTTGTTCGTACGGCGGATGACCTTGCCGTACAGCGCGTGCTTCACGCGGTCCTCGACGGCGACGACGACGGTCTTGTCCATCTTGTCGCTGACGACCAGGCCCTCGCGGACCTTGCGAGCGTTGCGCTCGGTCTTCTCAGTCACGTTGCTCTCGCTCATCAGGCGTTCTCCACCGTCTCAATGCCGAGCTCACGCTCTCGCATGAGGGTGTAGATCCGGGCGATGTCCTTACGGACCGCCCGAAGACGGCCGTGGTTCTCGAGCTGGCCCGTCGCCGCCTGGAAGCGGAGGTTGAACAGCTCTTCCTTGGCCTCGCGGAGCTTGGCGACAAGCTCCTCGTTGCCCAGCTCGCGCAGCTCGGACGCCTTGGTACCGGCCGACATCACAGCTCACCTGCCTCGCGCTTAACGATCTTGCACTTCATCGGCAGCTTGTGAGCCGCACGAGTCAGAGCCTCACGCGCGATCTTCTCGTTCGGGTAGGACAGCTCGAACATCACCCGACCGGGCTTGACGTTCGCGATCCACCACTCCGGCGAACCCTTACCGGAACCCATGCGGGTCTCGGCAGGCTTCTTCGTGAGCGGGCGGTCCGGGTAGATGTTGATCCAGACCTTGCCGCCACGCTTGATGTGGCGGGTCATCGCGATACGCGCGGCCTCGATCTGGCGGTTGGTCACGTAGGCCGGGGTGAGGGCCTGAATGCCGTACTCGCCGAACGCAACCTGCGTGCCACCCTTGGACATGCCATTGCGCTTCGGGTGGTGCTGCTTGCGGTGCTTGACCCTACGGGGGATCAGCATTTCGGTCAGGCCTCCGTTCCGGTGCTCTCAGCAGCCGGAGCGGCGGCGGCCTCGGCCTTGGGGGCCTCGGCAGCGGGAGCCTGCTGCGGCTTGCGACCGCGACCGCCACGCTCGCCACCGCGGCCACCGCGGCCGGCCGGGCGGTCAGCGCCGCCACGGGCCGGGCGGTTGCCCGCACGGGCAGCAGCGTTCTCGGCGCGGACCTCGGCGATGTTCTTGACGTCGCCCTTGTAGATCCAGACCTTCACGCCGATGCGGCCGAAGGTCGTCTTGGCCTCGAAGAAGCCGTACTCGACGTTCGCGCGGAGCGTGTGCAGCGGCACACGACCCTCGCGGTAGAACTCCGAGCGGGACATCTCGGCGCCGCCGAGACGGCCACCACACTGGATCTTGATGCCCTTGGCGCCGGCCTTCATGGCGGACTGCATGCTCTTGCGCATGGCCCGACGGAAGGAGACGCGGGAGGAGAGCTGCTCGGCGACGGCCTGGGCCACGAGCTGAGCGTCGACCTCGGGGTTCTTGACCTCGAGGATGTTCAGCTGGACCTGCTTGCCGGTCAGCTTCTCCAGCTGGCCGCGGATCTTGTCGGCCTCGGCGCCACGGCGACCGATGACAATGCCCGGGCGAGCGGTGTGGATGTCCACGCGGACGCGGTCGCGGGTGCGCTCGATCTCAACCTTCGAGATGCCGGCGCGCTCCATGCCGGACGTCAGCATCCGACGGATGGCGACGTCTTCCTTGACGTAGTCCTTGTACAGCTTGTCGGCGTACCAGCGGGACTTGAAGTCCGTGGTGATGCCGAGCCGGAACCCATGCGGGTTAACCTTCTGGCCCATTACCGGGTTCCTTCCTTGCTGCTGACGACCACGGTGATGTGGCTGGTCCGCTTGCGGATCCGGTAGGCACGGCCCTGGGCGCGCGGACGGAACCGCTTCAGGGTCGGACCCTCGTCGACGAACGCCTCGCTGATGAACAGCGAAGAGGCGTCCGTGTGGTCGTAGTTGTGCGCGGCGTTGGCGATGGCGCTGTCGAGCACCTTGCCGACCGGCACGGAGGCTGCCTGCGGGGCGAATCGCAGAACAGCCTGAGCCTCCGTGGCATCCATGCCACGGATAAGGTCCACCACGCGGCGGGCCTTCATGGGCGTAACGCGGATGTACCGCGCCTGGGCCCTGGCTTCCATGGTTGTCCCTCTCAGTTACTTACGTGTCTGAATGCGATCCGCTGCTAGCGGCGCTTCGACTTCCGGTCTTCCTTGACGTGACCCCGGAAGGTGCGCGTCGGCGAGAACTCGCCGAGCTTGTGCCCGACCATCGACTCGGTGACGAACACCGGGACGTGGGTCTTGCCGTTGTGCACCGCGATCGTGTGCCCGAGCATCGCCGGGATGATCATGGAGCGACGGGACCAGGTCTTGATGACGTTCTTGGTACCGGCCTCGTTCTGAGCGTCCACCTTCTTGATGAGGTGGCCGTCGACGAAGGGTCCCTTCTTGAGACTGCGCGGCATCTAAACCCGCTCCTAGCGCTTCTTGTTCGTCTTGCGGCGGCGGACGATGTACTTGTTCGAAGCCTTCTTCGGCGAACGAGTACGACCCTCCTTCTGACCCCACGGGGAGACCGGGTGGCGACCACCGGAGGTCTTGCCCTCACCACCACCGTGCGGGTGGTCAACCGGGTTCATCGCCACACCGCGAACGGTCGGGCGGACGCCCAGCCAGCGCTTGCGGCCGGCCTTGCCCCAGTTGATGTTCGACTGCTCGGCGTTGCCGACCTCGCCGATCGTGGCGCGGCAGCGGGCGTCGACAAGACGGATCTCGCCGGACGGCATGCGGAGGTGGGCCATGGTGCCCTCCTTCGCCAGCAGCTGCACGGAGGCACCCGCGGAGCGGGCGAACTTGGCGCCACCGCCGGGACGGAGCTCGATCGCGTGGATCGTGGTACCGACCGGGATGTTGCGGAGGGCCAGGTTGTTGCCGGGCTTGATGTCGGCCGTGGGGCCGTTCTCCACCCGGTCACCCTGCGCGAGGCCGCGCGGGGCGATGATGTAGCGCTTCTCGCCGTCCGCGTAGTGCAGCAGCGCGATGCGAGCGGTGCGGTTGGGGTCGTACTCGATGTGAGCGACCTTGGCCGGCACGCCGTCCTTGTCGTGACGACGGAAGTCGATCACGCGGTAGGCGCGCTTGTGGCCACCGCCCTGGTGACGGACGGTCACACGACCGGTGTTGTTACGGCCGCCCTTGCTGTGCAGGGGGCGGACCAGCGACTTCTCCGGCGTGGACCGCGTGATCTCGACGAAGTCGGCTACGGAGGAGCCACGACGGCCCGGCGTAGTCGGCTTGTACTTGCGGATACCCATTTCTCAGTCCTCGTCCGATATCGGACGACTCGACCGCCGTCAGGCGGTCGGGCCGCCGAAGATGTCGATTCGGTTGCCCTCAGCAAGGGTCACGATGGCGCGCTTGGTGTTGGCGCGCTTGCCGAAACCGGTGCGGGTGCGCTTGCGCTTGCCCTGGCGGTTGATCGTGTTGACCCCGGTGACCTTGACCGAGAAGACCGCCTCGACGGCCTGCTTGATCTGGGTCTTGTTGGAGCCGGGCGCGACGATGAACGTGTACTTGTTCTCGTCGAGCAGGGCGTAGCTCTTCTCGGAGACGACCGGCTTGACGAGGACGTCGCGCGGGTCCGTGAAGGTCTTGCTGGTGATCTCGGCCATCAGGCTTCGTTCCCCTCGTTGTCGTCGGCCTTGGGGCCAGACACGAAGGACTCGAGGGCGGCCTGGGTGAAGACCACGTCGTCGGATCGCATCACGTCGTACGTGTTCAGCTGGCCCGGCTCCAGGATGTGCACCTGGGGCAGGTTGCGGGCGGACAGCCACGCGGCCTCGTCGGCACGCTCGACGACCAGGAGCAGGTTCTTGCGCTCCGAGATCTTGCCGAACAGCGTCTTGGCGGCCTTGGTGGAGACGCCACCCTCGACCACGCCGGTGACGACGTGGATGCGGGAGTGGTTCGCCCGGTCGGAGAGGGCACCGCGGAGGGCGGCGGCCTTCATCTTCTTCGGGGTCCGCTGCGAGTAGTCACGCGGCACGGGACCGTGCACGACGCCACCACCGGCGAACTGCGGGGCGCGGGTCGAACCCTGACGGGCGCGGCCGGTGCCCTTCTGGCGGTAAGGCTTCTTGCCACCACCGCGGACCTCGCCACGCGTCTTGGTCTTGTGGGTGCCCTGGCGGGCAGCCGCAAGCTGCGCGACGACGACCTGGTGGATCAGCGGGACGCTGATCTTGGCGTCGAAGATCTCGGCCGGGAGCTCGACGGTCCCGGTCTTGTCGCCGGAGGGCGACAGAATGTCAATGGTGCTCATATCCTCAGGCCCCCTTGGCCGCGGTGCGGACCAGGACGAGGCCGCCGTTCGGACCAGGAACCGCACCCTTGATCAGGAGCAGGCCCTTCTCCGCGTCAACGGCGTGAACGGTCAGGTTCTGGGTGGTCACGCGCTCGTTGCCCATGCGGCCGGCCATGCGCATGCCCTTGAAGACGCGGCCCGGGGTGGCGCAGCCACCGATCGAACCGGGCTTGCGGTGCACGCGGTGGGCACCGTGGGAGGCCTTGCCACCACGGAAGTTGTGGCGCTTCATGACACCGGCGAAGCCCTTGCCCTTGCTCTTGCCGGTCACGTCGACCTTGATGCCCGCCTCGAAGACCTCGGCGGTGATCTCCTGGCCGAGGGTGTACTCGCTGGCGTCAGCGGTACGCAGCTCGACGAGGTGACGGCGCGGGGTGACGTCGGCCTTGGCGAAGTGGCCCTTGAGGGGCTTGTTCACCTTGCGCGGGTCGATCTCGCCGAAGGCGATCTGGACCGACTCGTAGCCGTCGACGTCGTTCGTACGCACCTGGGTCACGACATTGGGGCCGGCCTTGACGACGGTCACCGGGACGACCCGGTTGTTCTCGTCCCAGACCTGCGTCATGCCGAGCTTCTCGCCCAGGATGCCCTTGATGTTCTTAGCCATCTCGCGCGTCACCTCAGAGCTTGATCTCGATGTCGACGCCAGCCGGGAGGTCGAGACGCATCAGCGAGTCAACCGTCTTCGGCGTGGGGTCGAGGATGTCGATGAGGCGCTTGTGCGTGCGCATCTCGAAGTGCTCGCGCGAGTCCTTGTACTTGTGCGGCGACTTGATGACGCAGTACACGTTCTTCTCAGTGGGCAGCGGCACCGGGCCCGCGACCGACGCACCAGTGCGGGTCACCGTCTCGACGATCTTCTTCGCCGAGGAGTCGATGACCTCGTGGTCGTAGGCCTTGAGCCGGATGCGGATCTTCTGTCCCGCCATGGCTACTTCGTAGTCCTGTCTCTTTGTTAACGCTCTGGAACCCGGTCGGTTCGCGTTCTTCCTCCGACCCACGCGGTCGGGCGTGTCGCACTCCCTCTACGAAGAAGTCCCGAAGGATTTCCCAACCAAGGGGGTGCGGGCCGAAGACCGCGGTACGGGGGTGAACACCCACCGGGCGCCTGGCTGGTACCCCGCTGACACTTCCCGGAAGATTCCCGTACGTCCGCTCCTGATCAGGGGCGACGAGTACTGTGGGACTCGCTTCCGGTCCTCCCGGCGGGAGGCGCGCAGCATCGGCACTCAACCGAGCAACCCCGCTAGTCTGCCATACGGCCCCTGCGGGCCGCCAATCGGGGTCCAAGACTGTACCCCACGTCACGTACGGGTACACGCAGGGGGCGCGCGGGGCCTTGAACGCGCCGACTTCACCCTCCGGGGTGGTCATATCCCGAAGGCATATTCCGAACCTGGTCGTCGGTCCTACGTTGCCGCCCATGGTCACTTCATCCCGTGAAGCGTTCCACCGGATCTTCCAGGACCGGCCGGAGCTTCTGACGCCCGTCTTCCGGGTGCTGGGCCTCCATCTGCCGCCGGAAGCCGCCGTCGAGGTGCTGACGCCGGACACGACGGAGCCGCGGCCGCTGGAACGCCGCGTGGACAGCGTGCTGCGGATCAGCCCCTCCGAAGGGCCCGCCTTCCTCCTCGCCGTCGAGGCACACGGGCGGCGCGATCCCGACAAGGCGTCGAGCTGGACCTACGACCTCGCGTTCCTGAGCGCCACGTACGGCATGCCCGCCGTACTGCTGGTCGTCTGCCAGGACCGGGCGACCGCCCGGTGGGCCGCCGGGCCGCTCCTGACCGGCATCGAGGGCTGGGCGGCGTTGCGCACGCACCCGCTGGTCCTCGGGCCGGACAACGTGCCCGTCATCACCGACCCGGACGAGGCCGGGCGGAACCTCGCCCTGGCGGCCTTCTCCGCCATGACCCACGGCCGCGGCCAGGACTCCCCCGCACTGCTGGAGGCACTGGCACGAGCCCTGTCGACGGCCGAGCCCGACTCGGTCGCGTACTACTCGGAACTGCTGGAGATCGGCCTGGGCGACACCCCGGCCAGGCACACCTGGAGGCACCTGATGCGGACCGTGGGCACCTTCTTCCCCGGACGGGGCACCCTCGTCGAGGAGACGTATCTGAAGGGCAAGGCGGAGGGCAAGGCCGAGGGCGAGGCCGAGGGGCGGGCGGAAGGTCTCGCCGAGGCCGTCCTCCGTGTCCTCCGGGCGCGCGGGATCGACGTCCCCGAGGACGTCGCCGCGCGGGTCACCGCCTGCTCCGACCCCGCGCGGCTGGATCTCCTCCTCGACCGGGCCGTCGTCGTCACCGTCGCCGAGGACGTCTTCGTGGCCGAATAGGCGGTACACCCCTCAGCCGAGCCGCCGGGCGCGCTCCGTGAGGTGCCGGCGCTCCGGGGCGCTCGTCGTGCGGCGGGCCGCCTCGCGGTAGGCCTCGGCGGCCGTCGCGGTGTCGCCCGTCAGCTCCAGCAGGTGGGCCCGGGTGGCGAGGAGCCGGTGGTGGCGGGCGAGGCGCTTGTCGGCGGCGAGGGTGTCGAGGAGGGCGAGCCCGGCCCCGGGGCCTTGGACCATGGCGACGGCGACGGCCCGGTTCAAGGTGACCATGGGGTTCGGGGCCGCGTGCTCAAGGAGGTCGTACAGGGCGAGGATCTGCGGCCAGTCGGTCGCGTCCGCGGACTCCGCCTCGTCGTGGACGGCCGCGATCGCCGCCTGCAGCTGGTACGGGCCCACCCTGCCGCGCGGAAGGGTGCGGCTGATCAGGGCGACGCCCTCCGCGACCAGGGCCGCGTCCCAGCGCGTGCGGTCCTGCTCGGCCAGCGGGACGAGCTCGCCGTGCCGGCCCGTACGGGCGGGGCGGCGGGCGTCCGTGAGCAGCATCAGCGACAGCAGGCCGGCCGTCTCGGTGTCGTCCGGGACGAGCCGGTGCAGCAGCCGCGCGAGGCGGATCGCCTCCGTCGACAGCTCGGGCGCGGTCAGCTCCTCGCCGGCGCTCGCCGTGTACCCCTCGTTGAAGACGAGGTAGAGCACGTGCCGGACCTCGGCGAGGCGGGCGGTGCGGTCCTCGCCCTCGGGCAGCGCGAGCGCGTCGCCCGCGGCGCGGACGGTCTGCTTGGCGCGGCTGATCCGCTGCGCCATCGTCGCCTCCGGCACCAGGAACGCGGCGGCGATCTGCGCGGTGGTGAGGCCGCCGACCGCGCGCAGGGTGAGCGCGATCCGGCTGGGCGGCGACAGGTCCCGGTGGCAGCAGAGGAAGAGCAGCGCGAGCGAGTCGTCCGCGGCCTCCTCCCCCGCCTCGTCGGCGGCGGGCGCGAGCAGCTCGGCCGCCGGGGTGGCCAGGGCCACGGTGTCCTCGCGCCGCCGACGGGCGGCCTCGCTGCGCACCTGGTCGACGTACTTGCGGTGGGCGACGGTGAGCAGCCAGGACCCCGGCCGCTCGGGCACCCCCTGCTCCGGCCACTGCCGCGCCGCCGCGATCAGCGCCTCCTGCACGGCGTCCTCACACCCGTAGAAGTCCCCGTGCCGCCGCACGAGCACCCCGAGCACCCCCGGCGCACACGCCCGCAGCACCTCCTCGACCCGCACCCGCTCCCCGCCCGAGCCCTCGCCCCCGGCCACGGCCCGCGTGGGGCCCACGGCCGACGGGTCCGCCCCGGACGGTTCCCCGTCCGCCGGGCGGTGGGCGCGGTCCCCGGCGACGGGCTCGTCGCCGGGGGTGGTGGGGGCCGGGGGGTCGGGGTGGGGGCTCACATGTCCGCCGCGGACTCGTGGAGGACCGGCCAGAGTTCGACCGGGTCGGTGTCGGCGAAGGGCATGTCGGCGGCGATCGCCTGGGCGCGCTCCAGGGAGTCGCAGTCGAGGAGGTAGAAGCTGGCCAGGTACTCCTTGGTCTCCAGGTACGGGCCGTCGGTGACGGTGGGGGTGCCGGACTCGCGGCGCACCAGCATCGCGGCGGCCGCGTCGGCGAGGCCGTAGGCGCCGAGGAGTTCGCCGGTCTCGCGGTACCGGCGGTTGAAGGCCTCCTGGCGGGCGATCGCCTCGGGCCAGGCCTCGGCCGGGAACGCGTCCCACTTGGCCTGGTTGCCGTAGATCATCGCGACGTACTTCATCCCGGGTGTCCTCCCCGTCCCCGCGCGCCCCTGCGGCGCGCTGTCACCCTACGGTCGGAGCCGCCGCGGCGGTCTCGACATCGCCCGGCGGGATCTTCGGAAAAAAGATCCCGCCGGGCGCGGGGTCAGATGACGCCCTGCGCGAGCATCGCGTCCGCGACCCGCTCGAAGCCCGCGATGTTGGCGCCCGTGACGTAGTCGCCGGGGGTGCCGTACCGGTCGGCGGTCTCGACGCACGTGCGGTGGATGTCCGTCATGACGCCCGCCAGCTCCTCCTCGACGCGGGCCGCGGACCACGACGTACGGGAGTGGTTCTGGGCCATCTCCAGGGCGCTGACCGCGACCCCGCCCGCGTTGGCCGCCTTGCCGGGGCCGAAGGCGACGCCGGCCTGCTGGAGGAGGTGGACGGCCTCGGCGGTGGTGGGCATGTTGGCGCCCTCGGCGACGGCCTTGACGCCGTTGCGGACGAGGGCCACCGCGTCGGTCTCGTCGAGTTCGTTCTGGGTGGCGGAGGGGAGGGCCACGTCCGCGGGGACCTCCCAGACGCGGCCGCCCGGCACGTAGCGCGCGGAGGCGCCGCGCCGCTCGGCGTAGTCGGCGACCCGGCCGCGCTCGACCTCCTTGATCTGCTTCAGCAGGGCCAGGTCGATGCCCTTGTCGTCGTAGACGTACCCGCTGGAGTCGGAGCAGGTCACCGGGTTCGCGCCGAGCGCGAGGAGCTTCTCGATCGTGTACAGGGCGACGTTGCCGGAGCCGGAGACGACCGCGGTCCGGCCCTCCAGGTCCTCCCCGCGCTCGCGCAGCATCGCCGCGGCGAAGAGCACGCTGCCGTACCCCGTGGCCTCCGGCCGGATCGCGGAGCCGCCCCAGCCGGTGCCCTTGCCGGTGAGGACGCCGGCCTCCCAGCGGTTGGTGATGCGGCGGTACTGGCCGAAGAGGTAGCCGATCTCGCGGCCGCCGACGCCGATGTCGCCCGCGGGGACGTCGGTGTGCTCGCCGAGGTG
>NZ_JBEZNU010000016.1:0-171417 GCF_040653375.1 Streptomyces sp. NPDC047974
CCACCGTGTCGAGCAGACGCCGGCGGGAGGCCGGTGCCGGCTCGGAGGTCGTGACGGGCTCGCGCGTGAGGGAAGCCGATGTCACTCCTTGACGGATGGTGATCGGACCAGATGAACGACGGTGAGCGGGAAGGCTGTGACGCATGGACGAGACGAAGGTCGCGGAGGCCCTTCGAGGACTGGGAATCGGGGCCGAGGCGGTACGGGTCTACCTCGTGCTGCTGCGGATGGCGCCCGCCTCGCTGAGCGCGGTCGGGGCGGCGGCCGAGCTGGAGGGTGAGCACCTGGCCGTGGCGTATGGCGAACTGGTCGACGTCGGCTTGGCCTGCGGTGCCGTGGGAGAGGACGACCTCGCGGCGCCCGTCCCGCCGGGTGTCGCGCTGAAGGCGCTGACCAGGCGCCGCGCGGCGGAGGCCGACGCGTCCGGCATCACGGTGGCCGGTGCCTTCGAGGCGTTCCGGCGACTGAGGCTCGCGGCGCACAACGAGGATCTCGTCGACGTGGTCACCGGCGAGGACGTCGGCCGTCGGGCACGCCAGGCATGGGCGGGCGCCCGCGAGCAGATACGCCAGTTCGACACGCCTCCGTACTACTCCGTCGGGTCCGGCACAGGGGTGGCGCTGGACACCCTCGGCCGTGGTGTCACCCAGCGCGTGGTCTACTCGCGGGCGTCGCTGGAGCTGCCCGGCAACCTCGCCGCGAACATCGAGCCGTGCATCGCGGCGGGGGAGGAGGCGCGTGTGCTGCCCTCGCTCCCGGTCAAACTGATCATCATCGACGACGCGTACGCCCTGGTCTCGCTGTCGATCGCCGACGTCGACGTGCACAACACCATGCTCGTCGTGCAGCCGTGCGGCCTGTTCTCCGCTCTCGTCGCCCTGTTCGAGCAGACGTGGCAGCAGGCACTGCCGTTCCCCGGCGCACCGGGGCCGTCGCCTTCGCGTCTTCCGCCGGCGGAGCGACGTCTGCTGGCGCTGCTGGCCGGCGGCGTCAGCGACGACGACATCGCCCTGGAGATGGGGATCAGTCGGCGCACCCTGTCCCGGCGCATCGAGGTCCTGATGGCCCGGGTCGGCGCCAGTACACGCTTCCAGATGGCGCTCCAGATCCACCGTCGCGGCTGGCTGTGAAGGCCGTAACGGCTCGGGAGGCCTCCGCCGTGCCATCGGCACACCATGGAGGACGAGTTCGCCGGCTGCCCGAAGGCGTCGCTGAGACCCTCCGAGGCGCCGGTCGTCGGCGCGGACGCACGGCTCGGCGTCGAGGCCCTCACCACGGCGGCCGGCGCCGGTCACAGCCAGCCCCGGTGCTGTGCCTGGAGGGCCATCTGGAAGCGCGTGGTCGCGCCGAGCCGGTTCATGTGGGTCTCCACCCTGCGGGAGAGGGTGCGGCGGCTGATGCCCAGGTTCCGCGCGATCTCCTCGTCCGGGACTCCGGCCGCGAGGAGTGCCAGCAGGCGGCGGTCCGCCGGGACCAGCCGGTGGGGCCGGGGGACGTGACCGTGGAACGGCAGAGCGTTCTGCCAGGTCTGTTCGAACAGGGCGACGAGTGCCGAGAAGAGGCCGCAGGGCTGCACGACGAGCATGGTGTTGTGTACTTCGGCCTCCTGGATGGACAGCGAGACCAGGGCGTACGCGTCGTCGATGATGAGCAGCTTGACCGGGAGCGAGGGCAGGACACGGGCCTGCTCGCCGGCGGCGAGACATGGTTCGATGTTCCGCACCAGGTTCCCCGGCACCTCCAGGGAGGCCCGTGAGTAGACCACCCGCTGGACGACCCCGCGCCGGAGAGTGGCGAGTGCGGCGTCGCCGCCCCCGGCCAGGGGAAAGTACGGCGGCGAGTCGAACTGCCGGATCCTCAGCTCGGCGCTCTGCCAAGCCTGGCGTACCCGTGGGCCGATCTCTTCGCCGGTGACGAGTTCGACCACGTCCGCGTGGTGCGCGGCGAGCCGTGCACGCCGGAACGTGTCGAAGGCGCCGGTCACGGCGATCCCGAACTCGTCGAGCTCCGCGGCCCGGTGCCTGCGGAGCACCTGCAGGGACGCGGCGGGCGGTACCGGGGCCGCGAGGTCCCGGACTCCGGCTGCGGCTCCGGCAAGTCCGGCGTCCACCAGCTCGCCGTACACGGACAGCAGCCGTTCCCCTGAGAGGCCCACCGCCTTGCCGATCACGTCGAGTGGGGCGGGGGACCGTTCGAGCAGTTCGACGTAGACACGCGTCGCCGCGTCGCCGATGCCCAGCCGGCGCAGTGCGGCGGCGACGTTCGTACGCATCACTGGAGAGGCCGCGGATCGGTGACGGTCGGGTCGGTCACGGTGTCGTGTCTCCCTCGTCGTCCGGTCGCCAGGGGCGTGACAGCGGCCCGCAGGCCGGCGTGGCAGCGACGCACAACCGCAGAGCGGCGGTGCGTGAGCTGTTTCTAACCGACGCGGAGCCCCCTGGTCGCCAGATCCCGCCAGTGGCGCGAACGGGCGACCCCGCGTGACGGGTGAGGGAGCGGAAGGGCCCACGGTCCGTGTCCCGCACGGTCGCAGCCGCTGCCGCCGCCCGGCTGCCGTCCAGAACATGCCAATGACTCGATTGGGCACCACGCGGTCGGCCACCGGGATACAACCACACCGCCACTCCCGCTTCACCGTCGAGACGCGGACGGTCAGGAACTCGGCGCGACGGCTCCGACCTGCCTCGACCCCTCGCACCATCGACCAGCGCCGAGAAGGGAAACACCATGCCGCACAAGCCTGTTCACATGGGCCTCGCACTCGCCACGGCAGGCATGCTCACCGCCGTGCTCGCCGGCGGAGTCGCCGGAGCCGCGCCCTCTCCACGCTCCACGCCCGTCTCCGACGGACCGTCCACACCGGTGACGTTCGAGACGCCCGACGGCGAGCTGTTCAGCTACGTCATCAACACCACCCGGGCGAATCCCGGGCACGTCCAGCAGGTCGAACGCGCGGTCGTGAAGTCCGGCGGCGTGGTCGTCCAGTCCTGGCCCGAGATCGGAGTCGTGGTCGCGCACTCCGACCGCGCCGCCTTCCGCGTCGACGTCAAGCGCCGTGGCGGCCGGTTCGTCGAGTCGATGGGCCCCACCCGCTACGGCACCGTGTACGAGGGCACACCGGAGGGCATCGAGACGCCCTGGTCCACGCCGGAACCGGTTCCTCCCGCCGCGCAGCCCGGCGTGAGCAAGCCCGACCCGCGGGAGTCGGAGCAGTGGGCACTGAAGGCGATCAAGGCCGACCAGGCCCACCGGATCACCGAGGGGTCGCGTGACGTCCTCGTCGGTGTCCTGGACACCGGCATCGACCCCGGCCACCCCGACCTGAAGTCCAATCTGGACCCCTCGAAGTCGGTGAACTGCGCGGACGCCGGCCGCCCTGACCGCAGCGCGACGGACTGGCACAGCACCGTAAACGGCCACGGCACCCACGTCGCGGGCATCATCGCCGCGGAACGCAACGGCAGGGGCGTCGTCGGTGTCGCGCCCAAGGTCCGCGTCGCCTCGGTGAAGGTCACCGGTGACGAGAACATGATCTACCCCGAGTACGCCGTCTGCGGCTTCATGTGGGCCGCGCGGAACGGGTTCGACGTCACCAACAGCAGTTACTACGTCGACCCGTTCACCTTCTGGTGCACCGACCAGCCGGAGCAGGCCGCATCGGTCAGCGCGGTGCGCAAGGCGGTCGAGTACGCGACGAGGAAGGGGGTCGTGCACGCCGCCGCGGCCGGCAACGGGACCACCGACCTGACGGCGAAGACCACCGACACCTACCCGGTCCAGCGGAAGATCAACAACGACTGTCTCCACCTACCGGGCGAGCTCGACGGCGTGGCGACCGTGTCGGCCGTCAACAGCAAGGGACAGCTGGCCTCCTTCTCCAGCCGCGGACTCGGCGCGATCGACGTGGCCGCCCCCGGCCGGGACGTCATGTCGACCATCCCCGGCGGGGGCTACGACGCCTGGGCCGGCACCTCGATGGCCTCGCCGCACGTGGCCGGCGTGCTGGCGCTGATGAAGTCGGCACACCCTCACCGGACCCCCGCGCAGATGCTCGAAGCGCTGCGGGACCAGGCCGAGGACCACTCCTGCGAGCCCGCCGAGGGCGACAAGGGCCCCGCCTGCCAGGGCCCGGCGGAGAACAACAGCCACTACGGCGAGGGCGTGGTCGACGCACTCGACGCGGTGCGCTGATCCACCTCCGCGACCGGGGCAGGGGCCTGGTGATCCGCCGCCCCCGCCCCGATGCTCCACCTCCCCCGACCCGACGCCTTCCGAGAGGAGTGCGGACCATGATCACGTACGTCGTGCGCCGGCTCTTCGGCTGGGTCCTGATGATCGTGTTGGCCACGAATCTCACGTACTTCCTGGCCTCGTCGTTCCTGGACCCCCGCGCCAACTACCTGGAGCGGACCCCACCGGTGCCCGAATACGCCGTCGACGCCAACCTCGACCGCTACAACCTGAACGACGAGGAACCCCTCCTGCACCGATGGTGGGACTGGGCCGGCGGAATCGTCACCGACTGGAGCTGGGGGTTCAGCCCGGAAGGCCTCGCCGTCAACGGACAGGTAGCGAGCAGGATCTGGGTCAGCGCCGAGCTCGTCCTCGGCGCCACGATCCTCGCCACCGTCCTCGGCGTCACCCTCGGAGTCTTCACCGCCTCCCGCCAGTACAAGGCGTCCGACCGCTTCTGGCAGCAGGTCTCCGTCGTCGCCCTCAACATCCCCGCACCCGTGATGGCACTGATCGCGGTGGTCGGCGGCATCACCTTCAACGAACAGATGGGCGAGACGGTGCTGTTCGTGTCCGGGTCCGGCAGCGTCGGGGTGACCGGGCTGTGGGCGACCGCACTGGACACCGCGCGCCACCTGCTGCTGCCCACCTTCAGCCTCGTCGTCACCGGATACGCCGGCTACCACTTCCTCCAGCGCGCGCTGCTGCTCGACCACATCAACGCCGACTACGTGCGCACCGCCCGCGCCAAGGGACTGACCAAGGCGGCCGCGATCCGGCGGCACGCGCTGCCCACCTCCCTGATCCCGGTCGCCACCTCGGTCGCCTTCTCCATCCCCGCCGTCTTCACCGGCGCCGTGATCTCCGAATCGATCTTCGGCTGGGAGGGCATGGGCCGCTACTTCGTGACGACCATCGCCAAGAACGACATCCACGGCGTCGTGGCGGTGGCCGCCTTCGGCGCCCTGGTGACGGCCATCGGCGCGGTGCTCTCCGACATCGTCGTCGTCGCCCTCGACCCCCGGACGCGGGTGAGCTGACATGACCGGCAAGACACTGACCGCCCTCGCCGAGGACAGCGCCACGACAGCGGCGGCGGGCACGGCGACGAACAGCGCCGCGCCCCGGCCCGGGCGCCGCAAGGGACGGCTGTACCTCACCCGCTTCCTGCGCAACAGGACGGCCGTGGCGGGCGTGTTCATCCTCCTCCTGATCGCCCTGTTCGGACTGGCCGGCGGAGCGTTCACACCACACACGTACGAGGACGTCGACTTCCTGGCGATCAACCAGCCCCCCAGTGCCGAGCACTGGTTCGGCACCAACGGGGCGGGAAACGACCTGTACGCGCAGCTGGCCCACGGCATCCAGCGCTCGCTGGTCATCGGCCTGGTCGTGTCCCTGTGCACCACCGCGATCGCCGCCTTCGTGGGCGCCGTCGCCGCCTACGTCGGCGGCCGGACGGAGCGGATCATCCTGGAGGTCATCCACTTCCTGCTGGTGGTCCCCAGCTTCCTGATCCTCGCCCTGGTCTCGAACAGCGTCGGCGGCGACTGGCGGACGCTCATCGTCGTCCTCGTCGTCTTCGGGTGGATGTACTACGCCCGCGTCATCTGGACCATGGCGCTCTCGCTGCGCGAGCGCGAGTTCGTCACCGCCGCTCGCTACATGGGGCTCGGGCCCCTCTCCGTCGTCCGGCGGCACATCATCCCCAACCTCGCCTCGATGCTGACCATCCACTTCACCCTGGGCGTGGTCACCACCATCCAGTCCGAGACGGCGCTGTCGTTCCTCGGGTTCGGCGTGAAGCCCCCCGACGTGTCGCTCGGCGCGCTGATCGGCAGCGGCAGTTCCGTGGTCTACAGCGCTCCCTGGCAGTTCTGGTTCCCGGCCGTGACGCTCACCCTGCTGACCGTCTCGATGGCCTTCATCGCCGACGGCCTGCGCGACGCGCTCGACCCCGACTCGAGTGCAGGAGGACACGCATGACCCCCACGACCTTGCCCCGGACAACCCCCGACCTCACCCGCTCCGCCGCGCCGGTCCTGAGTGTCCGGGACCTGCGGGTGTCCTTCCCCTCCGAGGCCGGACGGGTCGACGCCGTGCGCGGCGTCTCCTTCGACCTCCGAGCCGGCCGCACCCTGGCCGTCGTCGGGGAGTCGGGCTCCGGGAAGTCGGTGACGGCGCTGTCCGTGATCGGGCTCCTCGCCGACCGGGCCGCTGTGACCGGTTCGATCACCCTGGAAGGCCGCGAGCTCATCGGGCTCACCGACCGGGAGATGTCCGCCGTGCGCGGCAACGACATCGCCATGGTCTTCCAGGACCCGCTGACGAGCCTCACCCCGGTCCACAGCATCGGCAAGCAGCTCGTGGAGGCGATCCGCGCCCACCGGGACGTCTCCCGGGAGAAGGCCTGGCAGCGCGGCATCGAACTCCTCGACCTGGTCGGCATTCCGAACCCGGCCGTGCGCATGCGGTCCTACCCGCACGAGTTCTCCGGCGGCATGCGCCAGCGTGTGGTCATCGCCCTGGCGGTGGCCAACGAACCCAAGGTGATCATCGCCGACGAACCGACCACCGCCCTCGACGTCACCATCCAGGCCCAGGTGCTGGAACTCCTGAAGAAGGCCCAAGCCGAGACCGGCGCCGCGCTCATGATGGTGACCCACGACATGGGTGTCGTCGCCCGCATGGCCGACGACGTCATGGTGATGTACGCCGGCCGGCCGGTGGAACACGCGCCGGTCGACGAGCTGTTCCACCACCCGCGCATGCCGTACACCCTCGGTCTGCTCGGCGCGGTACCGCGCGCCGACGAAGGCGCGAGCACCACCCTCGTCCCGGTGACCGGAAATCCGCCGCTCCTGATCGACCTCCCCGACCGATGTCCTTTCGCCCCCCGCTGCCCGATCGCGACCGACGACTGCCACGCCCGCGAACCCGAGCTGATCGAACTGACGTCCGGTCACACGACCGCCTGCCTGCGCAGCTCCGAGATCACGGACGGCGCGATCGACGGCGTTTCCGTCTTCGCACGGCCCGACGTCCGTCCCGGCACCGTGGTCAGGACGCCCAGGGCCGACCGCGCGACCGTGCTGGGTGTCACCGCGCTCACCCGCGAGTTCCCCCTGCTCAAGGGGGCCGTGCTCAAGCGACGGGTCGGCACCGTCCACGCGGTGAACGGCCTGACCTTCGACATCCGTGCCGGCGAGACGCTCGCCATCGTCGGGGAGTCGGGCTGCGGCAAGAGCACCACCCTGCTGTCCATCATGGACCTCGCCAAGAACGCCGGCGGCCGGATCGAACTCGACGGCGTCGACCTCACCTCGGTCCGCGGACGCGAGGCCCGCGACCTGCGCCGCAAGCTCCAGATCGTCTTCCAGGACCCGATGGGAGCGCTCGACCCGCGGTTCACCGTCTCCGAGCTGATCGCCGAACCCCTCCGCGCCTTCGACCTGGCGCCCGCCGGCCGGATCGACGCCCGCGTCGCCGAGCTCATGGACCTCGTGGGCCTCGACCCCGCCCACGTCGACCGCTTCCCGGGCGCCTTCTCGGGTGGACAGCGCCAGCGCATCGGCATCGCCCGCGCCCTGGCCTCCGAGCCCTCGCTGCTGGTGCTCGACGAACCCGTCTCGGCACTCGACGTGTCGATCCAGGCCGGCGTGATTAACCTTCTCCAGCGGCTCCAGGGCGAACTCGGCCTGTCCTACCTGTTCGTCTCCCACGACCTGTCCGTGGTGCGACACCTCACCGACCGCGTGGGCGTGATGTACCTCGGACGGTTCGTCGAGTACGGCGACGTCGACGCCGTCTTCGGCGATCCGGCCCACCCCTACACCCAGGCGCTGATCTCCGCGATCCCGGTACCGGACCCCGTGGTCGAGCGCTCCCGCGCACCCCTCCTGCTCACCGGCGACCTGCCCAGTCCCACCGAGAACCCGCCCGGCTGCGCCTTCGCCGGACGCTGCCCGCTCAAGCCCACGCTCCCCGAGGAGAAACAGCGGCTCTGCACCACCGTCAGCCCCGGGCTCACGGGAAGGGAGGGAGCCGACCACCGGCACGCCTGTCTCCACCGCTGACGTTCCGGAGCCGTCCCCGACGGCGCCGGAAACCCCCACTGACACAAGGAAAGTCCATGAAGCACACGAAGCGGATCGCGACGCTGGGCGTCGTCCTCGTCCTCGGTCTCACCGCCTGTTCGTCCGGAGGGACGACCGACAAGGGGGAGCAGCGCTCCAGGGAGAAGCTGGCCGCGGCCGCCCCGCAGTACAACGCGCAGCCGCGCGAGAACCTCAAGGACGGCGGCACGTTCACCACGGCGGCCACGGTTCCGGACCAGTTCAACGCCTTCCACTCGGACTCGACGGCCGGCGGTTGGGAGATCTCCGAGTGGTACAACCCGGCTCTCTTCCTGCAGGCCGCGAACGGTGAGTGGTCGCCGAACCCGGACTATCTGACGGACGTCAAGAACGAGCTGGTCGACGGCAACCGCCGCGTCACCTACACCATCAACCCGAAGGCGAAGTTCAACGACGGTACGCCGATCGACTGGCGGGCCTTCGAGGCCCGCTGGAAGACGGCGAACGGCAAGAACAAGGAGTTCTCGGTCGGGGGTACGGACGGTTACGACCTGATCGAGTCCGTCAAGCCCGGCAAGGACGACCGCCAGGCCGTGGTGACCTACAAGGGCCCGTGGGTGTGGTGGCAGGACCAGTTCGTCATGCCGCTTCACCCGGCCGCGGCCGACCCCGAGACCTTCAACACGGGCTTCGTGGAGAACCCGCACAACGAGTGGGGCGCCGGCCCCTACCACATCAAGTCCGTGGACCACAACGCCGGGACGGTCGTCCTCGAACGCAATCCGAAGTGGTGGGGCGAGCCGGGCAAGCTGGACCAGCGCGTGTTCCGCACCCTGGAGCCCACGGCCGAGCTGAACGCCTTCCGCAACGGCGAGCTCGACGCCATCAAGGCGCCGTCCAAGGAGTTCTACACCCAGGTCAAGGGCATGAAGGACGTCGAGATCCGCCAGTCGGCGATCCTGTCCACCAACTTCCTCACCCTGAACCCCGACTCCAAGGTGCTCCAGGACGAGAGGGTCCGCGAGGCGGTGCTGCGCGGTTTCGACCGCGAGACGCTGCTGAAGGTCAAGTTCGACGGCCTCAACTACACCGAGAAGCTCCCCGGCTCCATGTCCCGCTACCCCTTCCAGGACGGGTACCGCGACAACCTCGCCAAGGTCGGCATCACCTACGACGAGGCCAAGGCCAACGAACTCCTCGACGCCGCGGGCTGGAAGAAGGGTCCGGACGGCTTCCGCGCGAAGGACGGCCAGAAGCTGAAGCTGGTGTGGCCGGTCACCGGTGACGACACGGGAAAGAAGAACATGGCCACCGCGGCGCAGGCGATGATGAAGAAGATCGGCATCCAGCTGTCGATCGACCAGCGCGCCGGTACGGAGCTCTCGAAGACCCTCAGCGAGAAGACGTACGACGCGTTCAACCTGAGCTGGAACTCCGGTCGCCCCGACTACGGCTTCGCGGAGTTCTGCGGGCTCTTCTGCACCGACCCGTGGATGGACTCCGCCACGCAGAAGAAGATGATCGAGAAGGCCCGGGAGATCAACCTGATCGCGGACAAGGCCCAACAGGTCGAGCGGTGGAACGACCTGGAGGTCGAGGCGTTCCGGACGAAGCTCATGCTGCCGATGCACAACGGGCCGGCGATCTGGGCGGTGAAGAAGGGGCTGGCGAACTTCGGCGCGAGCCAGTTCCTCATCGGCCCGAAGCAGGACATCGGCTGGCAGAAGTGACCTGCTGATCAACGTGGAGGTGAGTGGCCGGCGCCCGGTGCCGGACCGCGCGCCGGCGGCTCCCCCTCCCTGACGAACCGACCCTCGACCAAGGAGCGTCATGTCAACGGAGATCCGTCTGGCCGTCGTCGGAGCGGGCAACCGCGGTGCCGCCTACACCCACATCGCCGGGGCCACCGGCCTGGCCCGCGTGATGGCCGTAGCCGAGCCGCGGGAGTCGCGGCGCACGGCCATGGTCCCCCGCCAAGCGATCGACCCCGGCCTCGTGGTGGACGGCTGGCGGAAGCCGGCCGCGGGTCGCCGACGCGGTCGCCACTGGCTCGCCCGCATCGTCGGGCGCAAGGCCGTTCGGGTGTCGTCGTTCGGCAGCCTCTACCACTTCCGCCCCGAGAACCGGCCGGACGGCGCGGCCGACCGCTGCCTGGACTGCGGGGTGGAGGCAGTATGCCCGTACTCCGCCAAGAAGCTGTACATGCCCCCCTCCCCACCGCGACGCCCGACTCCTGGCCGCTCTCGGTGATCACGGACGACCTCACGGAGGCCGGGGTGCTGCGCGCCCTGGCGGAGGGATCGTACGGCCGCTGCGTCTACGCCTGCGACAACGACGTCGTCGACCACCAGGTGGTCGCCCTGGAGTACGAGGGCGGCGTTACCGCCTCCTTCACGATGACCGCGTTCACCCCCTCGGCCCACCGCAAGACCGGGCTGTTCGGCACGCACGGCTACGTCGAGGGCGACGGAGTCACCCTGCGCGTCCAGGACTTTCGTACGGGGGAGTGGGAGACGACCGACACCCGGGCGGGTTCGGACGCCACGGCCGCCGGCGGCCACGGAGGCGGCGACCACGCCCTGGTCACCGCCTTCCTGGAGGCGGTGCGCAGCGGTGACAGGTCCGGGATCCTGTCCGGCGCCCGCGAGAGCCTCGACACGCACCGGGTCGTCTGGGCGGCGGAACGCTCCCGCACGACCGGCGAGACGGTGACCCTGCCCTGAGCCGCTTCCGCTCAGAGGCCGTCCTCGTCGTGCCAGTGGTTCTGCCAGCGCCGGTCGACCGGCTGGGCCGCGGCCTGGTAGCGGATGTCCGTGGAGAGGCGGAAGACACCGTCCGGATCACGGTTGTCGAGCGAAGCGTGGATGATGTGCGCGTTGTGGATCATGACATCGCCGGCGGTGAAGTCGGTGACGAGCCATCGCGCGTCGTACGCGTCGGCGAGGGCGGGCAGGTCGGCGGTGAGGGAGGCGGCCGGACGCCTGAGCGTGCCCTCCGCCTCCTGGCGGAGGGTCACGCGGTGGCTGCCCTCCAGGTAGACGAGCGGGCCGCGGCTCACCGGGACGTCCCCCAGCGGAATCCAGGCCGACACCACCCGGTCCGTGCCCTCGCGCAGGTAGACCAGGTCGTAGTGGGCCTGGGTCGCGGTGCCTATCCCGGTCTCGCCCGGCCCGACGTGACGGATGATCTTCCGGCGGTGCAGGTGCAGGGCGTCCTCGCCGAGAAGCCATTGGAAGAAGGCGACCAGCCGCGGGTGGCGGCAGAGCGCCTCGTACTCCGCGCTTGGTACGACCTCCCTGAACAGGCTCGTCCGCAGCCGCCCGCGGTCGACGTCCGCGGGGTCGGCGGCGATGCCCTCACCGGGGTCGGTTCCCGCCCGGGTCAGCCCGCTGCCGGCGAGGGCCGAGAAGTAGTGCCGGCGGAAGTCCAGCACGGTCGCCGCGTCCAGGAAGCCCGGCAGATAGAGGTAGCCGTCCCGTGCGAAGCGGCTCGACAGGGCGTCCCTGTCGCCCAGTTCCTCCGGCGTCACCGCTTTCAGTCGTCCCAGCCGATCGGCCCTGGGATCGAGTGCGTAGCCGTTCGAGGTGAGGGGCCGGCGAACCGGTATCCCGTCCGAGGTGGCGTTCATGACCGCATCCTCGCAAGACGGATGTTCGTAGAGCCATGCACGAATTCGTGCTTTTCTTGGACTATTCCTCCGGGAGTGCGCCCTGGCGAGATGCGGAGGCGCGTCTGGCGTGATGCTAAGTTAGCACCGTGCGTCCAGCTCAGCCCAACCAGTCCCTGATCGACGGACTGGCTTGCCTCCAAGTGCTCGCCTCGCACGCCGAGCCCGTCGGTTCGCGCGAGCTCGGCCGGATGCTCGGTCTGGAGCCGACGCGCGTCAACAGGCTGCTCAAGACCCTGGCGTACGTCGGGCTCGCCCAGCAGGACGCCCACCGCAAGTACCTTCCGGGGCCGGGCATCCACGTCCTCGCGGCGCAGAGCCTGCGGGGGTCGGGGCTGATCCGGCGCGCCCTCGGGCCCCTGGAGTCGCTGTTCGACCTCGGGCACCAGGTGGCCATGGGCGTCCTCTGGGGGGACCAGGTCTGCTACCTCTACCACAGCAGCCCCGGGGAGAGTCCCGGCGCCGGCCTCGGCCGGGAGCCCCTCTACCCCGCCGCGGCGTCCGGTCTGGGGCAGGCGCTGCTCGCCCGCCTCGACGACGAAGCCGTCCGGGAGCTCTACGACGGGTCCACGGGGCGGCACCCCGTCGCGCCGTCGCGCCACCCGGTCGACACCGACGCGTTGTCGAGGACCCTCGCCACCGTCCGCGACAGCGGCTACGCCCTCGTCAAGACCCTGGAGCCCGCCGGGTACCGCACCCTCGCGGTGGCGCTCGACGGAGGTGACGCGGCCGCCATCGGCGTCGCCGGTCTCTTCCCGGACGAGGACGTGCCCGGCATGCTCGCCCGCCTCGAAGTCGTACGGGACGAGATCGACTCCGCGGACGGCGAGGCCGGGCCCGCGGTCCGGCGCTGACCGCGCCGCTCCGGACCGCGGGGGTCAGGTGTAGAACAACTGGGCGCTGGCGGTGGTACGACGGTCGCTCACGACCCGCACCCAGTGCGCGCCGAAGCCGCTCGGGAAGACGTGTGTGCGCAACTGCCCCGCCGGTACGGCGACTTCCACGACGGACCCGAAGCGCCCGTGCCCGTGGACGTCCACCTCGACCGTGAAGACCACGTCCTCGTCGCCGAGGTTCTCCAGGTGCACGCACTTCCCGTCGAAACCGGTCATCAGGTAGGGGTCGGACGGCACGCCGGCCTCGACCTCGCTCTCCCACCAGGGACCGCCCCAGCCGGCGGGCTTGCCGAAGTTCCACAGGTCGTCCGTCTTGCCGAACCACATGTTGGACTGCGGTTCCGCCGTGTACGGGTTGAGGCCGTGGCTCGGCGACGCGTTGTCGGCGCCGGCGACGAGCATGCCGCGCCACGAGCAGAAGTCCCCGAGCACCCACAGGTGCGTGGAGATCGGCCGTACGCCCCAGATCCGCCCTCCGTACGCCCACGGGGACAGTTCGTAGAACATCCCGTGGTGGTCCATGAGCAGCCGCTCATGCTCCACCTCGCGGATCCGCGGCCATTCGGTCTGCCACTTGTGGTCGAAGCAGTGGGATGCCTTCGGCAGGCGGTACCGGGTCCAGGAGCCGTCCGCCTCGGTGAACACCTGAAGGATCGCCGACGCCCGGTCCCACCCCGTGGCGAAGATCGTGCCGCCGAACTCATGGCGCCCGCCGATGGCGGTGAAGGGCTTGTCCTCGATGATCCGCCAGGCGCCGCCGTCGTACTCGGCGAGCCGGCCGCGGGCCCGCTCGCCCGCCCACTCCGGCTCCGCGTACTCGTTGGAGCAGACGACGAGCCGGCCGAAACTCGTGTAGCAGTCCTTGTAGTGGACCTTCATCTCGCCCTCGGTGCCCAGCTCTTCGTTGAGGTCGAAGATCCGCGTGCACGCGAGGGTGGTGACGTCGAGTTCGAAGAGCTCGCCCTCCATGGCCAGGACGTACACGTGCGTGTCCGGCTTGGTCAGGTGCCTGGCCGTGCCGCAGGTGCGCAGGGGCACGAGCTCCGGAACCGTACGGATCCGGTGGTGCCGGTCGATGACGTGCGGGCCGAGGACGAGCAGGCCGGTCGGGTAGTGGACGAAGCGGTTGGTGTAGGTGCCGTCGACGCCCAGCGTCTCCGGCACGACCTCCAGGGAGAAGTCCTCGTGGACGCGGCGCAGGCTGACGCCACCACCGCTCGCGGCCTTGTGCGAGTTGTAGTTCTGCACGTACAGCTTGCCGTTCCACGGCATCAGGGACCCGATGCCCAGTTCGCTCCGCGGCGGCCCGAAGTCGCCGATCTGGGCCAGGGACGGGTACACGCCGGAAACCTGCTGCGGCGTCGCGTGGTCTGACATGCGGTCCTTCTCTCCTCGGGTGTCAGGGAAAGCCCGGTGAACCCCTTGAGCGAGCGACGAGTGGCGCTAAGGTAGCACCACTATGTTGCTATCACAGCATCATCCGGCTTTCGGTCCGGTTGATCATCACGGCGGTAGGCAGGTCGTCTCCGGCGCGTTCCACTACGCCAGGGTCCATCCAGCCCAGTGGCGCGAGCGGCTCGAACTGTGCCGGGCCATGGGCCTGGACACCGTCGAGACGTACGTCCCCTGGAACCTCCATGAACCGTCGCCCGGCACCTTCCGGTTCGACGGGCTCGCCGACGTCGAGGGCTTCCTCGACCAGGTGGCGGGCATCGGCCTGAAGGCCATCGTGCGGCCCGGGCCGTACATCTGCGCCGAATGGGACAACGGCGGCCTTCCCGCATGGCTCACCGGCACGCCGGACATCCGCGTCCGTACCGGCGACCCGGCCTACCTGGCGGCGGTCGACCGGTGGTTCGACGAACTCGTCCCCCGGATCGCGGCCCGCCAGATCACGCGCGGCGGCCACGTCACCATGGTGCAGGTCGAGAACGAGTACGGCTCGTACGGCAACGACACGGGCTATCTGAGACACCTCCGTGACGGCCTGCGTGCGCGAGGCGTCGACGTACCCCTCTTCACCTCCGACGCCCCCACGGACCTCACGCTGACCGGTGGCCTCGTCGAGGGCGCGGCGGCGACGGTGAACTTCGGCAGCAAGCCCGAGGAGGCCTTCGAGGTCCTGCGGCGGCACCGGCCGCAGGACCCGCCGTTCTGCATGGAGTTCTGGAACGGCTGGTTCGACCACTGGGGCGGGCCGCACAACGAGCGGGACGCCGCGGACGCCGCGGCGGCGCTGGAGGCGATGCTGAAGGCGGGTGCCGGCGTCAACTTCTACATGGTCCACGGCGGCACGAGCTTCGGCGTGACGGCGGGCGCGAACGACGACGGCCGCTATCTCCCCACCATCACGTCGTACGACTACGACGCCCCCATCGACGAGCGCGGCCGGCCGACGGAGAAGTTCTGGGCATTCCGCGAGGTGATCGGCCGCTTCCGCGAGCTCCCCCCGCCGCCGCGACAGGCGACCACGCCGGTCCTTCCGGAGGCGGCGGTCCGCTTCGACCGAACGCTCCCCCTGCGCGAGAGCTGGACCTCCCTCGCGCAGCCGCCCCGCCGCACGCCCCATCCGCCCACCTTCGAGGAACTCGGCATCGCCCACGGCCTGGTGCGCCACCGCACCCGGATCCCCGGTCCACGCCCGTCGCGCCCCCTCACCCTCCCGGGCCTCGCCGACCGCGCGCACGTGTACGCGGGCGGAATACTGCTCGGCATCGTCGACCGGGGTGCCGGCACGGCCTTCGACCTGGAGGTGCCCGCGGAGGGCCTCGACGTCGAGATCCTCGTCGAATCCATGGGCCGGGTGAACTACGGACCGCTCCTCGGCGAGCGCAAGGGCCTCGTGGGCGGGGTGCTCCACGGCGGCGTGTACGTCCACGGGTGGGACGTGTCAGCCCTCGCACTGCCGGACCTTCCGGCCGTCGACTGGGCCGCGGCACCGGCCGTCGGCGACTGCCCGCCCACGCGCCTGCCGGCCCTGCTGCGCGGCACCTTCGATGCGGAGGAGCAGGCCGACGGCTTCCTCGCCCTCGGCGGCTGGGGCAAGGGATACGTCTGGGTCAACGGCTTCTGCCTGGGCCGCTACTGGGGCCGGGGTCCCCAGCGCACCCTGTACGTGCCGGCACCCGTCGTGCGCTCCGGGCCCAACGAGCTGGTCGTGCTGGAACTCGACCACGTCGAAGCTCCCGTCGCCACACTGGAACCGCATCCCGGTCTCGGGCCGCGGTGAGAGCCGCACCCGCCAGGAACCAGGCCTGGGACGAACCCGGCGGGGCGCGGGCCATCCCGTCCGGCAACGTGGTGGCCTGGACCGTGTTCCGTTCGGGAGACTCCCACCTGCGGCAGGGCCGCTTCTCCGCGACGGTCGGCTTCTGGGATCTGTGCGACGGTACCCGCGGCGGCTCGCCGGAGGACTTTACCGCCGTCGTCGACGGCGGACCGCGCCGGAAGAGGACGGGAACTTCTGGGGCATCACCTTCACCCCGGACGACCGCACCTTCCGCGCGACGATGGCCGGCCGAGGCGCGACCTGGCTCATGCGGGGGACGCCCGGGAACGCTCGCTCGTCTCCGTCCGTGAGAACGTGGGATGCTCCTCCCTCGCGCCCGACGGAACGCGCATCGCGTACAAGAAGCGCGTTGACGGCGGCCGCTGGCGACTTCACGGCCTGTTCACGGCCTGGACCTGCGGACCAGGCGGGATGTCCCGCTCGCCGAAACGGCGCACGTCGACGTCCAGCCCGCGTGGCTGGACGAGGACACCGTCGGGTACGCCCGCCCCCAGGGCCGCAGCATCGCGGTCTTCACGGGCGCCGCCGACGGATGGGGCACCCCGCGGCGGCTGATCGAAGCTCCCCGTCTGTGACGACCGAACCGCAGCCGTCGGGGCACCGTCGTCGGAGCCCCCTGGGACCTGTCTCCGCCCACCAGCTAGCAGACACTTTCCGTGCTGGAAACTGCACACTTTCCATAGTGGAAAGTCTCCGCTACTCTTTCCGTCATGGAAACAAACGGGGTACGACCGACACCAGAGCAGGCCCGTTCCGCGCTGGCCGACACCGAGCACATCCGAGCCTCCGCCGCAGCGCTGTCCGCCACGCCGTGGCCGAACTGGTTCGCTGTCACGGTCACCCTCTACGCTGCCGCGCTTCCGATCGCCTATGGGGGCGTCATGGCCGACACGGACTGGCTGCTGCCGCGTCCCGCCTGGATGGGCGTCATGCTGGCCATCACCGTGGTGTACACGGCCCTCTTCGCCGTCGCAGGCAGGGCCTGGTGCGACAAGACCGGGGTGGCACTGCGTTTCGACGTGCTGCCGAAGCGGGCGACTGTGCCCCTTGCGATCGGTCTGCCCGCGCTGCTGGTGGGAGCGGCGTTCGCGTTCCGCGTCACTGGATGGCCGGTGTGGCTGATCGCGGCCTCCCTGATAGGTGCCGCCACGTCCGCTGGCTTCCACCTCGCCTTCGTCCGCCTGCACCGGAAGCTCGCGTGAGCGCCGAAACCCACGACCCCCTGGAGGGGTTCGACGCCACCATCCACGCCCCGAACCGGCTGCGCATCTGTGCCCTCCTGGACGCCGCGGGCGAGGCGGAGTTCGGTCTGATCCAGAAACAACTCGCCTTCTCCGCCTCCGTGCTGAGCAAGCACGTCACCGTACTGATGGACGCCGGATACGTCGGCCAACGCAAGGCCGTCCGCGACACCCGGCAGCGCGTGTGGCTCTGCCTGACTCCACGGGGTCGGGACGCCTACCAGGGTCACCTCGCGGCGCTGAGGGCGATCGTGGGGCCGTCGGATCCGGCTCACTGAACCTCTTGCGTCCTGGACGGCTGCGGGTCGGCGGAGCGTGGACGGCTCGGGCCCTGTGAGCCCCCTTCAGAGCTGACGCGTTCTCAGCCGACGAGACGTGCTGATTGCGGATGTCTGCCAAGGGACAGGCGGCGCCGCTGTGAGGTCGTCGATCTTTGGCGCCCGCCCGAGGAGCTCACCTCGCTGCGCGGGATGTTGGACCAGTTCCCGGATCCCGGTCGCACTCGGCGCAGTGCCCGGGGTAGGGACGGTGCTCTTGAGGTAGGGAGTCGGACCACGCTCTGTACGTAGGTGTGGGCGGTGTCCTCGCTGATCCGGAATCACGCGGCGAGCTTCGCTCAGGTTGTGCCCGGGCGAGTAGACCAGGCGATGACGGCGCGTTGCGGGGCCGCGGCTTGCGCCGGCGGCCACCCTCACGGGTGACGACTGGTCAGTGGGTGTGGTGACGAGGCAGGTCACCTGGCTGCTGCGCCTGCATCTGCATCGCAGCCCCACAGCACCCGCCGGTGCAGGTTCTCCTGCTTCCAGCAGGCGCTGCTCAAGCTCGTCCACCTGCGCGAGAACGAGGCGTTCTCGCAGTTCGCAGCCGGTTTGGGGATATCCCGGGCCACTGCCTGGCGGTACGTCGACGAGACCTCGGACGTCCTGGCCCCAGACGCTGCGGTGGCGACGGTCGTGGAAGACGCCCTCGGTCCGGGCCGGCCGGACGTTCGGCTCCGCGCTCCGCCTTCCCGAACAGGTGTGGCGCACGGACCGTGGGGACCCCTGCCGTCCCGCGCAACGGCAGAGCCTGCCGGATCAAGTCCGGCAGGCTCTGCGACAAGACGAACGGTGTGCCCTCGTGAGATGAGATCAGAAGGTCAGGCCCCAGGAGTCGATGTAGCCGGTGTCCTGAGCGGCCTGGTCCTGGACGCGGAGCTTCCAGGTGCCGCCGGCACTCTCGGAGGAGGCGTCGACGGTGTACGTGGCGATGACGTTGTCGGCGCCGTCGTTGCCGGCGTACGCCTTGAGCGGGCGGACGGTGCCGTCGGGGGCGATGAGATCGACGGCGAGGTCCCCGCGCCAGGTGTGCTTGATGTCGACGGCGACCTTCAGCTGGGACGGGGCATTGCCGGCCACGCCGGTGATGGTGAGGGAAGAGGTCACGGCGGCACCGTTGTCCGGGATGTCGACGTTCTCGGTGTTGACGAACGTCTTCGGGTCGGTGGGCGTCGTGGTGTCGCCCGTGAGGGCGGTGACCGTCTTGGCCGCGTCGGCGATGCCCGCGCCGCAGCCGCCCTGGCAGGTGCCCGGAAGCTCGCGGGCGTTGGCCTTGAGGGCGCTCTCGATCTGCGCCGGGGTCAGGACAGGCCGGGTCGCCTTCATGAGCGCCGCGAGTCCGGCGATGTGGGGGGCCGCCATGCTGGTGCCCATGGACGGCTTGTAGGTCTCGGTGGTCGGCGAGGTCTTGCTCGCGTTCACCGTGGACAGGATGCCGTTCTCCGGCGTGGTGACGGTGCCCGGAGCGTCGGTGGAGCGACGGGTCTCGCCGCCGGGGGCGGAGATGTCGATCTTCGCGCCGAAGTTGGAGTAGAACGCCCGGTCGCCCGAACGGCTGGTGGAGGCCACCGAGATGATGTTGTCGCAGTTGGCGGGGGAGAACCCGGCGACGTCCTGGTTGCTGTTGCCCGCCGCGACGATGACGGTGGTGCCGCGGGCGACCGCGCCGTCGATGGCGTTCTGGTAGGTCCGGGGGCAGCTGGAGGACGGGCCGCCGAGACTCATGTTGATGACCTTGGCGGGGTTCGGGTTGTCCGGGACGCCGGGCACCTTGCCGCCGGAGGCCCAGGTGATCGCGTCGGCGATGTCGACGCTGGAGCCGCCGCACTTGCCGAGTACGCGTACGGGCTGGATCTTCGCGCCGTACGCGATGCCCGCGATGCCCTTGCTGTTGCCGGTGACCGCGCCGATCGTGCCGGCCACGTGGGTGCCGTGCCAAGAGGAATCGGCGGGTGCGGGGTTGCCCCCGCACTCCCAGGCGGCGTACCAGTCGCCCTTGTCGGCGGGGTCGGCGTCGCGGCCGTCGTTGTCACGGGCTGCGGCGGCGTCGGATATGAAGTCGTAGCCGCCCCGGATGTTGCCCGCCACGTCGCTGTGCGCCACGTAGCCGGTATCGAGGACGGCGACGTCGACACCCGCACCGCTGGTGGTGGACCAGGCGCCGGGGACGTTCATGCCGCCGGTGGGCTCGAATAGGTCCCACTGCTTGGCGTAGTCGGTGTCGTTCGGGCCGGCACTGACGGCCAGGGGCTGCGCGGTGAGCTCGGGCTCGACGAAAGCGACGTTCGGGTCGGCGCGGAACTCGGCCATGAGGACGGAGACTTCGGCCGTGGACTTCTTGCCGCCGAGGCTGAAGACCACGGCACCGGTTCCGGTTCGGCGCTCGAACTCCAGCGACTCGCCGGCGGCTTCGCCCTTCCCCCGAGCGTCCGCGACGGCGACGCTGTTCGAACGGGCCCCCTGCGTTCCGGGCTTGTATCCCACGACCAGGCGTTCGGTGGAGACGGCCTGCGCCTGCGAAGTGCTGGGCGAGGGTGCGGCGGCCGCCGCGGGCATGACTGCGGCCAGCCCCAGCAGTGTGGCACTTGACGCCGTTATCGACAGCGCTTTGAGAGTCGACTGGTGCAAGACGATCCCTTTCGGGCGTGGCAAGTCCTCGGGTTGGCCGTGGAGTTGCCGTTCGGTGGGGGGTGCACGTCCGAGAGATGTCTCGGACATGTCATGCGAGAACCTATCCACCTGCCCGGAGATCGCACAAGGTATATCGTCGTCGAAATACGGGCTTGCGTTGGCTGGGTGGAGGACGCGGTGACGGTTTTCGTATGCAGACTCGGCCGGGTACCCGCTCTTGGCGGCCGATGGGCCGGTGCCATCGAGGTGTGAACAGTCAGGAGGAGGTGTGCCATGACGGCCGATGGCGTCAAGGAGAAGCGCAGCCTCGGCGCCCGACAGGGTGAGGGGCACCGAGTCGTCGTTCCAGGTGAAACCGCTCTCCCTCCGTCCCGTCCTCCGGCTCGACCGTGGCGGTCTCCCGAGGCGGGCGCGGTGCCTGGAGCAGCTGCCTGGCCCGCCGTGCCGGCGCCCGTCCTCGGTACCCGAGGACGGTGAAGCGCCAGCCCGAATGCGGCACTCCGGCACGGGGCTGAGCTCTCCCCCGTCCCTCACCGACTGATTCCCGTGGGCGTGTAGACGCCTTGTTCCGTGGCCGAGGTGCGCACCGTGGCGGGGGCGGGGTGCGGTCACCGGCATTTCGCCGAGGGCTGCTTCCCGTCCGGGTTCCACCATGCGCTCGGGGAAGTGCTTCGCGTCGCCGTGGAAGCCCATGCCGTCGATCGACGAGTGGCTGCCGTCGCAGGAGCCCGGGATGAGCCGGACGGCGGCACGATTACCTTCGTAGTCGTACGAACCTGTACCCGTCCGACCTGCTCATGTCGTGCACGCTCAGGGTCGGGGCGTGCTCCCGCACCGCCGGGCCCAGCGCCTCGACGGTCCATATACGCGGGAACCCGGCCGCGGCTCCGGTGGCGGCCGGCGCAAGAAGGCGCAGTCGACCGCCTTGCGTGCGTCTTCCTTCAGCCGCGCATCTGCGCCGCCTGTGCTGGTCATTGTCCCGGTGGGATCTAGCCAAGATTTCGTATATGGAATACCTTCATCTCGCTCGTTGAAGCCTTGGTGCCTGGTCCGTCCCCCCATTTCTGGCTCCTCGCAGACCGGAGGCGGCCGGCCCCGACCTCGGCCACCGTTCCCCCGCCTTTACCACCGTCGTTGCCTGTCATCGAAGGAGATGCCATGACCCCCCACGGTTCACCGGCTCCAAGCCGCAGGTCCATCCTGCGTGGCGCGTCCGTCGTCGGCGCCGCAGCAGCTCTGTCCCCCCTAATCAACCTTTCCACCGCCCGGGCTGCCACCTCCGGCAACTACACGATCCGGTTCGACAACGGCCGCCGGCAGACGATCCTCGGCCTGGGCTTCGAGATCCAGTCCGACTCGATCGGCTCGGGCAACAACGGGCTTCCTGATCTGGTCAGCGGCGTACCGTACGACCTGACCGACTCCGAGCGCACCCGGTTCTACCAGCAGATGTTGAAGGCGGGACGGTCCGACCGGGGCTTTCGCTACTGCCGGCTCGCCATGGGGCTGTACTACCGCGGCCTCGACCCGACCCGGAAGCTCATGCGCGGACGCTACCCCGGCCAGACCGCGCTCCTCGCTGACATGTGCGACCAGGCCGGGATCGAGGGCCTGTCGGTCGAGTACTGGTCGCCGGCACCGGGATGGAAGTCGAACAACTCCTACATCAAGGGCAGGCTCACGTCCTTCGACCCCGTCTTCCTCGACGAGTTCGGCGACGCACTCGTCGCCGATCTCGACTATCTCACCGCGGGTGGATTGCGTATCTCCCAGTGGGGTTTGCAGAACGAACCCCGGTACGCGACCGACTACTCCTCCTGTCAGTACAGCGGATCGGAGTACCTGGCGACGTTCAAGGCGGTCGCGCCGAAGATCCACGCGAAGTACCCGCACGTCATGATCACCGCGGACAGCCAGGACGGCTGGGGCCACGACATCGGCAAGGCCCTCCTCGCCGACCCGCAGGCACTCGAGCACGTCGACGCGTGGACATACCACCGCATCGGCTACGACAGCGACTACCAGATCGACAACGACTTCAAGCGACTGGCGCAGGGCAAGCCGGTCTTCAACAACGAGTTCGAGTACCTCCAGGGCGAGGTCGACGCCCGGCGCACCATCAACACCGCCCAGTCCATCATGAACTGGATGACCTTCCAGGACTCGCCCACCTGGTACTGGCTGCACGCGCTGAAGCCCACCACCAACTCAGAGTCGCTGGGCTACTCGCTGGGCCTGTGGCGCCCGCCGCACGACACGGACTTCTCCAAGTTCGGGCACATCAAGCCGGGGCATTGGGACTGGAATGCGAGAAACTGGAACTCCGTCGCCGGTTTCGTCACGTACATGCCGTGGGACTCCGTCCGGTACCACGTCGAGGAGTCCACCGTCCTGCGGGACCAGCGGATCATGGCGTGGAAGACTCCCCAGGGCAAGCAGGTGTTCGCCCTCACCAACCGCTCGGCGACCGAGTCGTTCACCTACACCATCGACACCCAGACGGCCGCCTCTTTCGAGGGCCACCGCTACAGCCCGACCGTCAACGACCAGCGACTGGCGCCCAAGACCGGTCCCCAACTGACCATCACCCTCCCCCCGCACACCATCGAGATCTGGGTCCGCACGCCGTAACCGCGCTGTATGTACGGGGTCGCGGAGATGCGGTCCTGTGCGCCGACAGGGGCTTGCCGGCGCACAGGACCGCAGGGTCGTGCCGTGGGGTCGGGTTCGAGCACCTGGTCGGTGACGGAAACGAAGCGATGGCTGCGGACCAGATGTTCTGAACCAGGTGTTCGGGACCGGGCTCCGGCAGATGGGAGCGGCACCACCTGCACTCGCTACGACGTCCATTCCGTACACGCACCGGCCCAGGGTGGACTGCGCGAGGTTGGGGCAGCGACGCGTCTGGCCGGTGCCGGACGTCAGGAGCCGGGGGAGGGTTCGGCTCCGGCGGACCGCGCCCATTGCCGGGCCTGGCTCCATGCGGTGCGTGCGTCGTGTCCTGGCGGAATCAGTGTGCCCGCCGGCAGGGCCACCACGAGGCCGAGCACGAACAGGGGAGGCCAGGCGAGCGCCAGACCCGCCGTGACAGCGGCGCCCCCGGCGGCCCCCGATGTCACCGGCCCGCTCAGCGCGACCAGCAGATTGCGCGGCGCGCCGAGGTCCTCGTGCGAGACGGCCATCGAGCCTCCGGACCACTCGGCCCGGAGCGTGCGCGCGCCGAGCAGGAGCGCCGCACGCGCGTGGCCGTACTCGTGGACGACGACGCAGAGGGGCACGCCGAGGAACGCGGCCAGTACGTCGAGTCTGATGAGCCAGCCGGCGGGCCAGACGCATACCAGCATGACCGTGGTGGCGAGGCCCAGCCAGGCAAGCGGCCTGCGGCCGTGCACGAGGACGACCACCGTCAGGCGAAGCGCGATCACTGCTCAGCCGATCGCGCGAAGTTCCTGTCCTTGACGCACATCACCTCTTGGGTGGCCAGATGGGCGAGCACGGCGACGACCAGCCAGTACGCCGCCGTCGCGGCTGCCGTGGAGAGTGCTCCGGCAGTGGAGCTGAGCCAGAAGAGAGCGCCCAGGGTTCCTCCGCTGAGCAATCCGCTTCCCAGCAGGGCGACTCGCTTCTCCGAGAAGTCTGAGTTGACGGTGGCCAGGCCGAACAGAACGCTCATGGCGCTCGCCGCCAGTGCCATGCACACGATGACCGCGTCCCGGCCGGGTTCCAGGGGCAGCAGGCTCGCGACCCTGATGAAGATCACGGTGAGGAGGCCCGCGGCGAGGGCGCCGAGAGCGTTGTGGCGCGCCCAGCGGCTGAACCCGCGGGGGTGCACGGCGTGGAGCCACGCCGTCTCGGCGAGCCGGAACGGGGCGAGCCCGGTGATCAGCGAAGTGATCCCGCAGAGCACCAGAAGGACCAGCGAGGCCGTCGCCTCCTGCAGGTGTCCCGTGTGGAACAGGACCGCGAGGGCCGCCGCGGCGGCGAGCGACACGGACGTGGCCGCGATGAAGAGGGGGTCGCGTAGCATCTGCCGGGCCTCGATGCCGGCACTCCGGCCGGGCAGCCGGACGAAGGCGAGCCGCCAGGGAGCCCCGTGATCCGAGTTCCTGCCGGACGTACCCGCGAACGACAGGGCGTACGCGCACAGCAGGCCCCACAACACGCTGGCGAGGAGGACGAGAGCTGCATCGGACAGCGAGTCGGGGATGCCCCCGGTCACGGCCAGCGGCGGGCACAGGACGTACAGGCCGGAGGTGCGACCGGCGAGCACCAGGCTGATGCCGGCGATCAGGAGGACACCGCAGGCCGAGGCGCTCACCGACTTCACCCCGAGCGCGTCGTTGGACGACCTCAGGACCAGAGCCGTCAGTGCCTGGATGGCGAGCGGAGTGATGGTGGCGATCAGACCGGTGAGCGCCGTGAACGCCAGAGCCGCCACGAACGACGCGCCGAGGCCGCTGCCGCCTGTGGTCTGGACGCGGGCCAGGGAGAGGACGGTGACGGGCCCGACGAGGAAGAGGGCCACGGTCATCGCGAGGACGTACGGGGGCAGGAGTTCTCCGAGCGCGCGGTTCCAGCGCCCCACGCCCTTGGAGACGGCGAGGACGCGGACGCCGGCCGGCTGCAGCCCGACGATGTCGAGGATGAGGGTGACGCCCCACGCGGAGGCCGCCATGCCCGTGAGCGACGCCCTGCTGACGTCCTTCAGTTGGAGTTGCTCCAACGAGGTCAGTGTCCGCTCGTGGATGAGCGGGGTGATCGCCTGAAGCTGGAAGGCGACCATGGCCAGCCCGCAGATGAGCAGCAGGAGCAGCGCCGCCGAGGTGAGGACCGGGGCTCGCCGGAACAACTGGCCCAGGGTGTTGCGCAGGGACTTCGCTGTGGCCCCGGCGAGGGCGAGGGCGGGCCGGACGGAATGGGACCGGGTCATGAGCCGTGCCCCCGTACGCCGTGCTTCGCTTTTCTGCGGTGGGGGACGGACGGAGCCAAGATCTCGCCGAAGAGGTCGTCCGCGGTGTCCGAGACGGCCTCCAGGCCGCTCAGCCGGAGGACCGCGGCTTCCAGGGAGTCGGTCCCCGCTGCGTCACTGATGGCATGCGGTCCTCCCTCGGCAACGAGCCTGCCGTCGGAGAGGACCACGATGTACTCGCATTCCCGCTCGGCCGTGTGCAGGTCGTGGATGGTCACGAGCGCGGCCCGCCCGGACCGGGTCCAGGTGCGAAGGGCGAGGCGGAGCAGCACGGAGCCCTCGACATCGAGGCCGGAGAACGGCTCGTCGAGGACCAGGAGCGGTGCCTCGCTGCTGAAGGCCGCGCAGAACTGCAGCCTGCGCTTCATGCCATGACTGTACGAACCGACGAGTTTGCCCAGCGCGCCGTCGATGCCGAAGATGCCGGCGAGGCGCACGGCGTCGTCGACCAGCGCTGGGGGACGGGATTCCAGTCCGGCCACGAGCTGGATGTATTCGGTCCCCGTGAGCAGGTCGGGCATGGGCAGTTCGTCCGGCGCGTAGGAGACCAGGCGCTTGGCGCGGTCCGTCCCGATCTCCTCGCCGAAGACCCGCCCGGTTCCGCCGCTCGGCTCGGCGAGGCCGATGACACAGCGCAGCAGGGTCGACTTTCCCGCCCCGTTGGCTCCCACGAGCCCGCACACCGAGGCCTCGGGCAGGGCGAACCCGATGTCGCGGAGCGCGTAACGGCTGCCGAAGCGTTTGCTCAGTCCCTCGACCTCCAGGGGCGCCACCTCCGCCATATCGCCGAAACACGCGTTCATCGCCTCTGCCTCCGGGACGTCACCAGGTAGGCGAAGGGAAAGCAGACGACGGTCAGAACGGCGATCACGAGGGGGAACGCTTCGGACGGCTGGAGACTGAGCTGGGCATCCGTCTGCGTGTAGTCGATCAGGCCGGGGACACTGACCGAGTCGTCGCGGGACAGCGCGTACATCATGGACAGCACCAGGGCGGCGAGAGCGAGGCCCGCCGCGCTCAGCACCGCGAGAATTCCGGATGTGATGATCTTCTTCATACCTGGTCCAAGGGTCGGGTGGGGCGGACGGCCCGCCCCGCGTCCGCGAGGGGCGACACGGGGCGGGCCGAGCCTCTGCTTCAGTACTTCTCGCAGATGATCTTGAATTCCCAGATGCGCCAGCCGTTCGGGCCGCTCCACTTCACGCGGTCATAGCCGCGACGGGTGCACTCCAGCGCGACGAGCGCGTAGGAGACGATGCCGGCGACGAGCACGACGGCGATGGCGATGATCAGCACGATCTGCCAGATGCGGTGCGAGACGAGGCGCGGCTCGCCCGGCACGCCCTGGACCTTTGCCAGCGACTCGGAGCAGCGCCGGTGGAGGGCCTCCGGGGTTCCGGTGGCCAGGATCTGGGCTTGGGTGGCAAGACGCAGGGGCGTCTCGCGAAGGGCTGTGAGCACCTGTGGTTCTCCTCGATGGGCTGGATACGATCGCATCGGTGCCCGCCCCGATTGGTGCGGGGCGGGCATCGTCCCGGCGAGGCCGCCGGGGCGTTTCCGATCCTCGTGACCGCATCCCGCCACGCACACCGCCCGTTGCACACCGTCCTTCGGCAGGACGGAGGGTGAACCGGTTCGAAGCGGGACGATTCGGGCGGTGTCTCGTCGGGCAGGGCCGGACCATCCCTCGAGTGACGGATGATGGGAACGGATTAAGTATACGATCTACGGCATCCTTGACCGGGAATCTGCAGGCACGTCACGGGGGCGCCTGAATTGCTGCACGTCACTGTTGTTCACCATCACCCTTTGATCCGTAGGGGACTTGAGCAAGCTCTGAGGGAAAGCGGGGGATTCGATCTGACCGTGTGCGCCGATGCGGCTTCGGCGGTCGCCGCGGTTCGGAGTCGACACCGCACGAGCGTCCTGGCCGCCGAGGGGCTGCCCTCCCTGGGGCAGTTCCTCGCGACGCTTCGAGTGCGGGGGCTCCGAGAGGTGCCCGTCGCGCTGATCGGGGACGTCGCGAGCACGGAGTGGCGGGCCGCACCCCTGCCCCCTGGCGTCTCGGGCTTCCTGCCGGAGGGGGCGGATCCGCGTGCGCTGGCTCACGCGGTGCACACGCTCGCCGCGGGCGCGGCGGTGCTGCCCTTGGAGATGCTGTGGTGCTCCGCTCTGCCCGGTGTCGTGGCGGCCGCCCCGCAGGGACTCCTCGCTCTCCGCGAGAAGGAGGTCCTGGTGCTCATCGGTAGCGGTCTGACGAATCATCAGATAGCCCGCCGCCTGGGGCTCACGGCCGCCACGGTGAAGGCGTACGTCAGCGGCATCTACGCCAAGATCGGCGCGGGCAACCGGGTTCAGGCGGCGCTGTTCGCGCACGGGATCGCCGGGTCGACGATGTAGCGAACGGCGACGGTCCATGGTCCGGACGCGCCCGGAGACCGGCGCCGTCAGGGTGACGGCGGTCGTCGCCCTGACGGACGCCGGCCTCACCCGCGGCGCCTCGGTCGAGCGGGCGGCGAGGAGGCGAGGACGGGGGCGGGGCCACCCATCGTTCCCGGGAAACGCCACGTCCGGCGGCCACGGCGAGTTGCACCCGCTTCCGTCACCGCATCTCACTCCTCAGTCAGGTGACATCTCACTCCTCAAGAGTCCTTTGGAACCCTCCGACGACCCTGCATAGAGTCGACGGCGGGGACACGCCGAGCCGGAGGCCGACGGACATGAGAGGCGAGCGGAGTGCTTGACGACATCAGGGCGGCGTGTGCCAAGGACCCCGCGCTGCGAGGCGTACGCAGCGCGGAAGTGCTGCTCTATCCCGGGCTGTGGGCGATCTGGGCACACCGCGCCGCCCACCGCCTCCACCTCATGGGCATCCCCTTCGTGCCCAGGGCGATCTCCCAGTGGATGCGTACGGTGACCGGCATCGAGATCCACCCTGGTGCCGTGATCGGACGCCGGTGCTTCATCGACCACGGCATGGGCGTGGTGATCGGAGAGACGGCCGTTCTCGGAGACGATGTGATGCTGTACCACGGGGTCACGCTCGGCAGCAGGGGCTGGTGGATGGACGGCGACCGGGTGGACAAGCGCCACCCCACCATCGGCGACCGTGTCGTCCTCGGCTCCCACGCCTCGGTGCTCGGCCCCGTTACGGTGGGCCACGACTCCATGATCGGCGCGCACGCGCTCGTCCTGCGCGATGTCGTTCCGCACACCACGGTCAGGGCCCCCGCGTCGGTGGCCTCCGTGGCCGTCGCCACGGGACAGCTCCCCGAGGCGCTGGAGTACTGCATCTGAATTCGCGCCCACGCGCCCGGCCGCACGCACAAGCCATCGAGAGGACAGCTGTGAACGCCGTACATTCGTCCATCACGCACCTGGTCGGCCACACCCCCATGGTGGAGCTGACACGGTTCGGGGAGGACCTGCCGGCCCGTATCGTCGCGAAGCTGGAGTCCTTCAACCCCGGTGGCAGCGTGAAGGACCGCATCGCCCTGGCCATGATCGAGGACGCCGAGCGGTCCGGCCTGCTGAGCCCCGGTCAGCACATCGTGGAACCGACCAGCGGCAACACCGGGGTCGGCCTGGCGATGGTGGCGGCCGCCAAGGGGTACCCGGCGACGTTCACGATGCCCGAGAGCATGAGCGTGGAACGCCGCGCGCTGTTCAAGGCGTACGGTGCCCAGGTGGTACTGACCCCCGCGGCCGAGGGGATGCGGGGGGCCATCGCCCGCGCGAACGAACTCGCCGAGGCGTACGGCTGGTTCAGGCCCCAGCAGTTCGACAACCCTGCCAACCCGGAGGTCCACCGGCGCACCACCGCCCAGGAGATCTGGCAGGACACCGACGGACGGGTCGACGTCTTCGTCGCGGGCGTCGGCACCGGCGGCACGCTCACCGGAGTCGGGCAGATCCTCAAGGAGAAGAACCCCGGCCTGACCGTGGTCGCGGTGGAGCCCGAGGCGTCCCCCGTCCTGTCCGGGGGGCAGCCCGGCCCTCACGCCATCCAGGGCATCGGAGCGGGTTTCCTGCCCGAGGTCCTCGATACCGAGGTCTACGACCGCGTTCTTCCCGTCTCTCTCGAGGACGCCCGTGCGACCACCCGGCACCTGGCCCGTACCGAGGGCATCCTCGCGGGCGTCTCGGCCGGGGCGGCCCTGTACGCGGCCACCGAGCTCGCACGGGATCCCCAGCACAAGGGCGCCGTCATCGTGGTGATCGTGCCCGACACCGGGGAGCGCTACCTCAGCACCTCCCTCTTCGAGGACGAGTGACCGCGGAGCGCCCGTCCGGCGTGGTGGGACGCGCCGCATCGGGTGGCCGGCGCGCGTCGGCCCGGGCGCCGAGGTGCGAGGCCGGTTCTCGGGACGGGCGACGCGCCGGGCCGTGACTCCGCCGGAACGCGCTGCCGGACGGGGCCGGATGAAAGGCGAGGGGACCAGGGAAGACACGGCCCTGGATCGCGGTGCCGACGGTTTGCCGATGCCGCCGTGCACGGCTCCGTCTCCTGTCCAAGGCGGGCGAAGGCAAGGACACCACCGACTTGCCCTGCTGATCCGCCCGGCCGTGGCCGGAGAGGGCCGCCGGAAGCCGTTCACCGACGACGCCTCCGTGAACTACCGCCGGGCGAGTCGACGCGGGCGTGTCAGATCGTGAGGGGCTGTGCGGTCAAGGAAGTGAACGACTCCACCACCTTCCTTGTGCAGCAGAAGGAGCTTCCCGTGTTCGCCACCTACGTCGTGGTCACCGTCCTCGCCTCGGCCGTCAACGGTTCGGCCGCCGTCGCCAACCTCATCGGCCACGATCACCCGAAGAGCCAGGCGGACAAACTGGGCGTCCCCCGGACCTGGATGCGTCCGCTCGGCACCTTGCTGGCCCTGGGTGCCCTGGGACTGCTGGCCGGGTTCGCCGTGCCGCTGCTGGGCGCGGCCGCGGCCATCGGCCTCGTGCTGTACTTCCTCGGCGCGCTCTGGGTCCACCTCCGCATCGGCGACTACCAGCTGGGTGCCTGGGCCGTGTTCTTCCTTCTGCCCGTCGCTGCTCTGGTCATGAACCTGGCCCACCACGGCGCCTGGTGACCGGAGCGCGACAGAAGACGGGCCGCCCTCGGACCTGAGCCGGGTGGGCACGCCGCACGCGTGCACCGGGGTGTGGCCGTCGAAGGGTGGCGGGGCCGTGTGCGACACGGTCCGGGCATCGGCCAACCCTCACGGGTCATGCTCTGCGAAGGCGGCGGGGACCGGTACCGGGCGAGGGCCGAGGTCGGCATCCGGATGACGGCGCGGCGGACATCCGGCGGGGCGGCACTTCGGCGAGGGCGCCGAAGCGGAGGGCTTTGGCTGTTCCGTCGGACACGGACTCGGTGGGGACGGACACGTGTGTCCAGCCTGTCGGGTCGCGTTCGGCGGAAGCCGGGGCGTAGTCGTAGGGGCCGAGCAGTTCGTCGATGCGGTCGAGCCCCTGATCCGAGACCCGCAGCGCCATGACGTCGGATGTCGACTCGGCTTGGCAGCGTGCCGACGCGTCCCGCCGGTACGGGGCGAGTTCGAACCCTTCGGGGTGGTCGAAGGCGCCGGGCAGCATCGAGACCCGCCGAACACGGCCCACTCGATACGTGCGCGGCCCCTTCTCTCCGGTCCGGGCGATCAAGTACCGGGCGCCGGCCTCGCACACCGGTCCCAGCGGTGATAGCGGGTCCTGATCGGGGGGAGGCCCGTACCGCGGCGGCGATGGCCTTCAAGTGCGTCGCCGCGTCGGGCTCTCTGGACCAGGGAACGGCGTCGAGGTGGAAGCGCTGTCTGATCCGGCCCGTGCGGTCCGCCGCTTCCTTGGGCGACGCCGCGAGCAGCTTCGGTTCCGTCGCGGCCAGTGCCGCGCCCAGGCCGAGTTCCGCGGCGGACAGGGGAGTCCGGACAAGGCCAGCGCGTCGGCTTCGTTCCCCGTCAGGCCGTTCAGGTGTGTGCGCCGGCCGGCTCCGACGGGGGTGGTGGCGGTCCATGCGGGTGCTGATGGCGTGCGCGGCCTCCGGCTTCCCGCCGGCACTGCTGGAGGGCGCCCACGGCGCGGGCCGGTTCCTCGTCTCCAGCCTGACCGTGGACAAGATCCACGACAACACCGGACGCGTGGTTCAGCCCGCCCAGGCGGTCGACGACAGCATGGCGTTCTACCTCGCGCTGGCCGGGTACGTTACGAGTTCTCCCTCGCACCGGTCGAGGAAGCCGTCGGCTTCGCGCCGATGACCGGATCCTTCACCACGTCGCCCGATCCGGACCGGCCGGCCGTCGTCACCGTGGGGACGGGATCGTGCGCGTCGTCCTCGACCCCGTGTGGACCCGGATCGTCGACGAGGGCTGTGACAGCTTCGCCATGCTCGGCGACACTCCGTACCTGGACACCTCCGGCCTGAACGTGGCCCGCTCGAAGCACCGGACGTTCCTGGCGCAGCCCGAGATCTCCCGGCTGATCAGCTCGATGCCGGTGGGCCACCTGGGACGACCATGACTTCGGCGGCGACGACAAGCACGGCTATTACAGCAGCAAGCGCCAGAACCGCACCGTCTTCGTCGGCTAGCGGGCCAACGCCGCCTTCGGACAGACCAGTGCACGCCGATCCTGACCGCTACCTGGATCAACCGGGAGGGCGAGCGCATCTTCGAGGTGAAGCGCACCGCGGCCGCCCCGGGGCACACCTCGTATCCCGAGCAGCCCGTCCGCGGCGCGTGAACGTCACGCCGGGGCGGCGTCGCCAGAGGCGATCGGCCGCCCCGGCCGAGCAGTCTCAGCGTTCGGGCCGTTGTAGCACTTGTGAGGGCAGGTCCCACAGCGCCGGGAGCGTACTCGGGCCCCAGTCCGGCCCGGGCCGGAAGTCACGCCAGGTGCCGTCGAAGGGGAACGTGCCCGCCGAGGCGAGGGCCGCCATCCGTTCTCCTTCGGCGCGCACCTCGGCGGCGCCGGCGAGGTCCCAGAAGCCCGGCCGTCCGGTCAGGTCGGCGAACTCCTCCTCGTCCTTCCACCGCCATGACCGCCGGTCGGGTGCGACGAGGAGGTCGAGGGCGTGATCGACGTGATCCGTGCCGCTCGGCCCCCGACCCGCATCCGATTCCAGGTTGACGTACCACCCCACGAACGCGCCGTCGCGGTCGAACGACCACCAGACGGAGTGCCGTTCGCCAGGCCTGGTGAGCATGAGCGTTCCGTACGGCTCCCACGTGCCGGGGGCGAGCAGGGTGGGCACGTCCATCGCCCGGTACCGCGGCCAGGACCGGGTGGGCGTGCCGTCGGGCGTCTCGCGTCGCAGTGTGGCCGATCCGGCCGCCACCCAGGTCAGCAGTCCGCGGTCGTCGTCGTGGACGACCCGGCCGCACTGGACGTACGCGATGCGGCCGTCGGGGAAGAGACCCCGGCGCACGACGGTCTCGCCCGTACGGAACACGGCTTCCTCCTCACAGGGGTGTGCCCGTATGCCGGGCGGCATACGGGCGGTGGGGATCACGCGTACAGCTGGAAGCGGTCGACTACCCAGTAGAAGTCGTTGTCCCCCGTGTAGTGGAACCGGACGTGCACGGAGGTGGCACCCGCCGGGACGGCGACGTCGATCGACTGCTGCTGGGCGATGACGTCGGACGTGAAGCTCTTGACCTCCTGCGGCGTGCCCGCGTTGAAGGAGACCAGGACCTTCGCGGTCTGTGCGTCCACCTGTCGGTAGTGCGTCACGAACTTGACGGTGATCTTGGCCTTGCCGGAGATACCGTACGTCGGCGACACCAGCGTCGACTCGAAGCGTCCGGAGAAGGACTTGTCCGACCACTCGTCGGAGTCCGCCACCGCGAACACTCCTCGGGCACGGACGTTCAGCTCGCGCCACTGGTTGCTCTCGGCCCGGGACCAGAACTCGTTGGTCGTGAAGGTCCAGCCGCGCCACTCGGCGACGCCGCCGGACCCCATCGCGTTGTTGATCACGGACCAGCCGCTCGGCGCGGTGTGGGTGAAGCCGAGCACGTCGGCCGGGATCCCCGTCTCGTCCACCCGCGTCCCCAGTTTCGACTGGAGCGTGTCGAACCGGTCGTCGGTCCGCTCCTGGACCGGCTTGCCGTCCAGGTTCCAGCCGCCGCTTACCGTGAGGCCGAGCTGCTTGAACACGGTGGGGACGACGTCGACGAGCCGGGTGTCGATCGGCCGGAGTCCTGCCGCGATCCCCGGTCCCTCCGCGAGGATCAGCGTCTGCCGCTCCGCCCATCCGTTGCCGCCGTGACCGCCTCCGTCGGCGTGGCCGTGATCGGTGACGACGAGGATCGTCCACCGCTCCGACGCGTAGGCCGGACGGGCCTTCACCGCGGCCAGCAGGGTGCCGACGTGGGCGTCGGCCCCGGCGATGGCCGCCATGTACTCCGGGCCGCTGCCGTCGACGGCGTGACCGACGTAGTCGACGTTTCCCAGGTAGACGAAGGCGACGTCCGGGTTCTGGTCCTTGAGCACCGAAGCGGCCTCGGCCGCGAGTGTCGCGTCACTGGGTGCGTCGTGCTGTGGTTGAACGAACTTCGCGTCCGCGCCGGCGGTGAGGACGCCGGAGGTGTCGAGCGGCGGCCACCCGATCGCCGAGTAGGTGGACAGTCCCGGCTTCACCTGGGCCAGCCGCGCGAACAGCCCCGGGTAGGCGGTGAACTGGCTGCCGGAGAAGGAGTTGTCCTTCACGCCGTGCTTGTCGGGCCACACACCGGTCGAGATCGTGGACCAGCCCGGGCCGGACCAGGTGCCGGCCATGGGGCTGCCGTACAGAAGGGACTTGGCGTAGGTGCCCCGCGCCATGATGCCCTTCATGTGCGGGGCGTCGGCCGTGTCGAGGCGGTCGGCCCGCATGCCGTCCACGCCGATGATCAGCACCTTGTCCTGGCTGATGCCGTTCGGCACGGTCGTGGCGGCCTGGGCCGTGGCCGCCAGGCCGAGGTTCGTGGCGGCGACGGTGACGGCGGTGGCGGCGCCGGCCGCGAGGACACCGCGCCGGCTGCATTCGTGGGTCATGCACTTCCTCCGGGAAGTCGGGAAGACCAGGGGACGGGGGCGTTGCGGGGCGGTGCTCAGTAACGGATGCAGGCGGACCGCAGGTCGGTGTAGAAGTCCCAGACGTCGGGAGAGCACTCGGGTGCGCCGAGCTGGGACGCCTTGGCGCCCATGTGCGGCAGATGGGAGTACGCCCCCACGCCCGGCCGGTTGACGTGCAGCATCCCCGCCTGGAAGTCCTGCAGCGCCTGGAACATCAGGGACGGGTTCTGCGTGAAGATCGTCCCGGACATGCCGTACCTCACCGAGTTCGAGATCCGCATGGCGTCCTCGTAGCCGTCGCAGTCGATGACCGACAGGACGGGGCCGAAGACCTCCTCCTGCGCGATCTCGCTGTCCCACGCCACATCCGTCAGCACGGTCGGCTCGACGAAGTAGCCCGGGGTGTCGAGCTCCGCGGCGCGGCCGCCGCAGGCCACCGTGGCACCGGCGGCCACGGCCGTCCCGACCGCTGTCAGGCAGGCCCGCATCCGCTCGTCGTTGACCACCGGACCGATGTCGGCCCCGTCCTGGTCGCCCGGCCCGATCCGCATCGCCCGTACCCGGGGCACGAGACGCTCCAGGAGGTCCTCCCGGACGGACCGGTCGACGATGACGCGGCTGGTCGCGCTGCACCGTTGGCCGCTCTGCCCGAACGCGCCGTGCGCGATCGCGTCCACCGCCGCGTCGAGATCGGCGTCGGAGAGGACGATCAGCGCGTTCTTGCCGCCCAGCTCCAACTGGGTGCGCATGAGCCGGCCGGCGCCCGCCTTGTTGATGGCCTGGCCCACCGGCAGGGAGCCGGTGAAGGAGATGCCGGCCACCCTAGGGTCGGCGACCAGCGTCTCGCCGGGTTCCCGGTCGCCCTGGACCAGGTTGAGTACACCCGTCGGCAGACCGGCGTCGGCGAACGCCTCGACGAGGAGGGCCGACGTCCACGGTGTCAGGGGCGAGGGCTTCAGTACCGCCGTACAACCGGCGATCAGCGCCGGGGCGACCTTCCACATCGGAATCGCGACGGGGAAGTTCCACGGGGTGATCAGACCGACGACGCCGAGCGGGCGGCGGAACGTCATGGCGATGGTCCGCGGTTCCTCGGCCGGGGTGGTCACGCCGTTGATCCGGCGGGCCTCACCGATCGTGAACTCCAGGATGGCCAGCGACCGCGACACCTCGCCCCGGGCCTCGGACAGCCGCTTGCCCTGCTCACGGGTGATCGCCTCGGCGAACTCCTCCCGCCTTTCCTCGATGAGGCGGGCCGCGGCGGTCAGGAACGTCGCCCGCTCGATCGGTCCGAGGGCGTCCCAGGAAGCCTGTGCGGCCGAGGCCGCGTCCACGGCCGCGGTGGCGTCCTTGGCGTCGGATTCCGCGAACCGGCCGATGACCTCGTCGGTGTCCGCGGGGTTGAGGTTGGCGCGCACCGCGCCGCTGGAGGACGGCACCCAGGCGCCGTCGATGTGGTTGAGGAGGTGTGCGGGGCGTGGCTCAGCCATGAGGGGGCTCCGTAGGGGATACGGCCGGGGCGGCCGGGAGGACCGTGCGGGAGAAGAGGGGCGGGGCGGGACGGCCCCGGGACGCCGCGCGTGCGGGGCGGTCAGTCCATGCGCACCGCGACGCGCGGTGCGGTGCCTTCGCGGGCGGCGGCGACGGCCGCGTCGATGTCCGTGAGCGGCAGCGCGTCGGGTACGAGGTCGCGGAACAGGTCCTGGACCGAGGTCAGCGTCAGGAAGCGGACCGCTTCGGCGAGGTCGCCGACGGTGTAGTTGTGGCTGCCGACGACGTGCGAGAGGTTGCGGACGAAGGCGTTGGGCTCGAAGCCGACGGCCGGGCCGGGGGAGACGGAGCCGACCAGGGCGACGTGTCCGTCCATGCCGACGATGTCCAGGGCGGACTGTACGGCCCGGTGGTTGCCGGACAGTTCGATGACGACGTCGGCACCGTACTTCTCCGCGATTCCCGCGAGTTCGGCCGGCTCGCACGCGGTGGTCGCGCCGAAGGCCAGGGCCAGTTCGCGGCGGCTCGCGTCCACGTCGCAGGCGACGACGTGTTCCGCGCCGAGCTCGCGGGCGTAGGCGACCGCGGTGAGCCCCAGCATGCCGCAGCCGATGACGACCACGGAGTCGCCCGCAGACAGTCCGGCCCGGCGGGCGGCGCACACCACGGTGGCCGTGGCGCAGTTCGCGGGTGCCGCCACCGCGGCGGGGAGCGAGTCCGGTACGGTCACCAGCCCCGTCCCCTCGACGAGGTGGCAGTGGGTGGCGAGACCGCCGTTGAGCCGCCAGTGATCGGTGATGGCCTCGTGGCCGTACTTGCGGACGCCGGTGCACTTCTGCGGGACGCCGCGGACGCAGCGGCGGCAGGCTCCGCAGGAGGTGCCGATGGTCCAGGTGACGCGCTGCCCCGTCTCGACGGGCCGGCCGTCGACCGTGCGCACGTCGCCGGCGACGGCCTCGACGAAGCCGACCGCCTCGTGGCCCAGGACGGTGGGCAGCGGGGTGGGCCGGTCGCCGGCGATGGTGTGCAGGTCGCTGCCGCAGATGGTGGCGAGCTCGATGCGGACCAGCACTTCACCGGGGGCGAGTTCGGGGCGGGGCTGGGGTTCCAGGGTGAAGCCGCTGTCCGGGCCGGACCAGACGGCCGCGAGGGGAAGCGCGTTCGGGTCTGTCATGTCGTTCTCCGGCTAGCGGCGGATGGTCAGGGCGACCAGGGCGCTGCACGCGCAGGCTCCGGCGACGAGGGGGAAGATGAGGCTGGTGTTGCCGGTGCTGTCCATGAGGCCGCCGATCAGCGGTTCTGCGAGGCCGGCGAAGAGGTAGGCGAAGCAGTTGACCACGCCGGTCGCCGTACCCGCCATGCGCTTGCCGGCGATGTCCGGGCACAGCGCCCAGAAGGACGACTGGGGGCCGTAGACGAAGAAGCCGGTCAGGAAGAGGACCACGATCCCCGTCGTCGTGCCGAGCGGGGCGGCGTACATCGTCAGGGCCATCAGCGCGCCGACGACCATGAAGAGGATGATCGGCCGGTCCCGGCGGGAGCCGAAGAGGCGGTCGGAGATCTGTCCGTTGACCAGAGCGCCGACGGCCATGCCGACCGGCAGGGCCACCGAGATCCACAGCGGGCTGATGCCGGTGTCGGCCTTCTTCCAGTCGTCGCCGAGGAAGTACACGGGCACCCAGATCAACAGGCCGTAGCGGGCGGTGTTCTGGAAGCCGAGGGCGATGCCGGTCGACCAGATCTTCGGGTTGCGCAGCACCGTCCTGTACCGCTGGAGGCTGGTCTCGCCCGCCGCGGCGGCCGCCGTGTCCGCGGCTTCCTCCTCGGCGGTCTGCCGGTGGGAGGCGGGCGGGGTGACGCCTGCCTTGGCCGGGCTGTCCCGGGCGACGAGGTAGAAGGTGACGCCGCCGACGAGCATGAGGAGCACCGGGACGCGGAAGATCCACTGCCAGTCGAGGTCCAGGGTGTCCACGACGATCGTCGAGGTGACGAAGGCGAGGACGGAGGCCATGCCGGCGGCGAAGGTGTAGAAGCCGAAGCTCCTGCCCCGCTCGTGGGAGCCCCACCAGTTGGAGATGACCCGGCCGCCCGAGGGCCAGCCCAGCGACTGGGCGAAGCCGTTGGCCCCCCAGCCCAGGGCGAGGGACTTGGCGCCGACCGCGAAACTGGTGCACCAGTTGAGGAGGGTGGACAGGACCGCGCCGGCGGCCATCATGCGCCGGCCGCCCCACTTGTCGGCGAGGTTGCCGTTGATCATCTGCCCGGCGGCGTACGACCACAGCAGGATGCCGCTGATCGCGCCGAGGGTGGCCTTGCTCAGGCCGAGGTCCTCCTCGATGCCGGGAATGGCGAAACCGAAGGTCTGCCGGCCGGTGTAGAAGAAGAAGTAACAGAACATGGCCGCGAGCAGCATGCGCCACTTCAGCCGCGAGTAGGGTCTTTCCGACAGCGGTTGGGGACTCTCGGTCCCCGGCACGAGCTTTGCCGAGTTGGACATGGCTTTCCAACCGTTCTGCGAAGTGACTGCGCTTTCCACCCGGGGTGGTTGAGGGGCGACGTCGAGACGGCGCCGGGGCCGGTGCGGCCGCCCCGACGGACGGCCGCACGGGGCGTCAGACGGCGAGCGGGGACTCCTGGGAGGCCACCAGCGTCGTGGCGACCCAGTAGGCGTCGTAGTTGTGGATGCGGGCGAGGTCACCGAAGGGGCTGTCCAGCGCCTCCGGCTCCGGCAGGCGCCGGTTGATCAAGAACGGGATCTGGAGCTCGCCCAGGGCGCCGTGGGAACGGAGGGGCGCGTCGAGGCCGCTCAGGTCGTGCCAGGCGGCAAAGCGGCCGAGCGCGGTGCCGGCCTCCGCGAGGATCACGATGTCCCCGATCCGGTCGGCCGGCAGGGCGAAGCGCTCGGCCGCCTCCTCACGGCCGTGGACCTCCTGCACGCCCCCGATCGCGCGGAGCTCCGCGATGACGGCCTCGCGGTCCGCGTTCGCCGGGAGGTGGACGCTGGCGAAGGAGCCGAGGGCGCCGTGGTGCACCGTGTAGGGGTCGGTGATGGGCAGGATGACGCGCAGGCCGTCGTCCTCGGCTTCGGCGTCCGCGTCGAGGCCGAGGATCCGGCGGACCTCCTCCTCCACGTAGACGACCTGGGCGATCCCCGCCTCGTCGGTCTTGGCGCTCATGCCGTGGTCGGCGGTGAGGACCACCGTCGCGCCGAGTTCGGCGAGCTTCCCGGCGTAGTGGTCGATCTGCTCGTAGAGGGCGTTGGCCGCCTCGGTGCCCGGCGCGTTCTTGTGCTGGATGTAGTCGGTCAGCGACAGGTACATCAGGTCGGCGCCGCGGGTCTCCAGGATCTTCAGCCCGGCCGCCAGGGCGAAGACGCTCAGATCGGCGGAGTAGACGCCGGGCAGGGGCTTCCCGACCAGTTCCAGGACGTCGCCGATGCCGTTCTCCTCGACGGTGGCCTGGTCGGCCTTCTCCGCCGAGAAGCAGATGCCCCTGCGGGACGGGGCGACGAACGCGCCCGAACCGTCCAGCGCGGGACCCTCCTCGACGAGGCCGGCGCCGAGCAGGCGGCGGAGCTTGTCCTTGGCGGTCACCACGACGACGTCCAGTCCCGCCTCGTTGGCGGCGGCGAACACCGTCGGCGCCCGGAGGAAACGCTTGTCGTTCATCAGCACCTCCTCACCCAGCTCGGTGTCGAAGATGTAGTTGCCGCTGATGCCGTGCACGGCGGGGGGCCGGCCGGTCGCGATGGAGACGTTGTTGGGGTTGGTCAGGGCCGGCATCGCGCAGTGCGCGGGCCACGACGTCCCCTCGCTCTCCAGGACCTTGCTGAGCCACGGCATCCGGCCGGCCGCCATCGCCTCGAGGTGGTAGTCGGGCTCGCTGCCGTCGATGCAGATCACCACCACGGGAGCGGAGGGCTTCGTGTAGGTCCTGCCGTTGACTGTGAACGTCGCTGCGGTCACGCGTGCTCCTCGGTGCTGTGCTCGGCTGAATTGCTGGGACGAGCGTGCGTCCGCGGCGGCGGAGGAGGAACCCCCGTTTCGGCTATGAGGGCTATTCGGCGAACGCCGCCTCCCGGGGATGGACGCCGCTGAGCTGGGCGGTTATGCCGTCGGGACAGGAGACCCGTCCGCTGGAGAGCCTGAGATAGCGCGGGGATATGGGGCGGATTCATGAACAGGGGGCCGCCGGCCGTTGTACGGGTCGTGACCGGTCGGAGATGCTGCCCGGGAAGACCACGAAAGGGCTCTGCGACCATGACGACCTCGGCGTGCGAACCGCCCCCGCCCCACCTGCTGCGCAACTTCACGGGCGGGGCGTGGACGCGGGCGGAGAGCGGCGTCGTGCGTGCGAACGTCAATCCGGCGGACGCCTCCGACGTGATCGGGGAGTTTCCCGAGTCGGGCGGGGTGGACGTCGAACACGCCGTGGGCGTGGCGGCCGACGCCTTCGCCGCCTGGCAGGCGCTCGACCCGGTACGACGCGCAGGGCACCTCGCGTGCGCGGCCCGGCTTCTGGAGGAGCGGGCCGACAGGTTCGCCGTGGCCATCACCCGGGAACAGGGGAAGCTCCTCGTCGAGGCCAGGGCCGAGGTCCACGGTGCGGTGGCCGCGCTGGACTTCGTGGCGGGCGAGGCCCGCCGGCTGGAACGGACGGCGGTCCCCACCGTGGACGACCGGACGTCGGCGTTCTCCTTCCGCCGCCCCATCGGCGTGGTCGGTCTGATCACCACGTGGCACCTTCCCCTGGCGACCCCCGTCCGGAAGCTCGCTCCGGCCCTGCTCGCCGGATGCACCGTGGTGCTCAAGCCTTCGCCGCTCGCGCCGCTGACGCCCGCGCTCCTCGCCGAGGTGCTGCACGAAGCGGGCGTTCCGCCGGGGGTGTTCAACCTCGTCCAGGGGGACGCCGCCGCGGGTGAGGCCTTGGTGGACCACCCGTCGGTGGCCGGCGTCGGCTTCACGGGATCCCGCCGGGTGGCCGCGGCCGTGCACCGCGCCGGCTCGGGGCGACTGCTGCGAACCGAGCTGGACCTGGCGGGAAAGGACACCGTCGTCGTCCTGGACGACGCCGATCTCGACAAGGCCGTCGCGGCCGTGGCGGCCGGAGCCTTCGGGCAGGCCGGCCAGAGGTACGGGGCCGTCGGCCGGGTCGTCGTCGACCGCCGGGTCAGGCGAGAGTTCCTCGCACGCCTGCTGCCGCGGGTCGCCTCGCTGCGACTGGGGCCGGGCATGGACCCCCGGTCGGAGATGGGTCCCCTCGTCGACGAGGAGCACGTGCACGCGTGTCTGGAGGCCGTGGCCAAGGTACGCGCGGGGGGTGCGGAACTGCTCAGCGGCGGGGACCGTGCCGCGGGCGGTCCGCTCGGGGGCCGGTACGTACGGCCGACTGTTCTGGCCGGGGATCTGTTCGCGGTGGAGACGGCCGTGGAGGAGGTCTTCGGACCCGTGGTGGGGCTCGTCGAGGCGGACGGACCCGACGAAGCCGTCCGGCTTGTCGGCAACGTCCGTACCGCGATGTCGGTGGCCGTGTTCACCACCTCGCGGACGCGCGCCCTCGAAGCGGTGGAACGCCTGGATGCGAGCGCGGTGCACGTCAACCGCCCCGCCGTGGCCGCGTACGTACCGCACGCGGACGCGAAGGGAGCGTGGTGCGGGCCGACGGAGTTCGCCTCGCGGATGTGGGACCTCTCCACCGAGTGGCGCTCGGCCCGCGTGACCCTCTGACCGGGTACCAGGTGCACGGCCGTTCCCACCCGGAGCCGGGCGTCGGACGCCGCCCGGGCCGTCAGGCCGCGTGATCGGGGAGCGGCCGGACCCGGGCCAGGAGCGCGGCTCCCAGGGCAATGGCCGGGCGGCCCAATCGGGCCGGCACCAGGTCGGGAAGCGTGCCGGGGGAGAGGCGTTCGCCCAGGGCCGTTCCCAGCGGTCCCGGCAGCGCGTACCGCATCAGCGGGGCGGGTCCGCCCACGACGAGCCGGTCGACGCGCCCGGCCAGCGGGACGAGTGCGTCGGCGAGCGCGGCGACGGCCCTCCGCCCTGACGACCCTGTCAGCCAGGCCCCCGGCCCGTACTGTCCGCAGGTCCGCGCGGCAGCCTCGTACCGCTCGGCGCAGAACGCCGCGAAGGCCTCGGCGGAGGCGAGGGTTTTCGGGCAGCCGCACCGCGTCTGCTCGTACTCCTGCTCCCGATGCGTGGCGACCCTGCGGCCCGGCCCGCCACAGCGAGGAGAGCCGACGGGAAGTCCGCTCCGCAGCTCGGTGACGTCGACGGTGGTCCCGACCGAGAGGACGGCGCACCGCTCGCGTCCCCGGCCCGCGCCGAGGCGGCTCTCGGCCACGGCGGCGGCGCGCACGTCTCCGGTCGCGACGACCGGAAGGCCCACGTGCTCCGCCAGCCACGGGCCGAGCGGAGTCCCGTGCCACCCCAGCGTGGTCGCGTGTTCGACGACGCCCGCCTCGGGGTCGACCGCGCCGTGCACCGCGACCCCGACCGCCGTCGCGGGGCAGCCCGCGCGCTTCGCTTCCGCGACCAGGTCCGCGGCGTGGTCCAGTACGGTGTCGACGACCGAAGGGGACCCTCGTTCGGGATGCGTGTACCACTCCTCCGCGAGCACCACGCGCCCGTCGGCACGGACGACCAGACCGCGTACGCGTTCGGCTGCCACGTCCAGTCCGACGACGGCCCCGGTGGTATCGCCGGGCAGGGGACGCCCGTTCACCCCTCGGAGCAACGCACCACACCGAACCCGGCCCGGACCCGTCGACGCAGCGGGGCGCGGTCGACGGAGCACCAGTCGCTCAGGCGCGCGACGAGCTCCAGGCGTCGGGCGCGCTCGCCGTCGTCGGTGACGGCAGACCCGGAGAGGTGCGACGGGGCGCCCGTGTCGGTCACCTCCACACACAGTTCCGGTCCGGCGAGCCAGATCCTGACGGACATCTCGGTGCCACCGTGCAGGGCGGAGTCGGCGGTCAGTTCTCCCACGATCAGCAGGAGGTCGGCGAGGCATTCCTCGTCGATTCCCCAGCCGGCCGTCAGCCTCCGTGCGAAGCGGCGGGCCACGCGTACCTGATGTGGTTCGGCGGGGAGCACCAGGAGGCCTCCCTCACGGATGCGAGGGTGAAGCCTCCTCGCCGGGGCCGGGGCCGGGGCCGAGGGGCGCGCCCCATAGAGCTGACGGGACATCAAGGGGCGGGCAGAAGCGGTTGTCATGGGAATCCCGCGTCTCTCGGGCACGCGCGTACGACCGCGGTGCGACAGGCGTCAAACGGGCGGCTTTCGCCGTGCCGCCGTTCTCGATGGCTCGATGGTCCGAGCGCGGGGCGCGGCGCACAAGACGGGTTCTGGTGATGACTCCTATAGCCGGCGCGCACGCGTACCGGGGCGGGTCAGCCGCCGAGGAGGCCGGTGCTGCCGCGCCGCCGGCGCACGAGGTCCACGAAGGCCTCCTCCGCCGGGGACAGGATGCGGTCCCGCCGGCGTACGAGGGAGATGTCCCGGGTCTCCGTGTCCTGGTGCGTCGGCAGGGCGACGAGGGTGCCCGCGCGCAGCTCGTCGGAGACGGCGTACTCCGAGACGAGGGCGACGCCGAGCCCGGCCCGCACGCATCGCTTCAGCACCTCCGGTCCCCAGGCGTCCGTGTGGGGCGGGGCGACGACGCCCCAGCGGGCCAGGGTGCGCTCCTGCACCTCCCGCGTCTGGGAACCCGGTTCGCGCAGGACGATGCGTTCGCCGGTGAGCATCTCCCCGGTGACGGGGCCCCGGCCCGCCAGAGCGTGGTCCGGTGGCGCGATGAGGACCATGTGGTCCTCGGAGACGGCTTCGCCGATCAGTCTCGGCTCGGTGGGGGCGCCGGCCACCAGTGCCACGCCCACCTCTCCGCTCATCAACTGCTGAGTCACCGTGGAGTTGTTGCCGACGAAGACGTGCCCGTCGATCCCCGGGTGCTGGCGGCGGTACTCGGCCAGCAGGTCCGGCAGCAGGTAGGTGCCCATGGTGGTCGAACCGCCCACCACCAGCCGACCCGTCTGGAGCCCGCTGAGTTGCTGTACGGCGGCGACCGCCTCGTCGGCCAGGAGGAAGACACGGCTCGCGTACTCGGCCAGCAGCTCTCCCTCGGCCGTGGGCCGGATCCGGGCGCTCGACCGGTCGATGAGGGTGATCCGCAGGGACTCCTCCAGTTTGCGTACCTGGTTGGAGACCGACGGCTGGCTCATATAGAGCTTCTGGGCGGCGGCGGAGAACCCTTGCTGCTCGATGACGTGCAGGAAGATCCACAAACGGTGCAGGTCGAGTGCCAAGTCAGTGTCCCAGTCGTGCGAAGCGGGGGTGGGGGAGTCATAACCCATGACCGCCGCCGCGCACCAGGGGGACGGCTGCGGGGCAGGTCGGGCCGGCGGATGTGTTTCCTTCGTCGATGTCGTGCCTATCGGCCCTCAAGGCAGCTTGAAGATGTCTTGACAGTGATCACATCAGAGTCTGGATGGGTGCCGCTACGGCTCTACGGTTCCATCCGGATTGACACTTGCATGAGATCTTAGAAAGTTTGCAATATTGGCGTCGGGTAAACATTGCAGAAATCTTGAAACACTTGAAAGTGGGCTGTTAACGTCCGGCCACCCCCCTCATGATTCGGACAGGAGTCCCATGAACCCCTCTCCCCGTGCTCTGCGTCTTACTCTGCTGACGTCCCTCGCCGTCCTCGCCCCGCTGGTCCCCTTCGTGTCCCCGGGCGAAGCCACCGCCGCCCCCACCACCGTTCTGACCGTGGTCAACGGCGGTTTCGAGCAGGGCACCACCGGCTGGACCTTCACGTCCGGCGCCGGTGTCGCCACCAACGCCCCGCACAGCGGGTCCAAGCTGGCCTACCTCGACGAGGGCACCACCAAGAAGGTCAGCCAGACCCTCACGGCCACCGGCGACGGCGTGGTCGACCTCTCCGCGTGGATCAGCACGGGCGGAGCCGGCGGCAAGTTCGTCGCCAAGGTCAACGGCTCCGTCGTCGGCTCCGCCGTCCTGGCCAAGCGCTCCCCCTACACCCGCTACACGATCCCCCGGGTGACCGTGAAGAGCGGGGACACAGTGGAGATCTCCATCGAGGGCGGAGGCACCGGCGCCAGCTACGTCAACGTCGACGACATCGAGGCGACCACCTCGCTCATTCCGGCGGTGGAGATCGTCAACCCCGGGTTCGAGCAGGGCACGACGGGGTGGACCTTCACCTCCGGCACCGGCGTCGCCACCAACCGCCCGCACGGCGGCAGCAAGCTCGCCTACCTCGATCAGACCTCGGCGAAGAAGGTCACCCAGACCATCACCGCCAAGGGCGACGGCATGTTCGACTTCTCGACCTGGGTCGCCACCGGCGGCACCGGCGGCAAGTTCCTCGTGCGCGTCAACGGCACGGTCGCCGGCTCCGTCGACCTCCCCAGCCGCGCCACCTACGCCCGTCACACCGTCAGCCGGGTGGCGGTGAAGACCGGCGACAAGGTGGAGGTCGGATTCGAGGGCGGCGTCAGCTACGTGAACGCCGACGACCTCTCCGTTTCTCCCTCCGCGCCGGTGGACCCCGTCGTCACGTCCTCCGACCCCAAGATCGTCGCCATGTTCGACTGGTCCAAGCGCAAGGCCAACAGTTTCGTCCAGCTGCCGGGTGCCGTCGGCCCGATCAACGTGGACGAGTTCAACCTGACAGGCACCGGCAGTGCTCCGTACGCCCCCTCATACTGGGCGGGTTACGCCAACCGCTCCGGCTACTACACCCGCGATCTCGCGCACCAGGTCGGCGGAGCCTCGGTCCTCGGTCTGAACGCCGAGAACAAGGCGATGCTGCGCACGCACGCCGCGTCCGCCACGGCCGAGCACGGGTACTACCCGGTGTGGGCGTTCAACTTCGACAACCAGAACTACCTGGCCATCGACTACATCAGCAAGCAGTACTTCGTCCGGGAGGTCCCGGCCGCCTTCGAGGTGGTGGAGAAGGCGAACGCCGCGTACCGGTGGAGCGGGGACAACGCCTACATCAACGACCCGGTCCTCTGGGACTACTACAAGCACACCACCAAGGAGTTCATCGAGCTCCATGACAGCAAGAAGCCGAACGGTGTCGCCGAGGGCGAGGGCGGCAGCATCTTCGTCGGCGCCGCGAGCTACAAGGAGGACGGCGACCTCCACGTCATCGAGGCAGGTGACGGCATCGGCGCCCAGTACCAGGCCTTCCGCGCGCTGTCCGCTCTCGCGGCGAGCAAGGGCGACACCGCCCTCTCGAACACCTACAAGCAGAAGGCCGACGACCTCAAGGCGTACTTCAACGACACCTGGGCCGGCAGCGGGAACGGCGCTGACATGGTCCGCGGCTACACCAAGGAGGGGGAGCAGGTCAAGGGTTGGGGCAAGGAGATGAGCTGGATCATGCTCCAGAAGCAGATCACCGCCCCCGGCCCCCGCACCGACGCCTACCTGGACTACGTGGACACGGAGTCCGAGGGCGCCGGGCGGTCGCGCAACATCGAGGCGTACACCTACCTGCCGGACGTCTTCTTCACCTACGACCGCAACGACACCGCCTGGAAGTGGATGCAGTACGTCTACGACCAGCGCGACGTCCAGCACGTCAACTCCAGCCAGGGGCCGAACGGCGACTACCCGGAGGTCTCCTACACTCTGGTCAGCCAGACCGTGGAAGGCCTGATGGGCGTCCAGCCCGACGCCCCGGCCAACGCGCTCTCCACCCTCTCCCGGCTGCCCTCGGGGATGGGCTGGCTCCAGGTCAAGGACATCAAGGTCGGCGGCAACACCTTCACGCTCCGCCACGACGGCGCGACCTCGTCGAAGCTGACCAACAGCTCCGGCTCCGCTTCCTACAGCTGGGAGGCGCGCTTCGCCGGCGGCAAGTCCTCGATCAAGGTCAACGGCGTGTCCCAGGCGGTGAAGACGAAGGTCGTCAACGGGAAGACGTACACCTACGCCACGGTCACGGTGGCTCCGGGGCAGACGGCCACTGTCACCGTCTCCTGACACGGTCGCCTCCCCCTGCCGGGGGAGGCGTGCCAGGTCATCCGCCGTGGGGGGCGCGCCGTGCCCCCCACGGCATCGGCGTCTAGAGAGTCCGGACACCGTCCGTGTCCCGCCGCGCGGGCGGCAGGCGATCGGCTTCCGGACGCACGGCGTCCTGGGGGGAGTCCGGGAACTCGAAGAGCTCGCGGTCGCAGCGGTCGAGCGCCACCCGGAGCGCTCCCAGCGCGACCGCCTCCACACCCAGCCGGGAGACACGCACATGCGGAGGATCGATGCACAGTCCCTCCAGGTGCCTGCGCAGCGGGTCCACGAGGATCTCGCCCGCGCGGGAGAGGCCGCCGCCGACGACCACCAGGTCGGGGTTGACCGTCAGTACCATGGCGGCGGTTCCCAGCGCGTAGGTGCGGGCGAACCGGTCGACACGAAGAAGGGCGGCCTCGTCCCCGTCCGCCGCGTCGGCGAACACCTGGGCGACGTCCGCACCACCGTGCAGGGCGTCCCGGTCGGTGCCGTCCCAGCCGAGGACCGCGAGTCCGGCGATCTCGCCGGCTGCCCCGGCGCGGCCCCGGCGCAGCCGCCCGTCGAGCACGACGGCGGCGCCGGTGCGCTGGCCGATCAGGAGGTGGATGAAGTCGTCGCAGTCCTGGGCGGCTCCCTGCCAGTGCTCGGCGACGGCGGCGAGGTTGGCGTCGTTGTCGGTGACGGCGGGGCAGCCGAACCAGTCGGCGGCCCGGGCGGCGAGATCGAGTCCGTTCCATTCCGGCAGCAGGTCGCAGTGACGGACCGCGCCCTGCGCGTCGACGATTCCCGGTACCCCCAGGCAGAGGGCGCGGGGCCGGGCGTCCGGGTGGTCGCCGACGAAGCGGACGGCGGCGCGCCGGATGGCCTCCAGCCGGTCCTCGCCGGCCCCGCCCATGTCCTCCGTGACCACACGGCGTCCGACCGGCTCGCCGTTGAGGTCCGCAAGCATGAACAGGACCGAAGTGCTGCCGACGTCGATTCCCAGGACGTGGCCCGCTTCCGCGCGGAAGCGGTAGCGCCGAGCGGGTCGGCCCTTGGTTCGCCCGGGGGCCACCTCCTCGACCCAGCCCTGCTGCTGGAACTCTTCCAGGACGAGGTCGACGGTCTGCCGCGACAGCGAGGCGGCGGTCGCGATACCGGAGAGCGTCATCGGCTCACGGCCGCGGATGGCGCGCAGGACGGCGTCGTTGTTGAGCCGGCGGAGCAGGGCGGGATCGCCTCCGTTGATGGCCGACCGCTTCACCGTGTGCCTCCTTAGCCGCGGATGTGCCTCGTGCATGCCCGCAGCGGCCATGCTAGCCCGTACCCACCAGTAATGCCGGGTTGTTACGTAAGTAATCGACGTAAGTCATTGACCTGCGGGTTCGAGCCTACCTACGATCCAGACACATCCCTTATGGAGGAACCCTCCATAAGCCCCTCCGTCGTTCGCACCACTGGAGCCGGTCATGTCTTCCACTCCCCGCGCACCCCGTCGCAGAGCGTTCGTCCGCCCGCTGGCCGTCGTCTGTACCGCGGCGGTCGCGGCCGGCGCCCTCAGCGCCTGTGGCACTCCCGGGGGTGCCCCGGCCAAGGCCGCCCCGACCGACGGAGCGGTGTCGACCGCGATCCCGACGGAGAAGGTCACGCTGTCGATCCTGACGTCGGACGAGTCGCCCACCACCAAGGCGCTCACCGACGCGTTCGCCAAGAAGCACCCGAACGTGACCATCGACTACCGCTTCACCGCCTACGACAGCTACAACACCAGCCTCGGCCTGGCACTCAACTCCGCCAACGCCCCCGACCTCGCCCTGCTGAACCTGCTCGGCAACACCGCCAAGGCGGGCCAGATCCGGCCCCTCGACCCCTACGCCAAGGCGTACGGCTGGGACAAGACCGTCTCGGCCAGCCAGCTGGACCAGTGGCGCAGCCAGGGCAACCAGCTGGGCGCCGGCAAGCTGTGGGCGGCCCCCGCCGGCTTCTCCCTGGTAGGCGTCTACTACAACAAGGAGATCGCCTCGAAGCTCGGGATCTCCGGGCCGCCGAAGACCCTCGACGAGTTCGAGAAGCAGGTCGCGAAGGCCAAGGCAGCGGGTCAGCTGCCCATCCAGGTGTCCAACCTGGACGGCCACTCCTCCTTCATCTTCCAAGCGCTGGTCAACCAGTTCCAGAAGCTCTCCGACAGCACCGCCTGGGCCTTCAACAACCCCGGCTTCACCGTCGAGAGCGACGCCGGCACCAAGGCCGCGCAGAAGCTGGCCGACTGGGCGAAGGAGGGCTACCTCCCCGAGGGGGCCAACGGCGTCGACAACGCCGGAGCGACCGCCGCCTTCACCAAGGGCCAGGGCCTGTTCCTGTTCGACGGCAACTGGGACGCCGGCGTCGTGGACAAGGCGATGCCCAAGGGCGCCGGCTTCTTCACCCTCCCCGGCACCACCCCGGACGCCCAGGCCGCGGGCGTCGGCACCTCGCTGGCCTACGCGATCTCCACGAAGGCGAAGAACCCCGACCTCGCCGCGGCGTTCCTCAACTTCCTCACCACCCCCGAGGCCGGCCAGATCCAGCTCGACAACGGCTTCATGCCGGTCTCGCAGGACCCCTCGATCAAGGCGGCCGAGGGCAGTGTCCGGGCCGACTTCGTGGCCGCCTGGAAGAAGGTCGGCGAGAGCAACGGCCTCACGCCCTACTTCAACAACGCCACGCCGACGATGAACGACGTCCTCACCTCGCAGGGCCAGCAGCTCATCGCCGGCAAGACCAGCGCCGCCGCCTACCTCAAGGCCGTGCAGGCCGAGTGGACCAAGGGGCAGAAGTGACCTCCGTCCTCAAGACGGCGCGGGACTCCGCTCCCGGCCCCTCCGCCCTCCCCGGCGGACGGGCCGGGGCGGGCCACCGCTCCACCGGGCGGCGCGGCGCCGCCGCCCGGCGGAGGCGGCGGAACAGCGCCTACCTCTTCCTGGCGCCAGCGTTCGTGATGTACACGGCCTTCGTCATCGTCCCCTGGGTCCAGGCCATCCAGCTGTCCTTCTACGACTGGGACGGCATCAGCCCCGGCGTCTGGGCCGGACTGGAGAACTACCGGACGGTCCTCAGCGATCCGCAGCTCGTCGGCTCGCTGGTGCACGCCGTCGGTCTCATCGGCTTCTACTCCGTCCTGCCGATCTGCGCCGGACTGGTGCTCGCCGCGGTGATCGGGAGGGGCCGTCGCGGAGGGAACTTCGCGTTCTCCCGCACCGTCCTCTTCCTGCCCCAGATCATTCCGCTGGTGGCCGTCGGCGTGATCTGGCGCGGTCTGTACGCGCCGGACGGCCTGGTGAACGAGGGACTGAGCGCCATCGGCCTCGGCTCCTGGACCAGGGCCTGGCTCGGTGACTTCACCTGGGCCTACGTGGCGGTCGGCCTGGTCGGCAGCTGGGTGATGCTCGGCCTGTGCCTGGTGCTGTTCCAGTCCGGCATCCAGAAGATCGACACCAGCCTCTACGAGGCCGCGCGGATCGATGGGGCGGGCCCCGTCAGGGAGTTCCTGTCGGTCACCCTGCCCGGACTGCGCGCCGAGATCGGCGTCGCGGTCACCGTCACCGTCATCGCCGCCCTCGCCAGCTTCGACATCGTCTTCGTGACGACCGGCGGCGGCCCCGGCGACTCCACGACCGTGCCCGGCGTGCTGATCTACCGGCTCGCCTTCACCAGCGGCCAGGTGGGCACCGCCTGCGCGCTCGCCGTGGTCCTCAGCCTGCTCATCTCGCTGGTGGTCCTCGCCATCGGCCGTCTGACCCGGGAGCGCGCATGAGCCGCACCGACCGCCTGACCGGCCGGGCCCTCGTCGCCCTGTTCTGCGCGGGCGTGCTCATCCCGTTCGCCGCGCTCGTCCTCACGGCGCTCAACCCGCCCGGCACCGCCGTCAGCGGACTCGCCTGGCCGAAGGACCCGACCTTCGCCTCCTTCGGAGAGGCATGGTCCGCGGCGGGCTTCGGCACCCTGCTGACCAACAGCGCGTTCGTCGTCCTGGGCGTGGTGCCGCTGGCCCTGGTGTGCGCCACCCTCGCCGGCTACGCCTTCGCCACGATGGACTTCCGTGGCAAGGGACTCCTGTTCGGCCTGCTGCTGGTCGGTCTCACGCTTCCCTACGAAGCCGCCGTCGTCCCGCTGTACTACAACATGCAGTCCCTCGGGCTCACGGACACCCCGTACGCGCTGGTTCTCGCCCTGGTCGGCCTCTACATGCCGTTCGGAGCGTTCTGGATGCGCCAGCAGTTCGCCGCCCTCCCCAAGGAACTTCGCGAGGCCGCCTCACTGGACGGAGCCGGCGACTGGGCCCTGCTGTGGCGCGTCCTCGTGCCCTGCATCCGGCCCGGTCTCACCACTCTCGGACTGCTCTACTTCCTGTGGGCGTGGAACCAGTTCCTCCTCACGCTCATCCTGATCCAGAGTCCCGAGGAGCGCACCGCCCCGGCAGGACTGGCCTTCTTCGTCGGCGCGCACTCCACCGACGTGCCCATGCTGGCCGCGGCCACCCTGATCGTGATCGCCCCCGTCGTGCTGGTCTACCTCTTCTTCCAGCGCAACTTCATCGCCGGCATGGTCTCCGGCGCGGTCAAGGGCTGACCGGCCCCCACCCCTCCTCACCACCGCCCCGCCACCAGGACGGCGGCCGGGCACACCGCCCTCCCACCACACGGAAGACAGGGAACCATGCTGGATCTTCATGTGGGTCTCATCGGCGCCGGCGTCATGGCGCAGACGCACCTCGAAGCGTGGATCACGCTGGGAGCCCGCGTCAGCGTCTACTCCGACGACGGCCGCCACGCCCACCTCGCCGAGACCCACTCCGCCCACGGAGTCGAGGCCGCCACCTCTTTGGAGCACCTCCTCGCCGACTGCGCCCTCGTCGACATCTGCACCCCCACCGGCAGCCACAAGGAACTCATCCTCGCGGCCGTCGCCGCCGGGCGTCACGTCGTCTGCGAGAAGCCCCTCGCCATGTGTTCCGACGACGCCCAGGAGGCCGCCGACGCCGCCGCCCGCGCCGGCGTGCGCCTCTTCCCCGCCCACGTGGTGCGGTACTTCCCCGAGTACGAGGCACTTCACCGCGCAGTGACGGCCGGCACCGTCGGAGAACCCGCCATCCTGCACTTCACGCGCATGACGGCCTACCCCGACTGGGCGCCCTGGTTCCGGGACGACACCCAGTCCGGCGGCATCCTCACCGACCAGATGATCCACGACTTCGACTTCGCCCGCTCCCTCGTCGGGGACCCGGTGCGCGTCTACGCGCAGGTCCGCGAGATCCACGACGGCCACCACGTCGCGGCCGGCACCGCCGTCCTCACCCACGCCTCCGGCGCCATCAGCTACTTCCACGGCCTGTGGGGTCAGCCAGGCACCTCCTTCCGCACCACCTTCCGCGTCGCCGGATCCGGCGGAGTGCTGCACCACGACTCGCACGAGACGACCGCCTTCCGCGTGCTGGCCCAGCCGGCCGGCGGCGAAGACGACCGCATCCCGCCGGTCGCGCTCTTCGAGAACCCCTACGCCGCCGAACTGCGGGACTTCGCCCTCACCGTCACCACCGGGAGCGTTCCGCGGGTCACCGCCCACGACGGCGTCATGGCCGTGCGCATCGCCGAGGCCGCCCGTGAATCCGCGCGGACCGGCCGCGCCATCGACCTGACCGCCGAGGAGGCAATCCGATGAAGGTCGGCCTGCTGTCGTTCGCCCACACCCACGCCCTCTCCTACGCGGCGCTCCTCCGCGACATGGAAGGGATCGAGCTCCTGACCACCGACCCCGACAGCCTCGCGGAGGAGCCGCGTCCCGAGTGGCCCCGTGGCCGGGACCTCGCCCGTGACCTCGGCGTGGACTACGTCGACACGTACGAGGAGGTGTTCGCCTGGCAGCCGGACGCCGTCATCGTCGCCGCCGAGAACACCCGCCACCGGCACCTCGTCGAACTCGCCGCGAGCCACGGCGTCGACGTCCTTTGCGAGAAGCCCCTCGCGACCACCGCACAGGACGCGGAGGCCATGATCAAGGCGTGCCAGGCCGCCGGAACCCGCCTGGCCATCGCCCATCCGGTCCGCTTCAGCCCCGCCTACGCCGCCGCCCGCGCCGCGGTCAAGGGCGGCCACCTCGGCAGGATCCTCGCCGTGCGCGGCGCCAACTACGGCCGGCTGTCCGACGCCGAGCGTCCCTGGTTCGCCGACCCCGCGCTGGCCGGTGGTGGCGCCCTCATGGACCACACCGTGCACATCGCCGACCTCCTCGACGACCTGCTCGACGGCGCCCGCGCCACCGAGGTCTACGCCCAGTCCAACACCCTTCTGTACCCCGACCACGAGACGGAGACCGCGGGTCTGGTCACCCTCGCGTACGACAACGGCACCCACGTCACCATCGACTGCAGCTGGAGCCAGCCCGCCCACCACCCGCAGTGGGGCGACGTCGAGATCCAGCTCGTCGGCGAGAAAGCCACCGTCGAGTTCGCCGCCTTCTCCCAGAGCGTCAGCGGCTACGACGAGGCGAACCGCACGGCCACCGTCCACCCGTGGGGCACCGATCTCGACGAGCGCCTGCTCACCACCTTCCTCCACGGCACCCAGGACGGAGACGTCGACGTCCCCGACGGCGAGTCCGGCCTGCGCACGCTCCAGATCGTCCTGGCGGGATACGCCTCCGCCGACGCGGGTCAGCCGGCCCCCATGGCCTGACAGACCGGCGGGGCGGGCCCGACTCGCGGTCTGGGCGAGACGCCCCCGCCCCGCCTCCCACCTCCGGCCGAGAGCGGGGAGACCGGCCAACCCGCCGGTCTCCCGCCCCGGCAGTTCCACACGAAAGAAAGTACGTCCGTGAGCCCCGAAGACCGTCCCCCGCCCCGCCAGGCGGCAGCGCCGCAGCAGGACTGCGTGCTCGCCCTCGACATCGGCGGCACCGGCATGAAGGGGGCGGTCCTCGACCGCGCCCTCGCCCCCGTCGAATCCATGTGGATCCCGACCCCGCGCTCTCAGGGGCCGAGCGCGGTCGTCGACGCCGTCACCGACTCCCTCCTGGAGCTGCGGCGCAAGGCCCACGCGCGGGGGCTGCGCGCCGACCACGCGGGCGTCGTCGTGCCGGGCATCGTGGACGAGTCACGGGGGAGGGTGCTCTGGGCGGCGAACCTCGGCTGGCGGGACCTGCCGCTCGCCGCCGAACTCGGACGGCACACGGGACTGCGCGTGACGCTCGGGCACGACGTGCGGGCGGGCGGCACGGCCGAATGCCTTCACGGGGCCGCCCGCGGCGTGCGCAACGCCCTCTTCGCCGCTATCGGCACCGGTGTGGCCGCCGCCCTCGTGTGCGACGGCGTCGCCGTCACCTCCGACGGGTACGCCGGTGAGCTCGGGCACCTGGTCGTGGATCCGCAGGGCCGACCGTGTCCCTGTGGCGGTACCGGTTGTCTGGAGACCGTGTCCTCCGCGAGCGCCGTCGTCACCGGATACAACGCCGCCGTGGACAGGGGCGTCGCGGGCGCGGCGGAAGTCGCCGCTCTGGCCCGAGGGGGCGATCCCGTCGCGCGAGCGGTCTGGGAGCGCGCCGTCGAGGGTCTCGCCAAGGCCCTCGCCTCCGCCGTCACCCTGCTCGCGCCCGAGAAGATCGTGCTGGGTGGTGGCCTCGCCGAAGCGGGCCCCCTCCTCCTCGACCCGGTGCGCGTCGCCCTGGCGGACCGGCTCGCCTTCCAGCGCCGCCCGACGATCGTCCAGGCCGCCCTCGGCGACCGCGCCGGCAACATCGGCGCCGGGATCGCCGCGTGGCGGACGGCCGGACTCGACACCACCGACGTCCGTATCCCCGCCCGCGTCCTCTGACTCCCTGGAGCACCGATGCTTCCCTCCGCTCCGCGGCACCACCCCCGAGTGCCCGACGCCGCAAGCCCCCATCGCGCCGACACGGCGTCGGGGAAGGTCGGCCTCTCGAAGGTCGCGGCGCGGGCGGGACTCAGTGAGGCGACGGTGAGCAGGGTCGTCAACCGGCGCCAGGGAGTGGCGGAGAAGACGCGTGACGCGGTGGAGAAGGCCATGGCGGAGCTCGGGTACGAGCGCCCGGTACGCGGGCAGTTGGTGGCCATCATGATGGAGCGCGTCACCAACCCGTTCTTCGCGGATGTCGCCGAGCGCATCGAGGCGGCACTCGCCCCCCACGGCCTGAGGACGCTCCTGTGCCCAGCGTTCCCCGGCGGTGTGCAGGAGCCGGCGTACGTCGACGCGATGGTGGACAAGGGAGTTGTCGCCGTCGTGTTCCTCTCGTCGTCGAACACCGTCGCGATGGCACGCACCAGGACGTACGAGCGCCTGCGGCTCAGGCGCATTCCCTACGTGGGCGTGAACGGGGTCTTCCCCGACGGAGTGGCCGTCCCGGTGTACTCCACCGACGACCTGTTGGCCGCGGAGCTGGCGGTCGGCCATCTGTTCCAGCTCGGCCACCGGGCGATCGGCATGGCGTCCGGTCCCGCGGGCAACACCCCGGCCGACCGACGCGTGAGGGGCTTCCTCGAAGCGATGGACAGGAGAGCGCTATCCGACGCACACCGGCTGGTGGTCCGTCAGTCCTTCGGCGTCGAAGGCGGTCAAGCGGCCGCGCAGACGTTGCTCGCCCGCGGTGCGACCGCGATCGTGGCCGCAAGCGACTTCATGGCGCTCGGGGCGATCCGGGGTGTTCGACGCCTGGGGTGTTCCGTCCCCGGGGACGTGTCGGTCGTCGGCTATGACGGGTCGGCGGTCACCGAGTTCGTCGAGCCGCCTCTGACCACCGTCCGCCAGCCGGCGGACCGCCTCGCCCTGGAGGTGAGCCGGAGCGTCCTGGCCCTGGCCGGCCGGCGCGAGGTGCCGGTGGGCGAACTGCTCTTCGATCCCGAACTGGTGGTCCGTGCGACGACCGGACCCGCTCCCGGAAGAGCCTGACATGAAATAGTCGGGGCATCGACTGCCTGCTGGAACCACCGCGCCTCCGAAAAGGGAGAAGGCGAACGACGAGCCCGTGCCTTTCATCAGCCTGAAGGTATCCGATGGCACCCTCGTTCAGGGTGCGAAGCCGTGGCTTGCAAGTGCCGCACGGTCGCGTGAACGGGAGCGATGACGGTGCCCGACCGTTCGATGCGCGGATGAGGTCGTCCGTGTACTGAACCTTTTCAACCTCAGGTTGAGGCGTGCTGAAGGACGACGATGGCTATCACGATGTCGGTGATTCGGCTGGTGCTGGAGCGGAGCTTATATAGCAGTCGCCAGCCCTTGAGGATGGCCATGGCCTGCTCGCAGAGGCAGCGGATCCTGGCGTGGCTGCCGTTGCGCCGGCGTATCCACCGCTTGAGTCGAGGGCCCCGAAACGGCACGCGGACAGGTCGGTCGGCGCCCTGGTAACGCCTTGTCCGCCCAGCACTTCACGCCTGCCTCGGCGAGCGCGTCGATGATGCCATGGGTGCGTGCGGCGGTCAGGTCATGGGGGGAGCCGGGCAGTGCGGATGAGGCCCACAGGAGCCGTCTGAACGAGTCGGTGAGAACCTGGACGTTCATGCCGTGGCGCTTGTGCTTCCCCGAGTAGTACGGGGGTGTCGGCAGCGGTGCGGTCGATCGGCAGCAGGGTGCCCTCCAGAATGACGAACGCCTTCGTCCGGATTGCCTTGATTTCCTCGGCCAGGGACGGGGCCAAAGCTGCCAAGGTCTCAACTGCTCACGTATGTGGCGGTAGGTAGTTGCGATCCCGATGCCGAATCCGGTGGCGAGCCGAGCGTAGGTGTCACCGCACCGCAGACGAACCAGGCGAGCAGGGCCTGACGCCCTGATGTCAGTCGTCGCCACCGCGTACCGAATTTTCTGCCTTCGGGAGGAGAGCCGTCCGGCCAGATACCGCAGGGTGCGACTGGACAGGTTGATTGGCGACGGATGGACAAGCACGCGAGGCTTCTGACAGCACAGTGGATTTTGGTCGTGACACGTCTATCAGGAGCTTCGTCGTTGCGCAGGAGCGTCCAACTCATGGCTCCTACGAACAGGTTGGGAAAAGCCTCGGTGCTGGTGCTACTCGGATGTTGCGCGACCCGCCTGGCGATGGAACCTGGGCGGGGCACACAGGTATATGGTGCGGCTCACACCAAGGCGCCGGTCCGGCCAGCGAACTCTCGAAGCCCCGGGATGCGTGCGGGCCCATACAGCAGGTTCGTCGTAAGGGCGCGGAGGGCCGGCCGGCGTGTTTCCTGGGGGGCTTCCTGTTCGACGCGGCGCAGGGCGGCGAAGGTCTCGGTGCCCTGGCCCAGGGCATGGTGCATCCGCGCGATGTCGGTCCAGGCCCTGGCGCGGCGCTCGGCGGTCGGGATGTGGTCGACGTTCAGGCGGTCCGCGACCATGACGCCCTCGTCGGGGGTACCGAGGGTGTTGTGGACGCTGATGCGGTAGAGGTCGACCTGCGTGCGGGTGGCCTCGACGGTGAACAGGCCGCGTGGTGCCTCGGGGTGTCGCGCGGTTTCGTCCTCGGCTTCGTCGAGGAGGGACAACGCTGTCGTGCGGTCGTTTCCCGCTGCGGCCGAGTACGCGGCGGTCAGCAGAAGGGTCGTGCGTACGGCGGCGGTACGGGGGTCGGCGGGGTCGAGCTCGGCTGCCTGGTTGTGCAGGAGGTTGACGGCTGAGGTGCAGCGGCTGGAGCGGCGCATCGTGATGGCGAGGACACGGGAGGCTTCGCCGACAGGAACGGGCAGGCCGCTGGAGCGCGCGGCGGTGAGGGCGCGGTCGGCAGCGACCCAGGCGGCATCCGAGTGCTCCTTCAAGGCGAGCTCGGCGGCCAGGACGTAACCCCGTGCGAGGAGCGCTGCCGCCTGGCGGCGGGCGGTGCCTCCAGCCGCCTCCCGCGTGGCTTCGGCGGTGGCGAGCAGCTGAGGCAGGACCCGGCCGAGTTCGGCGTACCGTGCGGCGGTGTAGTGCCGACGGGCGGTGACGACCTCGGACAGGAGGTTCTTCAGCGGCGCGGGGTCCGCATCGGGGAGACGGAACAGCAGGTCGTCGAGGTCGGCGGGGGCGGCCGCTGCCGGTCCTGCGCCGACGATAGCCGTCATCCCCGTGGCCAGGGCTCCGGCCAGTACTCCTCTGCGGCGCAATGCGTCCTCCTCGTCCGGCGTCAACGTGCTTGCCACCGTATCGATCAGGGGGCGTCCGGGCACGGTGGAACCACGTAGCTGGTCAAGGGACAGGTTCAGAGCCTTGGCGAACCGTGGGGCTGCGGCGGGGTCGAGCCGCATCTTGCCGCTCTCGATCCGGGAGATCGCGGAGGCGGAGTAGCCGACGCGCTGGCCGAGCTGCCCTTGGGTGAGGCGCAGCGTGCATCGGGCGCCGCGGATGAGAGTGCCTAAGTCCTGCTCGTGGATGCCCATGGGTACCTCCTGCACACCGACGGGCGCATGACGGTAGCGGGAGTGTGGACGGGCCGGTAGGGGCGCGCGGTTGCACGGCATGTGCCGGTCTCGCACACCGTGTGCGAGGGCAGGCCGACAGGCCCCCGCAGACGTCAGTACGGCGGGACGGTGGTGCCTCGCAGACGAGCGGCCGACCCCGGCCATTCCGCTGCTCGCACCTCCCGAGGAGGTTCCATGGAGGATCAGCCAGACCGGTTGCGCATCGTCATCGGATCCGACGACGCAGGCCGCGCCTACAAGGGCGTACTCGCCAATGACCTGCGCGCGGATACCCGCGTCGTGGTCGTCCGTGACATCGGTGTGGACGACCAGAGCCGTGCCTCGTACCCCCAGATCGCGCTCGCAGCCGCTGAACACGTCGCCGGCGGCCGCGCGGACCGGGCGCTGCTGGTGTGCCACACCGGCCTGGGCATGGCCATCGCCGCGAACAAGGTGCCCGGGGTCCGGGCCGTCACGGCGCACGACGTAGTGTCGGTCCGGGCCGCGGTCCTGTCCAACGACGCCCAGATCCTCGCGCTCGGGCAGGGCGTCATCGGTCTTGCCCTGGCCCGGCGCCTGGTCGACGAGTGGCTGAACATCCGCTTCGCGCCCGGCACGACGGCGACGGCGAAGCTCGCCGCGATCCGCGACTACGAGCAGCACCGCATGAGCGGCACGGCGGCCGGACGGGGGTGCTGACGATGGCGGTGGACACGAGCACGATCCCGGACGTCGACCCGGCGCTCCTGCGCTGGCCGGCCGAACCGCAGCAGGGCGGCTGGTACACCGACGCCGAGCATCAGGCGCTGGACCGGGTCATCCGCGAGTCGGACGACTGGCGCACCGGCTGGCGCCAGGCCGCGTACCTGGGCGAGTTCGAGGAGGCGTTCGCGGCGTACTGCGATGCCGGGTGCGCGGCCGGGTTCAACTCCGGAGGCACCGCTCTGGAGATGGTCCTGAGCGCCCTGGGACTGGGGGCGGGGGACGAGGTGGTCTCGTGCGCGGTGAACTTCGTCGGCCCGCACGTCGCGGTCATCGGACAGGGCGGGCGCCTGGTGCTCGCCGAGCCCGAGCCGGACACCCTTGGCCTCGACCTCGCCGACACCGAGCGGCGCCTGACGACGCGCACCCGGGCGATCCTGCTGACCCACTGGAACGGGGCCGTCGCCGACGTCCAAAAGTTCGAGGAGCTGGCCGCGCGACACCCGCATCCGGTGCACGGGCCGCCGAAGGTGATCGTGGACGCCGCCCGCGCCTGCGGCGGGCGGACGCCGAGCGGCGCGCGGGTCGGTGCCGAGGGCTGGGCGACGGTCTTCTCCTTCGAGTCGAAGAAGCTCATGACCACGCTCGGGCAGGGCGGGATGGTCACCACCAGCGACCCCGCGCTCGACGAGCGGCTGCGGCTGCTGCGCGGCTACGGCGGCCTGGGGGAGTCCTGGGGCACCAACCAGATGCTGTCGAAGGCGCAGGCCGCGGTCGGACTGGTCCAGCTCTCCCGGCTGGACGAGATGAACGCGGCGCGGATCGCCCGCGCGCACGCCCGCACCCGGGCGCTCGCCGACGTCGCCGAGCTGACGCTGCCGCCGACCTGGCACGAGGGGCGGCACCTGTACTACCGGCACAACCTCCTCGTCCCCGACCCGTGGGCGGGGGCCGGCCGGGACGAACTGATGCGCGTGCTCGCCGCTCGGTACGGCGTCGGCAGCATCATCAGCGACCCCATCACCCCGCACAGCAAGGCCCTGATCCGCCGCCACACCGCCGACCAGCGCGTCCGGCGCGCCGAACGGCTCGCCGCACGGCTGCTGTGCCCGGTCCTCCACCCGCGGATCAGCGAGGCCGACGAGGCCGAGATCTGTGACGCGATCCGTCGGGCCGTCGCCGACGTCGCCCGCACCCGCCCCACCACCTGACCCAAGGGGAGGACCCCGATGTCCCTTCTCCAGCAGGAGACCGACCGCATCCGCGGCCGCGAGATCTCCCTAGCCGACCCCTACGAGCCGAAGGACCCGGTCGGCCGGCTGCGGTTCGTCCTCGCGATGCCGTACGGGCACGCCTACAGCCTGATGTGCAGCGGCCCGATGGCCCTGTACGACCTGATCAACCGCGACCCCGGAATCCCGGCCGTCGCCGAGCGGGCCGTCGAGTACGACGGTCTCGTCCGCGACGGCGCCCGGCTGCGGCCGCCCGCCGGGGAGACGTACCGCAGCATCGAGTCCCCGGCGCCGGTCGCAGACGCGGATGTCCTGGGCGTCTCGGTGACCAACGCCGGCGGCCTGCACCAAGTGCTGCGGCTCCTGGACCTCGCCGGGATCCCGCGCCGCACCGCCGACCGCGCCCCGGGCCGCCACCCGCTCGTCGTCGGCGGCGGCCCGGGACTGACGAACCCCGAACCGCTCGCCGACTACCTCGACGCCATCGCCCTCGGCGAAGCCGAGCAGTCCATCCCCGAGCTCCTGCGCGTCCTGCACGCCCACCGGCTCGTCCCCGGTCCGATGCCGCTGCACCAGCAGCTCGCCCGAATTCCCGGCCTGTACATCCCCGCCGCCTACACCTTCGACCCCGCGCCCGGCGGTGGTGCGACCGCAGTGCGGCCTGTGGCGCCGACCGTTCCGGCCCGCGTCCACGCCCCCTACCTGTCTGTCGCCGAGCTCCCGGCCGCGCACTTCTGCTCCCCGGTCAGCGACGGCACCGCCGCCGTGATCAGCCCGGTCCTCGGCTGCCTGCACGAGTGCCACTTCTGCACCCTGGGCGTCCCCGAGTTCCGCCAGGCCCCGCTCGACCTCCTCACCGGCTACATCGACCGCCTGGAGGCCCACGGCATCCGCCAGATCATCATCAGCGCCCCCACCTTCACCCAGTACCGGCACAAGCGCGCGCTGCTGGACCACATCCGGGCCTACGTCGACCGGGCCGCTGCCAAGGGCGAGAAGGTCTCCACGATCATCGGATCCGTTCGGGCCGACGAGATCACCGCCGACTACCTGACGGCCCTCGCCGAACTCGGCGACTTCGGGCACCTCTTCACGGAACTCGCCCTTGACCGGCCCCGGGGCATCGTCACCCTCGCCCCCGAGTTCGCCGCCCCGGATCTGGTCGCCCTGTACGGCAAGACCCTCAAGCGCGAGCGGGTCGACAAGGCGATCGACCTTTGCCGCGCCAGCGGCACCGTCAGCGCCGTGATGCTGTACTTCATCGTCGGCGCCCCCGGCGAGACGGCCGCCGACCGGCACGCCATCGCCGACTACGCCCGCGACATCCGCAAGCGGCTCGGCGACGGCGACACGGCCGTGATCATCAAGATCACCCAGTTCCAGCCCACGCCCGGCACCCTCAGCCAGCGCCTGGCCATGGCCGACCCGGACACCGTCCAGGAGTACGTCCGACAGATCGCCGACGGTCTGCGCGACCTCGTCGGCCCGGCCGCCTTCGCCCGGCACTACCGCGTCGAAGGCCCCTCCGCGGCGCGCATGCACCTAGAGGCGGTGTGCCTGCGCGGGGACCGGCGCGTCGGCCACGTCCTGGAAGACCTCTACGACGCCGGCACCGACCCACACACCATCACCCGCGACCGGCTCACCGCCCCGCTCGCCGCGCGCGGCCTGGACTACGACCACCACCTGCGGCACATGGACGACACCGTCCTGCCCTGGCACACCGTCGACTCGGTCAACCCTGCCGCCGAGCAGCAGCTGGCGAACGCGCTCACGAAGAGGAAGGCCTGCCCGTGATCCATCCCGTCCTGCCGCTGCACCCCGGCAAGCACGCCTTGCCCGCGGTCGCGGACCCGGCCGAACACGCCCGTCACGTCCGCACCCGCGCCCCCGAGGCGAACCTCGCCGATCACGACGGCGCCGTCCTCGTCTACCAGGACCGCGTCCTGGCCCACACGGTCGCCAACTACGGCGGCCGCCGCACCGACTGGGTCCGCGGCAACCTGCGCCTGATCGAGCGGCGCGGCCGACGCCTCGCGGTCTGCGGCGGCTTCGGCCCCGGCGCCCCCGCCGCCGCCCTCGTCCTCGAACAGCTCCTCTCCCTCGGCATCCGCCGCGTCATCACCGTCGGCACCGCCGCCTCCCTTCACACCAGCCTCACCCCCGGCAGCCTCGTGGTGTGCACCCGCGCCCTGCGCGACGACGGCCTGTCCCACCACTACCTACCGCCCGGCCCGTACGCCGACCCCTCGCCCGGGCTGACCCGGCACCTGGTCGGCGCCCTGCACGCACGGGACGCCGAGCCCCGGCAGGGAAAGGGCTGGACCACGAGCGCCGTCTACCGGGAGACGGCCGCCGAGGTGGCCCGCTACGGCGCCCTCGGCGTCCTGACCGCGGACATGGAGGCCGCCGGCGTCTTCGCGGTCGCCGAGCACCGCGGCGCCGACGCCGCCGCGGTGCTCGCCGTCGCCGACAGCCTCGCCGACCGGCGGCCCCGCCGCGACCACCCCCGCACCGAGGCGGTCCTGCGCACCGCCGTCGAGGCCGCGCTCGCAGCCCTGACCGCTGCCGCACGCGAGCAGCCGCACGACTAAGGTGGGCCGTCTCCCAGATGACGAGACGGCGACGGGCAGGTTCCCGGCGCGGAGAAGGACCGGATCTTCGTGAGCACTGGCGCACCCCGCGTCGGGGCGGTCGTTCTGACGATGAACGACCGTCCCGACGAGTTCCCCAAGGCCATGAGCTCCCTCCTCGCGCAGGAGGGCGTCGACCTGGACGTGGTCGTGGTCGGCAACGGCTGCGCCCCCGACCAGGTCCCGGCCGGCGTCAAGACCGTTACGCTCGCGGAGAACGTCGGCATCCCCGAGGGCCGCAACGTCGGCGCCCAGGCGGTCGACGGGGAGCTGCTGTTCTTCTTCGACAACGACGCGGTCCTGCCCGACCCCCGAGCCCTCGCCCGCCTCGCCGCGGCCCTGTGCGACGAGCCGGCCCTCGCCTACGCCCAGCCCAGGATCGCCGACCCCGACACCGGGATCACCGTCCGCCGCTGGGTCCCCCGCCTGCGCGCCGGAGACCCGACCCGGCCCGGCATCGTCACGGTCATGGCCGAGGGCGTCGTCATGATCCGCCGCAGCGCGTTCGACGCCGCCGGCGGCTGGCCCGGCGACTTCTTCCTGTTCCACGAGGGCATCGACCTCGCGTGGCGGCTGTGGGACTACGGCGGCACCGGCCGCTACCTGCCCGACATCGTCGTCCACCACCCCGCGACCAACCCCGCCCGCCACGACCGCTTCTACCGGCTCAACGCCCGCAACCGCGTCTGGCTCGCGAAGAGGAACCTCCCCGCCCCCCTGATCCCCCTCAACCTCGCCGCCTTCCTCCTGCTCGCCCTGTTCCGGTTCCGGGACCGGGCGGCCCTCCGCGCCACCGCGGCCGGCTTCCGCGAGGGCCTGCGCGGAGGCCATGGACCACGCACCCCGATGAGCTGGCGCACCGTGGTCCGCCTCACCAGGGCCGGACGCCCCCCGATCGTCTGACCTCCCATCGGCATGGAATGAGCGGGCCGGAGGGCGACTGTGCCTGCTACTCCTGCGGACCTCGGTAGATGTCCGAGACGCTCTCCAATGCGGCGTGCCACGGGTACGTGGCCGGGTTGCCCTGCCCCGGCGGGTTCGGCACGAACCCGCCCTCGCCGTACACCACGCGGACACCGACGCTGCGCAGGGTCTCGATCGACCGCTCGAACTGCGGGTGCGCGACGTACGCCTGGTTGACGCACGGCATCATCGCCATGGGGATGCCCTTGCCGATGCCCTCGGCGACGACGCCGACGAGCCACTTGTCCGTGATGCCGAGCGCCCAGGCGTTCACCGTGTTGAAGGTCGCGGGCGCGACGAGGATGGCGTCCGGCTTGGGCCAGACGTCCGGCTGCCCGGGGGAGCGGTAGTCCCAGCGGACGGGTCGGCCCGTCAGGGCGGCGAGGCCGTCGAGGGATTCGTGGAGCCAGCGGGCCGCCCTCGGGGTGAGCCCCAGGCAGACGTCCCAGCCGTCGGCCTGTGCCTCCTCGATGACCCGGGCGATGTCGAAGACGGGGGGCGCCGCGCTGCTGAACAGGTACAGGGTCCGCGTACTCATGGATCTATCCGATCACATGGAATCGCCCCCGATCCAAGGGAGTCGGGGGCGAAGCCGTCTCGCGCAGCTCCGGGCGCGCGTAGCGTTCCAGATGTCGAGTCAGGAACGGAGTACCAGTATGCCTATCTCGGGCGACGACCACACCGGAATCCGCATCAAGGAACAGCGTCGGCTGGCGAGATTGACTCAGCGCGAACTCGCTGACCGGATCCCGTACTCGTACAGCTGGCTGACCCAGGTGGAGTGCGGAGCACGGCCGGCCAGCGTCGACTTCACTGCCGCTGTGGCACGAGCACTGAGGATCGACGTCACTGTGCTGACAGGCCAGCCCTACGTGACCCAACTGCAAGAGGACCGCCTGGCGGGACTCATCCGCCCCATCCGGGAAGCCATGGACGTGTACGACCTCGGCGACGACCCGGCGCTGACGACCCGTACCGCCGGCGAGCTGGTCGACGCCGTCGAGGATCTGTGCGCCCAGGTGCGGGCGGCGCACCTCCACGCCGTCGCGGCTGCCCTCCCAGACCTCATCACCGAACTGACCGCGTTGTGCTGGCGGACGCCGACCACGGAGCTGTGGCGAGCGCTCGCCGCCGCCTACCGGACCGCCCACGACGTCACCGTGAAGATAGGGTATTTCGACCTCGCGGGCGTTGCCCTCGACCGGCTCGGGTGGGCAGCGGAGCGGGCATCGGATCCGTGCCTCGCCGCCATACGGCAGTACTTCCGTGCGCTGGTCTACTTCCGGGAAGGCGAGTACGCGATCGGCCGGCGCCTGATCCGCTCCGGCCATGCCGTCCTCGGCCCGGGCGACCAGTCCCGCGAAGCACTCGCGGTGGCCGGCCAGCTTCACCTCGGCGGGTCCGTCCTCGCTGCGCGGGCCGCAGACAGGAGCGCGGCCGCCGACCACATCGCGAGTGCCCGCGAGCACGCGTCACGGGTCGGGGACGCCAGCCGTATCCACTGGCTCAGTTTCGGCGACACCAACGTGTCGTTGCACGAGATGAGCGTCGCCATGGAGATGCGGCGGTACGACGATGCCCTGCGGCAGGCGAAGGCGATCCGGCTGCCGGCGAGCATGGCGACGTCGCGCCGGTCCCACTACTACATCGACCGGGCCCGCGTGGAGATGGAGCTCGGGCACACCGAGGCGTCGCTCAAGTCCCTGTGGACCGCGAGGCGGGCCGCGCCCGAGCCGACCCGCTACCACCCGCAGGCGAGGGAGACCGTGCGCGGCCTCGTCCACACCTCCCGCCGCACCCCGGAGACGCTGGGCAACATGGCGGCCTGGGTCGGCCTGTAGGGGGGAAAAGGAACTCTCACTGAACTGAAAGAGTTCCGGCCCTCCGACCTCGCCACGATGGTCCCGACACTGATCAACGACGAGGTCGGGGGCGCTACATGGCGAGCCACGACGGTGTGAAGGATCGCACCTACGACCCTGGTCCGGCCGCCGATAACGGCGGTTGGACCAGGGGAGGGCCGACGGGGTCGGCCCTCTTTAACGGACCGATGGAAGCTGACCCCGGTGTGTTCGTCCACCCGCGCAGCGACCGCGCGGCCGGCGCCGAGACCTGGCTGATACTCGCAGCACGTGACGCCCCCCAGGCCCGGCGGGAGTGGGCGGAGTACGGCGTGGCGCTGCTGCGCTGCGGCACCAGCTTCACCGCCGTGCGAATCCCGGCGGACATCGTCCTCGCCGCGGCCGGCACCACCGACCGCGCCGCGCTGGTGACCTACCTGACGACAGTGCTCGACGGCCCGTGCTTCTTCGACGGCAACAGTCGGGCCTTCTACGCCCTCACCCCGCTCAGCACCGCGCACCGGTGGGACGTCCCCGAAACGGAGTGCTTGGGCGCCGACTTCTACCTCGGCGTCCCCGCGACCACCATCACCGAGCCCGACCCGCGGTGCGCCGCCTACTGGGTCGTACCCATGGACGGCCCGGCCGCGCTGTGCGACCCGGCGATCGTCCGATGGCTCGTGCAGCGGGGCCGGCTCCAGCGCTCGGAGGCTGCGGCGTTGGAAGCGGGCGAAGATGCTTGAGGTTCCCGCGCGCCAACGGCCGGAGTTCTACCTCGCCGCCGACGAGCCGTCCCTGTCGCGCACGCTGCCGTGCGACGTGAGGTCGGTTGCCGTCGCGCGGCGCTTGGTCATCGCTGCCCTCGACCGCTGGGAGCTTCCGAAGGACCTGGCGGACCGGGCTGAGCTGGTCGTCTCTGAGCTGGCCACCAACGCGGTCGTGCACGCCCGTACGCGCGGCGGCTCGATCCGGGTCGGCGTGTCCCGCGTCGAGGACGATCGCGTTCAGGTCGCCGTGACAGACCTCGACCGGCGCCCGCTGGTCCGGAGGGAAACGGGCCCGTGCGCCGAGGGCGGCCGCGGCCTGGACCTCGTCGCCGCGCTCTCCGCCCGCTGGGGCTGTGAGCGCCGGCATTGGGGCAAACGGGTGTGGGCCGAATTGCAGACCGCGGAGAGCCAACAGTGAGCAACACGAAGATCCAAGTCGTTTACTGCCTCGTCCTCGGGTCCATCCTCGGAGCTCTCTACGTGGGCATCTTCCACGGGTCGGCCGGTGGCTGACCGGCAGTGGGTTATCGGCCTGTGCTGGCGGTGCGAGGGCACTGACGAGCCGGTGATGTGGCTCGGCCCGGTCTCCAGCGAGCACCACGGACACGGCCCCTTCTACGCGTGCGACCCGTGCATCCAGCGCTTGGAGGAGCTGGTCGTGGAGTACGGCGCGCGGCGCGACACCTGAGACTTCCGTCCCGATCGCCCGGCCGGGGGCAGGGAGCCCCCTGCGACATGTGGAGGTCCTTCGCGACCGGACGCGCCATCATCACGGGGGAGCAGGCCGCATCCTGCTACTTTCGGACGGCCGTGGACGCCCCCAACCAAAAAGCGCTCGTCCAGATCTGCGAGCCGCGCAACGCCCTGTGACCACTGCTTCGTGGTGGCGACGAAGCGAGGGAAGTGCATGGCCGTGGGCGGCGTCCGCGACCGCCTGGTCCCGCAGCTCGCGGAGGCGGTGACGAGCAGATCGTCGCCCTCGTGGAGCCGGACGCCCACACGAACGGCAGCCTGGACGGCTTCGCTGAGACGTCGCGCTCCGTCTTCCGAAAGCTGCCCGGGTGTTTCGGGGAGACCGGCGACACGATCAAGCGGTTCGCGATGACCGGCATTTTCCCGGGTGTGCTGTGCGCGCCGAATTTACGGTTGGTAACGCATGCCCACTCCATGCTCGGTGTCCCGCGACCCTCTGGCAGGCGCGGCATGTGGCCGCTCATCGGTTTGGTGGATACCGGGCATGCGAAGGAGGTGCTCGGTCCAGAAGGCAGGGGAGAGCCTGCGCCAGCGCTGAGGTCTCAGGGGGCAGGCCGGGGGAGGAGAAACAGGCAAGCGGTCTGTTTTCGCCGTCGAGGTAGCTGTTGCAACAGCCTCGACAAGACATCAATCTGACAAGCTTGGGTTGGTTTGACCGGCTTGTCCGATGTGTGAACCGAAGGAAGATGTCGAATTCATAACGGGCGCAACCGGCCGGTAGGTATGAATATCGGAGGCGCGTGAGAAGGTGAAAGGCCCGAAGAGTCGGGCTGAAAGCCTTATTCGATCTTGCCTCGAACGAAGGCTGGTGATCTTCTTCGATGACTCCGCCGCCGTAACCCTTGCCAGGGCCGGCGGCTGTCTTCGCGTAATGTCCAGGAGGCGTTTCCGCCGCCCTCATCCCATCTGTGAATTCGCTTACGCGCTCTTCGGTCGGTGAGGGCCGTGCTCCGTGGTTTGAGCACGGCGGCGCATCAACGCCAGGGCGTGGCTGTCGCCCAGCTCGGGGGTCATCAACCAGCTCGTTAGAAAGGGAAGACATGTTCTCGGGCAAGGGCGCGCGCACGGCGCCCATTCCTCACATCGGGCGGCAGGACGGCAGGGCGCACCGCCGCTGGCGCCTCACCGCCTCTCGAGCGGTGGAGTCGGACCTGCACCGTCGACTTCGGCGCGAGCTTCAGGAACTGGGTGTCCGGCCGCCTCTGGACGTCGAGGCGCTCTGTCGGGCGCTGGCCGAGAAACGGGGGCGCCCCATCGTGCTCAAGGCCGCGCCGCTGGAGAAGCCCGGTCCGTCCGGTCTCTGGGTGGATACGCCCGGCATGGACGTCATCCTCTACCAGCAGGAAACGACTCGGTTCCACCAGGAACTGATCATCCTGCATGAGGTCGGGCACATCATCCTGGCCGACGACGAAGCCGCCGACAGCGGTAGGGCCGCTGAGGAGCCGGATGACTACGTGGAGGGCTGGGCGACGCTGCTTCCGGTGCTCGACCCTAAGCTGATCCAGCGGGTGTCCCGCCGTTGTTCGTACGACTCCGATGAGGAGTGCTCCGTAGAGCTCGCCGCCACCATCATCATGGAATGGGCCTCGAAGCTGAGGAACGTCCCCCTCTCCGAGGACCCTGCGGTCAGCCGCGTCGAGAAGGCCCTCGGCGACCGACAGGGATGGCTGTAGGCGTGACCGAGATCATCCTGTTCGGCTTGGCCGCCGCGGTGGGCTGGAAGGTCTACCAGTTCTCCAAGGCCCCCGACGATCTGCCGCTGCGGTCGGTGACCTTGTGTTTGGTGAGCGCAGCCCTCTCGTACCCCGTCGCCATGCCGGGCGGAGCCACGGGTGTGGACACCGTCGCGGGCCACGGAGCCGCGAAGCTCATTCAGAACTTGTTGCTGCTGGCGACCGTCTACTTCCTGCTCTGCTTCTACCTCTACTCCGCCGAGGGCAGTGCCGGTAGGCGACGCGCTCGTTTTGAAGCCGTCCTGGCATTCGCGGTCGGCGCGGCCATCTCGGTCGCCGCCCTCACCGTGCCGCACTCCGTCTTCGAAGGCTCTTTCAGCACCGCCGACATGACGGTGCCGCAGATCGCCTTCTTCTATGGTGGCGCCGGCCTCTACTTGATGTACGCCCTGACCGTCACCGCGCGCTGGACGTACCAGTTCGCGCGGCTGTCCCGGCGGCCGCACTCCACCGGTCTATGGATGGCCGCCGCCGGTTTGGCGATCATGGCAGGCGCCTGCGGCGTCCGGGCGGTCTTCGTCGCCGTCCGCTGGAGCGGCGGGGCGGTGACCCACTCGCTGATGTCGGCAGTGGCGCTGCTGCTCGTGGTGGCGATCCTGCTTTTCGTCGCGGGCATCACCTACCCGGGCGTCCGGACCCGGATCGCGTCGATCCGGCTCTGGGTCCGGCACCGTCGTGATCACCGACGGCTGGAGCCGCTGTGGCAGCTGCTCGCCGAGGCCTACCCGGAGAACGTACTCGGTGCCGCCTCGCCGGCCTTCCGGGATCGCTGGCGGGCGCGCAAGGTCCATCGTCGCTATCACCGGCGCATTGTGGAGTGTCGGGACGGCCTCGTGGACATCAGCCCCTACCTTTCTGTCGGAGGTCATGAGACCGACGGGGCTGCTCTGAGCCGGGACCCCGCCGAACTGGCGGCACGACTCCGCCTGGCGGCTGCACAGATCGGGGACGGCGCACCCGCGCCCCGTCATGCCATGCCGCTGGCCATGACCCTCGGCGACGACAGGGAGGCGGACGTGCGGCAGTTGATCGCCGTGTCCGACGCCCTTCGCCATGCCGCGTGACCGAAGGAAGCGAGACGAGATGCTGATTGTCGCGAAGCGGGTCCTCGTGGGATCCGGCCGCTATCTGAAGGACGGAGCCGTCCTCATCGAGGGCGACACCATCCGTGCCGTCGGGCCCGAAGAGGCGGTCGTCGCAGAGGCGAGGCCCGGCACCGAGCGCGTCGCTTTCGACGGGACCTTGCTGCCCGGGCTGATCGATGCCCATGTGCACCTGGCCTTCGACGGCGGGCCCGACCCCGTCGCCACGCTCTCCCAGTCGAGCGACGAGAGCCTTCTCGCCGACATGCGGAAGAGAGCGGAGGATCTCCTCCGCAGTGGGGTGACGACCGCTCGTGACCTCGGCGACCGGAACGGTCTCGTGCTGCGGCTGGCTTCCGAGATCGACGAGGGTGCGGCTGTAGGGCCTCGTCTTGTTTCCGCCGGCACCCCACTGACAACTCCCGAAGGCCACTGCCACTTTCTGGGCGGGGAGGTCGCCGGCGAGGAGGACATCCGCGCGCTGGTCCGGAGGAACGTAGCCGCAGGAGCGGGCGTGATCAAGGCCATGGTCACGGGCGGGGGACTGACCAAGGGCGGTCCCCGAAGCTGGGAGTCCCAGTTCTCGGCCGACGATCTCGCCGTTCTGGTTGAGGAATCTCATGCGGCAGGCCTCCCTGTGGCGGCACACGCCCACGGGACCCCGGGTATTACGGCCGCGGTCGCGGCCGGCGTGGACACGATCGAGCACTGCACGTGGATGGCGGGCGACGGGTTCGACTTCCAGGAGGAAGTCGTCGCCCGCATCGTCGAGAAGGGCATCGCCGTCTGTCCGGCGGTCAGCCCCCACTGGCAGATGTTGCCCCGCTTCTTCGGTGAGGAAAAGGCGCACGCGATGTTCGACCTCGTCCGGAGGATGGCGGAAGCCGGGGTGAAGCTCATCGCCGGAACGGACGCCGGAGTGCAGCGCGCCTCGTTCGACGGCCTGGTGCCGGCCTTGTCGTTCTACGCTCACTTGGGACTGCAGAACGGCCGGATCCTCGACATGGCCACGTCGATCGCCGCCGAGGCGCTCGGTCTCGGTCGTACGACAGGCAGGATCGCGGCCGGCTACAAAGCGGACCTCGTGGTGGTGGACGGGGACCCTCTCGCGGACCTGAACGACCTTTCGGCGATCAGGACGGTGATCTGCGCCGGTCGCCCCTTGGAGGGCCGGGCGTAGGCGAGCGGAGGTGGCAGGGGCCTGGAGACTGACACCAGCCCCTGCTACTCCCGTCCGCCCGCCTCGCCCTTGTGCTGCATCTGATCGACGAGGTCGCTGACCAGCGCCAACAGGTTCGGCGGCAGGCCTTGCGCGCCCGCGCCACGGGCACGTACCCGCCCCACCTTGCCTTCCCTGTGGGCGGCGAGCAGTTGGAGCCCCTCGTACACCTGCGCAGCCACCTGGTCGTCGGGCTGGAAGTACAGCGGCGTGACACCGAGAAAGTCGGCGAGGCCCTCCAGGACGAGGGGAGTGGCTGCCTCCGATGCACCTGTCCGGAGATCGCGGACTCCAGTGCCCGTGATGACGTTTCCGCCCGCGTGCGCGTTGATCGCTGTGGCGATCTCCGCGTCTCCGGGGGGCCCTTCAGGACCGGGAAAGGACTTCTCGAGAAGAAGAGTGATCTTCTCCTGGAGCGTCTGCGGCAGCTTCTCGTTCGCCGCGGTGCCGACGGTCTGGTTCTCCACACTTTCGCCGAGGGCCTTCGCCATCGACCGGTCCTGCGCCCGTCTCACCTCGTCCACGGTGACGTGATACGCCTCGGCCAGGAAAGGGAGGTATCGGTCCTTGAGACGCCGCACTCCCTGTTCCGCGCCGGCCACCGGGCCGTCGCTCTTCGTACCGATGACCGCTGCCATCTCGTACCTGTAGAGGCCGGCGTCGCACCGTAGGTCGGTGAGGTCGGGCAAACCCTCGCGGGGGAACAGGTCGTTCAGAGGCTGATGGAGCACCCGCGCGAGAGCGGGCAACTTCTCCTGATCCGGTACGGATGAGCCGAGCTCCCACCCGGCCACCGTCGAATCCGCAGCGCCCAGGGCTGATGCCACGTCGGACTGCGAGATCTCGGCGGCTCGACGTACGGAGCGCACACGAGCTCTATCGAAGCGGCGAGCTGGCATCAGACCTCGTTTTTGGGTGAACCGAAGAAATCTCGGCGCGTTGACCTTTTGCTTGAATCGGGATAGCTTCAGGCTACCGAAAAACAGCGGGATTCGCACGCCTTCCTTCAGCGGCGAGGTTGCGCGCCCGTCGTGGCAGGCAAGGGAGGAGGCGATCGATGTCGAAAAGCAGTCCGTGACGCGATCGCGTAAAGAAAACCGGCGCCCAGGAGCTACCAACTCCCAAGCGCCGGGCCGGCACCCCGAGAGGTGCCCATTCACATCACGCGGGCGGCGGGGCTTTTGCACGAGAACCACCGCGCCGCGCTCCAACGAACAACGGAGTATCGCATGCTTGCCCTGCCGAGCGGAACCTTGGCCTGCCCGGATGCCGATCGACAGCACCGCCTCGCTGCCCAGCTCGCCTCCATAATCCCGGGCGCCGCCACGATTCGGGTCAGCCTCAAAGATCCCCGGCAAAGGTGGCCCCACCTACACGCCATCGTCCAGGACGAAGCCGGCAAGGTCATGGAACCGAACCGTACGACCCTCAGGGTCGCTGCCCGCTGGATCCTGCGAGTCTGGCCGGAGGCGGAGTGGGGCCGGCCGCACATCTTCGACCTTGCCGACGCCACTCTCACCCGTAGCGACCTGGTCGCCGCCGGCCGGGGCCGCTGACATGGCGCGGATCCGAACCATCAAGCCGGAGGCATTCGTCTCCGAGTCGCTCGCCGAGGTGAGCGTCGAGGCCGAGCGGACCTTCTTCGGACTGCTCACCCAGGCCGACGACCACGGCCGCCACCGCGACAACGCCGCGATCATCGCTGGACTCCTCTGGCCTCTTCGGGCCGAGCACACCTCGGTCCACGTCGAGGACGACCTCCACCAGCTCGCGAACGCGGGCCTCGTCTGCCGGTACACGGGCTGCGACGGCCGCCGCTACCTCCACATCGTGACCTGGTCCGAGCACCAGAAGATCGACAAGCCGAGCCAGTCGCGCCTGCCGTCCTGCCCGCAACACCAGGCCGCCGCTCGGTGCGCCCCCTGCAAGGGGGCCTGCACCAAGCGCACCGAGGACCCGAATACGGTTCCCCGAGGGCTCGCCGAGGCGTCGTCGAATGCTCTCCTAACCTTCGATTCGCCCGAGCTCGCCGCCACGATCCCTGGCGAGCACGCCGACGAGGCTTCCGCCACCCGCAAGGTCGCCTTCGACGACATCGTCGACGTGCGCCACCACGGAGTAGTGAAAAGAGCAGGCCAGGGCTCATTCTCCGAGCCCTCTCCGAGCCTTCCCCGAAACCTCGGAGAGGGCTCGGCGCCTGGATCTAGGATCTTGGATCCTGGATCTCTTGTTCCTACGGGGCGCACAGCGCCCGCAGTCGGTGTCTCGGCCAGCCAGCTCGTCGGCGAGTACGTCGCCGCATGCGATGAGCGTCCGCCCAGCGACGTGATCGGACACCTCGGCCGGATCACCAAGAAGCTCCTGGGCGAGGGCATCGCGCCGGAACACGTCCGCGCCGGACTGGCGAACTTCGCGGCCAACCCCAAGCACCCGAGCGTGCTGACCAGCATGGTCAACGAGGCCATGAACGGACGAGCCGGCGGTTTGGGCCAGCCGGGAATCCGACCTAACGTGCCCGCCCCCCAACCGTGGACCAATCCGTCCGACGCCGCTGCCGCCTACGCCGAGGAGCTGTGATGCGCACCCGCCACCGCGAACCGCAGACCCTCGGCGAGGGCACCCTGGACCGGATGGCCCGGATCCTGGCCGCCCGCAACATCGACCCCGCCGTCGTCGCCGTACCTGCCGAGGACGAGACCGTCTCCCCTCTGGAGGCCCTGTCGGCCGGGATGCCCCCGCGCTACCGGGCCGCCGTCGCCGACCACCCCCAGGTCCTGGCCTGGGTCCACACCGTCGCCGACGCCGCCGTCGCTCCCAACCGGGGAGCCCGGCGGCAGGTCGCCACCGGCCCCAGTCTGCTGATGGCCGGTGTCGTCGGCGCGGGCAAGACGCACCAGGCGTACGGTGCGGTCCGGCGACTGGTGCAGAGCGGGGTCGGCGTGCGCTGGCGCGCGACCACCGCCGCCGACCTGTACGCCGACCTGAGGCCCCGACCCGGAGCCGACAGCGAGCGGGAGCTGGCCGCCGTCAGCCGCTGCCCACTGCTGATCCTCGACGACCTCGGCGCGGCCAAGGCCAGCGACTGGACCGAGGAAGTGACGTACCGGCTGATCAACCGCCGGTACAACTACGAGCTTCCGACCCTGATCACCACCAACCTGCGCATCAGCGATCTCCGGGCCCAGCTCGGCGACCGCGTCGCCTCCCGGCTCGCCCAGATGACCACCCGGGTCGAGTTCGAGCAGATCGACCGCAGACGGCACCGCCTCGCGGCCTGACCTGCCCCAGATCACCATGCCGGACCGCGCCCGCTGCGCGCCGCCCGAGCACTCCCCGACCCAGCGCACCTCTCCGCCGACGCCCCTGCGCGCGGAGAGCGATCGGAGCACCCCGCATGACCAGCACGACGATCCGCCCTGCCCGCCACCGGTCGCTCGGCGACCACACCTGGCAGACCGATGCCGTCTGCCAGAGCACCGAGTACAACCCGGTGGACCCCGAGGCCTTCTTCCCGGACCCCGACGAGATCGACAAGATCGCCACCGCGAAGGCGCTGTGCAACCAATGCCCGGTCCGCCGCACCTGCCTGGACGCTGCCCTGGAAGGTAACGACGCCAACGGCATTCGAGGCGGGCTGACCGAGGAGGAACGCCGACCCCTCCACGAGAAGATCGCCGACCGTCTCGACTACAGCCGCGTCAACGAAACCGTTTCCGGACGCGACGTCCACCTCACCACTGCCGAGCGCACCGCGGTCGTCCACGCCGCCTACCGGCACGGACTCACCACCCAGCGCCTGGCCTGGCTCCTGAAGGTGACCGAGGAGCACGCCAAGAAGCTGTACCGAGAACACCGCCGAGCCCTGCGCAACCGAGACCTGATCCAGCCCGAGACGACCGCCGCCCCGTCCGAGGCCGGCGGCGAGCGCCTGGGCCGCGACGACTTCGGGACGGCGGCGTGAGCGCCACGACCGCGCCGAAGACGGCGCACATATCCGGCTGGGACCGAGCGGTCGTCATCGCCCTCGGCGGCGCGGGCTGCGCCCTGTCGTATGACGCCCTCCAGCAGATGGCCGTTGCCATCCACATCCGGGGCTTCCTGACCTACCTCTTCCCCCTGGTGATCGACGGGTTCATCGCCTACGGCGTCCGGGCGCTCCTGGTCCTGCGCGACGCGCCGCTGCGCGCCCGGCTCTATGTCTGGACGCTCTTCGGCACGGCCACCGCCGCCAGCATCTGGGCCAACGCCCTCCACGCCGTCCGGCTCAACGAACAGACGGTCGCCGACACCGGCCTCCGGCTCGGAGACACGGTGGTCGCGGTGCTGTCCACCATCGCCCCGCTCGCCCTGGCCGGAGCGGTCCACCTCTACATCCTCATCGCCCGGCGGCCGGTCAAGAGCAGTGACCGCGAGGACCTCGGTCACCCCGGTCAGCTGGGTCAGGTCGACCGGGGCGAGGCCGTCGAGGTCACCCGGACCGACCGGGTCGGTCAGCAGCAGCCGGCGGCCGGTCAGGTCACTCCCGGTCAGCCGGTCACCGCGCTGACCGACCGGCCCCCGCTGTCCCTGGACAAGAAGGCCCCCGCCCCCCGGTCACTGACCGGGGACACGACCCCGGCGGACAGCCCGACGCCGGTCACCGGTCACCCCGGTCACTCCGGTCAGCGGCACGAGGCCGCTGCCCTGCCCGGACAGCCGGACACGGCGCGGCCGGTCACTGACCGCGCCGAGGACACTGCCCCGGTCACTGGTGACCAGGACAGCCTGACAGCGGATCCTGGTCAGCCGGTCACCCAGCCGACGGTCACTGACCGGGTCACCCGGACACCCGGTGACCGGCGGCCTGACCCGGACACCGAGGAGCTGCTGAAGATCGCCCGGTCAGCGGTCAGGACCCAGGACAAGCTGACCCGCAAGGTGGTCGCCCAGGCGATCCGCGGTCAGCAGATCCCGCTCTCCAGCGACACCCTGACCGCCCTGATGGCCCAGCTCCGCGCCCAGCACGGACAGCCGGTCACCTCCACCCGCTCCGGACACTCCTCCCGAACGGAAGCGGAGCACACCTGATGCGCACTCACCCGGCCACGCCCGCCGAAGTCGACTCCTGGCTGACTGTCCTGCACCAGTACGGCCACGTCCACCACGCCCAGGCCGGCCCCGACACCACCTGGATCGTGCAGCGCGAGCAGCACGACCGCCCCTGGACCCTCCACCACCCCGTCCTCGCCATGGACTGGATCGAGGAACTCGTCCGCGAAATCCAGCAGCAGAACCCCGAGACGAGCCGGTGACCACCGACGACCCGGCAGCGACCCCGGCCGGAGACCAGCGTGACCCGACGACGGCTCCTGGCGGAGCAAGCTATCGCGTACGACGGTCCTACGGCCCGTCGCACGCACTTGCCCCCGCCCCGGAGGGCGGGGGAAGCCCGGCTGGTCCCCGAGCGAGGGCGCACGGGGACCAGCCGGGCAGCCGGCACCAGGGGGCGCCGGTCACCGGGGGAGAAGCCGACCACGACGACCACCGTGAGCAGCCGAGCCCGCGCACGCCCGCCTTCCCCGACCGCACACCGCGCCGCCGCAGCCGCAACCCGAGCGAGCGCACCCGCAAGACGACCACCCGCCTCTCCGACGACGAGAAAGACGAGATCGACGCCGCCGCCGCACAGCGCAACGTCACCGTGGCCCGCTTCCTCGCTGCAGCCGGCCTTGCCGCCGCCCGCGGTTCGACCGCCCTGCACACCAACGAACAACTCGACGCGGCCATCGACGAACTCGCCGCCCTGCGAACCGCCCTGGCCCGGATCGGCAACAACATCAATCAGATCGCCTACGTCCTCAACAGCGGCAGCCGCCCGCGGCTCGGCGAACTCGACCACGCCCTCACGGCCCTCACCCGGCTTCTCGCACGCCTCGACGACGCGGCGAACGACCTGGTGACCAGGAGGCTGTGATGGTGCCCGACATCGGACGCGGCTCGCGCACCCACGGCCTGCTCGTCTACCTCTACGGCCCCGGCCGGCGCGAGGAGCACACCGACGCGCACCTCGTCGGCTCCTGGGACGGCTTCGCCCCCGACCCCGGCCGCGACCCCGACCCGCAGGTCACCCTTGCCCGCCTCACCGCCGCCCTCGACCTCCGGGTCAAGCAGGCCGGCGACCGCGCGCCCGCCCAGCACGTGTGGCACTGCTCGGTCCGCACCGCCCCCGGCGACCGGCGGTTCTCCGACGAGGAGTGGAACGCCGTCGCCCAGCGCATCGTCCACGCCACCGGCATCGCACCGGACGGTGACCCCGACGGCTGCCGGTGGATCGCCGTCCGCCACGCGGAAGACCACATCCACATCGTCGCCACCCTGGTCCGCGGAGACCTGCGCAACCCGCGGTTGAACTACGACTTCAACAAGGCCCAGGCGGAGTGCCGGCGTATCGAGAAGGAGATGGGCCTGCGCCGCCTCAACGCCGGCGACGGCACCGCAGCGAAGAACCCCACCAGCGCCGAGAAGTTCAAGGCCGAACGCACCGGCCGCCCCGAAACCTCCCGCGAGACGCTCCGCGAAGCCGTCCGCCAGGCCCTCGCGGGAGCCGCCACCGAAGAGGAGTTCTTCACCCGCCTTCACGAGGCGGGCCTGCGCGTGAAGGTGCGCCACGCACCGTCCGGTGACGCCCTCGGCTACAACGTCGCCCTCCCCGGCGACCGCAACCGCTGCGGCGACCCGATCTGGTACCCCGGCTCCAAACTCGCCCCCGACCTGTCCCTTCCGAAGATCCGCCACCACCTGGCCGACGGCCTCACCGACCAGACAACGCCCACCGCCGAAGGCCGACCGGACTGGTCCCCGCCCGCCCGAGCACGACGCAGCGCCACCGGCACCGCCGAGCACGCCGCCAGCCTCCTCGACCGCGACGACGACGAGGCCGCCGCCCACCTCGTCGGCGTTGGAGAACTCCTCGACGCCCTCGCCCAGACCTCCCCCGCCGCCACCCGCGCCGAGCTGGTCGCCGCCGCCCGATCCTTCGAACGTGCGACCCGCAGCCACGTGCGAGCAGAACGCGCCGACACCCGAGCCATCCGCTCCGCCGCCCGAGGCATCATCCAGGCCGGCGGCGCCCTCGGGCGCGGCGAAGACGGCGGTACCACCGCCATGCTCGTCTCCACCCTCGTCCTGGTCGCCCTCGCCGCCGCCCGCTGGCACTCCGCCCACGGCCACGCCCAGCAGGCCCACGCCGCCCGGCAGACCGCCCAACACCTCCGCACCGCCTACCGCCTCGCCGCCAACACCCCCATGCGAGCACTTCACGACCAAGGCCGCGCCCTGCCCGAGGCCGACCGGCGGAAGTACGAGAGCACCATCCGAACACTCCTGAAGGAACAGGACGTCCGAACAGAAGGCGCCCCGACGAAGACGGACGCCCTGGCCGCCACCCTCGCCCAGGCCGAAGCAGCAGGACACGACCCCGAGGTCCTCCTTCAGCAGGCCATCGACATGCGCGAACTCGACACCGCCGCGGACGTGAACGACGTCCTGGTTTGGCGCCTGCGCCGGATCGCACAGCTCCCCGCCCACCCAGGGGAAGCTACTCATCGCCAGCAGGCCGACACCCGGCCGAACAGGCCCTCGGCCCGCCCCGCCAGCGGACGGAACGCATCCGCAGCGCCGCCGCGCCCTGCCGTCCCTGCCCCGCGCAGTCGCCCGCCGCGCCGCTGACCAGTGCGCCCGGAAAGCCGGTCACCGGCCGCCGGATGCCTCGAAACGCCTGGACAGGCGGTTCCACCGGCTGTTACGGCTGAAAACAGCAAGCCCTCGACCGGGAGATGACGCTCGTGTTCAGAACCACCGACCACACCACCGAGCCGGCACCCGTGCTGCCCGCCCTCCTCGCCGGTACCGATCCCCTGCTGCACCTCCAGAACGAGACAGAGCCGGCCGACGGCCCCGGCGCGACCCGCTGCCTCAGCCACCCGCACGAGCTGGCCCTCGGCGGCATCCCCGCGATGTGCTCGGGCTGTCAGGCCCGACGCGACTGGCTGCTCATCAACCACGGCCGCAACGTCTGGGTCTGCTGCCGGTGCGGTGACCAGTGGCTCGAACCCGAGATCAGCCGCGCCGACTTCGACGCTCTGATCGGCACCCCGGACGTCACGAACTACCCCAGCGTCGAGCGGGCCCTCACCGCGCTCGGCTTCGACGGCGCCTTCGCGGGCATCTACCTGAAGTAGACGAGCGAGAGGTAAAACGCCGAGGGGCGCCACCGATACGTCGGTGGCGCCCCTCGGCGTTCAAGCTGGTCAGCCGCGTCGGGTGCTCTAAGGAGCGCTGCTCGCGGGTGGAGGCGTGATGGACGGTTCGATGGTCGACCGGACGTAGATCCGCGTGGTGCCGGGTGTGAACTCGTGGGCGAAGAGGTCGACGCAGCGCCGGAGGTATCTGCCCTCCGGGGACGCCAGGTCCTCCGGGCACAGGCTGGCCTTCCGGAGGCCCTGGACGAGCGTCTCGGGTTCAGGCAGTCCGAGGTGACCGAAGGCGGCGGCGGGCCGGTAGCCCTTCTCCTCGGGGTGAAAGTTCCCGATCATCTCGGTGCCGCTCCGGACGAGTCTGCCCGTGTACCGCTCCGCGTCCTCGCTCGGCAGGACGAAGGCGAGCAGGCCGGTGTCGTAACGCTGGCCGGTCTTGTAGCCCGACCGCCGGTCCGAGGCTCCCTCCGGAATGCGGATACCGAGCTGGTCGCTCATCCAGGCGGGCGTGGCCCCTTCTTCCCAGCAACACGTCATTTCCTGGTCCGTCAGATCCGACGACACGTCATCGGCGACCCAGGACACCACACCGATCGCGGTGGCGACGCAGCCGAGGAAAACCGCAAGGACGACGACTGCGACCGGCACACGGCGGCGGCGCACGGGCCGGGTGCCGGCAGCGGTCGGGGGAAAGGTGTCCATCCGTGATCCTCTATCGCGCTTCCTGCTGCTCACGACCCGGATCCGTCCGGTCGCCCTCGCGGCCCGGCTGGTCCGGCTGCGGCAGAGAGCCCTGGTTCGGGGCGAGTCCGCCCAGATCGTAGTGTTTGACGGAGCTGCTGCCCGCCATGTCGAACTCCTGGGCGATGCCCGTGGTGTGGAGGCGGGCCATCTGACCGTCCGGAATGCTCATTTCGCCGCCCCACGGGAGATCGATGGTCACGCCTTTGCTCTCGTCCCAGTTGTAGCGGTCCCAGGCGTTGGCCTGGTAGTCGAGACCGACCTTGGGCTGCCCGTTCTCGTCCGCTATGACGGTGACCACCCCGGTCACGTTCGACCGGGTGGACCCGACTGCGTAGAACCAGTTGTTGTTCACCTCCCGTGTGAAGGAGAAGTCCCGGTTTCCGGTCTCCACCAACATCGAGACGGGTTGTCCGCCATTGCGCCGGAACTCCGCGAGAGCGTCGTCGCGCCAAGCCGCCTGATGTTCCCTGATGCCGTCCTCAATGTGCGCGTTGAAGCCGGGCACGTCCGACATCATTTTGTCGACGGGCAGCTCCATGTCCGTCCCGCTGTTCCCGAGGTAGTGCGCCATGTGCCGCGCGGCGTCGTTGTCGCCCTTCCAGTCGGCGGCCTCGGCGATCAGGTTCATCTTCTCCCGGGTCCTGCGCTCCTCGGCTCCCGGAGCTTCGACACCGTGGGGCCCGGAGCCCCGGTCGGGGGCGGCCTTCTTGATGGTCGGAGCGAGCAGTCCCGCCGCGAGAAGGCCGTCCCTGTGCCCGGTCCACAACTCCGCACGAGCCTGGGGGCTCAGCGATGTCCACAGCCGCCGCAGCTCGGCCCGCTGCGCCGTGTTCGCATCGCCCCCGAGGGAGGCGAGCTTGGTGGCGCGGGGGAGTTGGTCCTCGTCGAGCGACGTGTACGTTGCGTGCCCCGCGTTGTGCGGGTCGCCGCCGTGGCTTCGCTTCAGCGCCCGGGTCACGGCGGCGTCGATCTCGGCCGCGTGCGCCACCAGACCCGTGAGGGTATCGGCGTACCACTGCATCAGATCCTTGGTCCGCTGGGACGTGCCCTCCACACCGCAGAAGGCCTCCATGACCTTCACTGTCCCGTTGGGACCATCCGACACCAACAGCCCCGGATCAGGGCCCGCCGACCGGTCAGGATCACCCTTGCGGGCCTCCGCGGAAAGCTCGCGAGCACGCTTCTGGATGTGCTTCAGCTCGGCGTGCCCGTCCCGGAGGACTGACGCGATGCTCTGCGCCTCCATCTGGAGATCCGCGACCTCTTTGACCGACTTGCGGATGAACTCCTTGGTGACGGCCGCATTCAGCCCAGCCCAGTCGGCCCCGTCGGACAACTGCAGGAGACCGCTGTAGACCTCGGTTGTTAACCTTTTCAGACCGGCAGCCGTCGAGGACCAGTCCTCGGCCGCCGAGCTCAGCTTGTCCAGGTCGGCTTCAACCAGATCCGTGTACGAGAACGCCCCCATGCTGTCCCGCTCCCCCTGATCACTTCACGTACTTCTGCAACTCCGACACCGGCACCGCGGAGCCGTCCCGCCCTCTGAGCGTGGCGGCGATCTCCACGTCGTCGTTGGCGTGCGACTTCTTCGAGTAGTCCAGGTGGTTGGAGATATGCGCGAACATCTGTAGAACTGTCTTCACCTGCGAAGTCCAGACTTCGAGCGTGGTGTACAACTCGCCACCCGCGCTGAAGTTGTGACCCTGCAACTCCGCCGCAGCCCGCGCAGTGGTCCCCGCGCCGGCCTTGTCGGCACCGGCGCCCGCCACGTCAGCACGCTTCCGCAGCTCGCCGTGGATCCGGAAGGCCTCGTTACCGACCGCGCCCAGCTCGTCCCGGTGCACCACGAGGTCGGAACCGGTACCGGATGCCGGAACACCGGGCTGGGCCCCAGCCGTGTTGAGGCTCATCTGCGCCGACTGCCTGTCTCGCGCGTCGGACTTGAGTGCCGCCCACTCGTCGTCGAACGTCATGGGTCCCCCACCCCTGATCGAAACCAACGTTTCACCCTAGCAACGGGGTTGGAGTCGCGCTCCGGGACCAGGGCCTGATGTGTCCGGGCTCCTCGCGGCGGGGTGGCCGGTGCCGCTGCCGTGGGAGCGATTGCCCGCCCTCTGCCCGACCCTCTGTGCCGCACGGTCGGCGCGGTGATCTCCGGCCGCCTTAAGAAGTTGTCCTGAGCAGTGGCGACGGCGGCGGTGACCGCGCCAGCGGCGGTGACCGCGAAGGTTCCGGTGAGAAGGTGCTTCAGGACGCTTCCGGAGCGGAGAACGAGGCTGGGGGAGTCGGTGTGTTGCGCAGGTCGCTGCGGAAGCCCCGGCCGACCGGCTTCCATCCCTGGAACGTGCCCGGCTTCCAGCGGGGCCGGTCCGGCACGGTGGTGTCGTCGGGAGCGGGCAGGCTGCCCCGGCTTTTGCGGCTACGGGCGGCCTGGACGCTGATGCCCAGGTGGGCGGCAACCTCCGGGTACCCCCAGAGCGGCTGGTCGGCCACGATGTCCTCCTTGTTCGTCGAGGATGAGCGTACGCACGCGCGGGCGGGACGGTATGACGAAGCCGCCCCTGCCTGGTCGGCGAGAGGCGGCCTGGTGTGCTTGTCGGTCAGGCCCCGGAGAGGCGGTTCGAGAGGTCGAGGGCGCCGGTCGCGACCACGAGGGCTGCGCAGAGGCCGGTCACCTCGTGAAGGGTCGGGCGGACCAGGCGCGGCCAGTCGTCCGGGGCGGTGGGCCAGGAGGCGAGGTGCACCTCGGTGGTGGCCAGACCCAGGTGTGCGCTGACGTTCCAGCCGGCGCGGGAAGCGGGCTCCCAGTGGAGGCGGATGCGGCCGAGGGGGAGCTTCGGGGCGTCGGCGGGAAGCCAGGTGACGTCGAGCGGACCGTCGTGCTGAGGAGAGACGCGCTGGATGAGCGCGCCGCGGACGCCGTCCGGCATGGGGCGAACGGCGAGGCCGTGCAGCGGGTGTGTGCGCGGCGAGATGGAAGCCTCCAAGGCGTAGGGGGGAGAGAGGTCAGGACCAGGAGAGGGCGTTGCGCACCGACGGGGGGAGGTAGCCCTCCTGGCCGTCGTCGACGATGAACGCTTTGCCGTCCCGGACGACGACCTCGGCCGCCACGTAGTGGGCGAAGGGCCAGTCAGGGCTGACGGCGAGGCGGATCGGCAGCGTGGGGTCGAGGTCTTGGAGCTGACGGAGCAGGTGGCCGACGGTCATGGACTGGGGCACGGAAGCCTCCGGAGGAAGTGAGGGCGTACGGGGTGGGAGCGTCAGGAGGCGTCAAGACGGAGCAGGTCCCGGAGGACCTTCGGTCCCTGGGCGTGGCCGGCGAGGTGCCGCTTGCGGCACTCGGCGACGTAGCCCTTGCCGGGCTGCCTCATCTTCCAGCCGCAGGAGCAGACGGCCTGGGTGTACGCGTGGCCCGAACAGTCGTCGTGGAGCGGTTTGCCGGAGCTGGTGTGCCTGTGGTCCGCCGGGCAGAGGGTGCCGTCGGCGTGGTGGTTGGTGAGCGGAGCGCGGAATGCCATGTCGAGGCCCTTGTGCGGGGTAGGAGGTTCCGGCCTCTGGAGGTGGAGGCCGGGAGGAGCTTGGTCATTCGAAGGGGCGGTGCCGCCATTGGCGTTGTTCGGTTCGGCGTGCGGCCCGGCGGCGAAGGAGCTTTGCGCGGCGGCCGTACCGGCCGGGGAGGTGATAGCAGGTGCAGTGGCGGGCGAAGGCGCACTTGCGGCGGTAGCCGGGGCGGGTGGCCAGGAGCATGCGTGGGATCGGGACCTCCTGGTGGACCGGTGAAGTGGGAGGGGGCGGTCGGCCGGGGCCCGCTCAGAGGGCCAGTCGGTAAGAACAGGCGGCAGGGGCAGACGTTCACCCGTCCGCCCCTGCCACTGGTTCAGCGGGAGGAGTGGGCGACGAGGGCGGCGATGAATCCGGCCACCGCTTCGGCGGGGGTGTGGGTGCCGAACTCCTGGGTCCACGCGTCGCCGTCTGTGGGCAGCACCTGGACGCGCCAGACGATGTCGCGCGTCCAGGCGGCGGGGTCCTCGGGGAGCCAGCCGACGTAGACGCGGCCGTCCGGGCTCGTCGCGTGGACGTTGGCCTCCGGGGTGTCGACGACCACCCAGTCGAGGGCGTGGAGGAGTTCGAGGACCGGGGTGGCGCAGTGGTCCGAGGAGAGCCAGTGGCGGTCTTCCACGGAGGGGCGGACGACGGCGGGCAGGAGGGTGGCGGAGGCGTTCACGGTTGGACGATCCCTTCGTTGACCTGCGGTTTTTCTCGACACCCGTACGTTGACATGGGGTGTGCCGAAGTCCGTAGTCGTTTCCGGGAGTGACCCGTCTGCCGTGGGCGAACTGGCCACGGGCAGCAGTCGAGGACGTCGGCAGCGCGGGAATGGAACGGCGGCCGGAGTTGTCGTAACCGGGTTACGGCAACGAGCCGTACAGGACTGGAGGGGGAGCAGGGATGACGGAGCCGAGCAGACACTGGGACGGGGCCGGGCTGGAGCGCAAGATCCGTGCCGCCGGGCGGCCGTGGACCGTCGGCGACATCTCGATGGTCGCCGACGGTCAGTGGGGCGTCGGAGCGCAGTCCGACCGGTGGTCGGACGAAGAGACAGTGGTGGAGCACCGGGTCGCGGACGGCCGGCGCGTCGAGCTGACGGTGGAGGAGCTGGCCCGCGCGGTGGGCACCTGTACCGACGAAGCCCACCACGACGAGGACCTCGCCTGACCGGTCAGCGACGCGGCCCCGAGGCGGGCGCCCGTGGCCCGGCGGCAGCCGCAGGAACCGGCTGGTCGGGCAGCCGGCCCGGGGTGCGCGGGGCGATCCCCGAGCGGGCGACAGCGGCCCGGGACATGCTCGGCGCCGGGCCACGGTCCGCAGTCGAGGAGGCTTCACGTGCCTCGACCACCCGCCGGATCGCCTGCACGTGTGCACCGCTCTCCGCGAGCGCGACGCGAAGGTCGGCGGCCGAGCTGACGATCCGGTCCAGCTCGTAGTACGCCGGCACGTACCCGGGCCGGGTCAGGGCGTGCAGCCGTTCCTGGTGGACGGCCGCCGCGTTGTCGGTGATCGCCAGGGCCGTACGGATGTGCATGGCCGAGCGCAGGAGCGGGTCCTCGCAGGGGCGGCGGACCGCGAGGACCTCCAGGACTTCGATGGGCTGGGCCCAGGCTTTCTCGATCATGGAGGTGGCCTGGTCGAGCGCGGTGGTGTCGGGCATGAGGGACTCCCGGTGTGCAAAGAGGCGAAGGGGGAGCGTCTGGGTGGGGCCGGGCGGGATTCAGCGGCTGTGCCGGCGCGGCGACGAAGCGACTGGCGGCCGGGCTTCGGCGGCGGGCGCAAGGGGGGAGGACCGCATGCGGGCCGAGGACGTGGTGCGGCTCTGGGCCGCCATCACGCGGCGGTCGGCGGCTGTCCGCGGAGCGCGCGCGGCCCGGCGGACGGCCTCGGTGACGGCGGTACGCCGCACGTCGAGCGGGGTCGGAGCGCGAGAGACCTGAGGAGTGGCAGCCGGGGCGACCGGGGTCAGCGTGACCAGGTGTTCCACCTCGCGGTGGATCATGTGCCGCTCGCGGACCACCGGAGCCGAACTCGCCATCGCGGCGGCCGTCGCGGCGATCAGGTGGGCCGGGGTTCGCGCAGTGAATACCGCCTCCGCCCGCGTCCCCCAGCCCCGAGGTCCGGCCCACAGCGTGACGGCCTCATCGTCCCAGGGAGGGAGATCGTTCCGGATCAGGGCGCCTGCTTGGCCGTCGGGAGCCCTGACGCTGACGGTTCCGCGCATGGCCGGCTCAAGGCGCCAGCCGACGTCGAGCAGCGGCCGGACGGCGTCGGCCCGGTCGAGCGAAGGGGCCGCCAGGAAGCGCCCGTTGTTCTCGTACGGGTCGGACGCGGCGTAGTCCTGGGCCAGGGCGGTGGTGAGGCCGGCGACGATCTCGCCCGGGGTGACGTGGTTGAAGGTTGCCGTCCAGCGGGGCGGGGCAACGGCCTCCTCGGCGGCGGTGATCTTCCACAGGTCGAAGTCGTCGCCGAACCAGCCGATCCTGATGCGCTGGTCGGGCGAGGTGACGAGGAGCTGGCAGGGGCCGTTGTCGAGGTGGTGGTGCGGCCAGTGGGCCACGGGGGCGAAGCCGACGTCACCGGCCCCGTTGGAGCCAGCGAGATACAGGGGGCTGACCAGTACCTCTTCAAAGCGGGACGGGTCGGAAAAGGGAGGCATGGTCGAAGCTCCAGGCACGGAGGGAGAAGGGGAGGGGCCCGCGCGCACAGAGAGTGGGTGGCCGGAGCGCGCGCGAGCACCATGGCGAGGTGGAGAGGCGCCGCGGTTCTCAGCACCGCCCGGCTCACTGTGACCGCCCCGGAGTGGACTGGGCGGTCACGTAGGACGGCACCCGCGGTTGCGGCTGGGGGCGTGGCTGAACGGGGAGGCCGGCACAGCGGTGCTCCGGCGCAGGGCCGCTGCGGTCCGGGCACCGTCCGCCCCCAACGGGATGCCGGGGTGGGTCCGCTGGGCTGCTGTGACGGAGGCGGGAGATGGCGTAGTCCATCGCGTGGGCAGGGCAGCGCTCCAGTGGTCGACGACCGCGTAGACGGGCCCCAGTGCCCGGCCTGCGTCAGTCAGGACGTAGGGGGCGCCGTGGCGCGGGCCCGTGCGGGTGACCAGGCCGTCGGCCTGGAGCCGGAGAAGACGGTGCTGGGTGAAGGCGTAGTCCAGACCGGCCTGTTCGGCGATGTGGACGAACCGCATAGGACCGCCCTTGTCGAGGACCTGGACCATGGCGGTGGTGTGCCGCAGCCGCAGGCGCTGCACGGCGTCCTCGACGCGCTCGGCTTCGGCTGTCGCGCCAGCCGACAGGTAGTTCCGGGACCAGTCGGCCAAGGTGCGGTGCACGGGCGTCAGGGACTCGCCGAGAGCGCTGAGCCGGTACGGAGCCCCGTGGCCGGTGTCGGCTCGGATGACCAGTCCGTCCGTGCGCATGGTGGCCAGGCGCTTGCCGACCAGCTGCTCGCTGACGAAGGGAAGCCTGGCGGCGACGTCCCGCACCTGTAGAGGACGGCCCTCCTGGAGCATGGTCATCACGGTCCAGGTGGTCCACTTCGGCCCCATCAGGGCGAGTGCATCCTCGACGCGCTGTGCGTCGACCGATTCGAAGGAGAAGGCGGGGGGCTGAGCGGGGGTGGGCATGGAAGCGTCCTGTCGGGATGGAGGCAGCGGGAGCGGGAGGCCGTGTTGGCCGTCCTGGCGACGGACTCGGCGACCGGCTCGGCGACGAGGTGGAGACCGGGCTCCTCGTTCGGGCCGTAGGGGTTCACCGGGCCGTATCCATCCGGGCGAGCAGGGAACGGACCAGGGTGGGCAGGTTGTTCGGTCCGTCGTCGGTCCGGACGTGGTCGCTCGCCTCGTCCAGGACGTACGCGGCGTCTTCGAGCAGCCCGCTGGAGATCTCCATACAGGCGTCGGTGATCCGGGAGGCGGCGAGCAGCGACTGGGAGAGGACCTCGACGTAGTCGCTCGGTGAAAGGCCGGCGGCCTCGGCGGCGGTCCGGATCGCCGCCAGCTCCAGCGCGTTGAACGCGAGATCGAACTCGCCGTCCTGGCCGGCATCGCCGGAAGTGGCGAAGGCCGGGTCCCGGGGCTCGGAGGGGATGCCCACGCGGGTGCAGATCTGGTCGACCGAGGCGGTCAGCTCGGTGAAGGACTCGGTGAGCCAGCCCAGCGCGGCGGCGTAGGAGGCAAGGGTGAACAGTCCCGCCGGCGTGGCCGGGCGGGGCACGGCGGCCACAAGCCCTTCGAGCCGGTCGTTCAGCTCACCGACCACCCGAGGTCCGGCGGACAGCGGGCCCAGCACGGGGTGCAGGTAGGAGCGGCTGGCGGCCGTCGGGTACTCGGCGGTCACGATGCCCGAGACGCTCTGCGCGGCCTCGGTGAGAAGGCCCGCGAGTTCGGTACGGGACAGGGGGGCGCGGTCGTCGGTCATCGCGAGGGGGCCTTTCGGGAGGCGGCGGTCGTGGTGGGGACCGCCGGTGCGGGAGTTGCCGGGGTGGCCGGCGGGCGGTCGGCGGTGAGGGAGGAGCGGGACCGGGCGGCCTGGACGCGGGCCTCGGCGGCGGAGGCCGCCTCGGTGTTCTGCGTCGGGGCGGTGCGCAGGTGGGCCGTGCGGTAGACCGCGTAGTCCTTCCGGCTCCCGGCGGCGACCAGGTAGATCTCGCGCTTGTGGTTCGAGGTCGGAGGGGCCGGGCGGAACTGGATGACCAGCCGGTAGGACACGGACGGGTCGACGTAGACCTTGTGGTAGCCGGCGAGGCGGCCCTTCAACGGCAGGCAGTCGTCGCTTCCGTGGACCAGGTTCTGTAGTTCCAGCAGCGCCAGGTCGCGGATGTAGTCCGGGAGTTCCCGCAGGTCCGCGATGGCATCGGGGTGCGCGGCGAAGGCGAAGCGGGCGCGGCTCACAGCAGCCGTCCTTGGGCTGGGCGGCGGTCTGGTGCGGCCGGCGGTGTGCGGGGGGCGTCGACGCCGGCCTTCGGTATCGCGGGGGTGTCGGCCGACCGGGAGAGGGCGGCGCGGGCCCGGAGTACGGCGCCGTCGGCGTAGCGGTACTCCGGTGGCTCGGGCAGCGGGCCGTCCCGGACGTCCAGCCAGGCGCGGGCGGCGTCCTCGTCTGCGAACGCGCCCTCGCGCATCGTGTACGTGCCGGCGGCGTGGTCCCACATTTCGTGGAAGACCCGGATCGGCGCCTCGGAAGGCTGGGTGTCCCGGGTCAGTGTCCACGTCTCGCTCGGGACGAAGTCCGAGGTGTGGGTGTCGAGGACCTCGTACCGCGTGCCCGATCCCTGGATCTGTCGCTCGACCTGGATCGTGAGGTCGTCGGCGGGCTTCACGGCGTCGCCGTGGACCTTGCCGATCTTCTCGGGCGGGCAGCCGCGCTCGACCAGCCACGCCTGGGCGAAGGACACCGTCGCGTGGTAGCTCGTCTCCAGGGTGAACGTGAACCGGCTCAGGTCTCGCGCGACCGCGATCGCCATGACCTGTGGCTCGCCGGGCACCCCCCACGTGACGGACTGATCGTGGGCGACGACGAAGCTGTGGGAGCCGTTCGGCGTGGTGTGGTGCTGGGACAGCGCCCTCAGGTCGCCGGACCAGAATCGCTCCACTGCGTCCGCGGACGCGTCATCGGCCGGGGCGAGTTCGTCGAGATCGAAGTCGAAGTCGAAGTCGTCGTTCACGCCGCCGCCTCCGCGTACTCGGGGGCGGGAGTGGACAGGACCCGGTGGTTGGGCCGGGTCGGGCTCGTCGTGCACGCGGCGAACGGACTGTCCGGGGCACGCAGGTGCACCAGGGCCTGGTCCAGGTGGTCGCGGTGCCAGGTCGACGGACCTGCCAGACCGGCCTCCGTGTCGGTGAGCTGCTGCCACGCGAGCCAGAGCGCGTGGAGGCGGGCGACGGCCTCCGGGTGCTCGTGCCACTGCGCGCACCACGGACGCGTCGTGCTGATCTCCCGGCCGTACACCGGCAGGAGGAGGTGGTTCACCCAGTTGCTGAGGGCGGCGAGTTCGACGGCGTACGCCTCGCCGCCCAGGGCGACGATGAACACCGAGGTGGGACCCTCGGCCTTCTGGTCGGCCGCCCCGGCTTCCGTAGCGCCGTCCGCCTGCCCGTCGGCAGCGGGTACGGGATCGGACTGCTCGGAGCCGAGGCGGTCGAGGATGACGCCGTGGCGCTTGACCTCCGCGATGGTCTTGGCGAGGACGCTGGCGAGGTCGTCGAGGTCTCCGTCGGAGACCCGGAACGGCACGGGGCCGGGGGTGGTCGGGCTGGTGTCGGACATCGGGGCGGGCTCCATCTGTGAGACGGCGACATGCCCGACAGGATCCGGAGAAACCGTGGTTTGGCCCGGCCGGAAAAACCCGGTAGTGGAGCGCTACCCGGCCGCGCAGCGTGGACAGCACGGGAACGGTGGCGCCAGCAACTGCAGGGCCCGAGCAGCTTGTTGTGGGACGACGCCGTTGCCGAGGGCGGTGAGCTGCGCAGGCCGTCCGAGACCCGGGGTGGCGGTGACCCAGCCGGCGTCGAGGCCCTGCATCCACTCGACGAAGTCGGCCCGCAGCCGACCGGCCGTGTCGGTGGGCGCCGGCGCGGGGCGGGTGAGCCTCTCCCATCGGGTGATGGCGGCTGCGTACGGTCCCCACTGCCCGCCTCCTCCCCGGCTTCCGGGCCCTTCTCCGCCCACAACGGCAGGGCCGTCGCCGGCAGGGGAGGGCGCCGGTCCCTGCCCGAGCGGGTGCTCGCGTTTCCGGTCCGCCGGGCGGGGGAGAGCGAGGCCGCCGCACTGGGCAGGGTCATGTCCCCGTTCCCGTGCCGCTGGTTGGGCGAACCCTTGATCCCGTCCGACGCCTTCGGGGTCGGCAGGAGCCACTCGACCTCGTCGGCCAGGTTCGGCCCGTGCCCCCCGCTCTTCCTCTTGGCCGGGTGCTGCGAGCCGCCGTTCTTCCCGATGTTGCTGGTAGGCGTCTTGAACAGGGTCTCCGGCGGGCCAGGCCGCCAGGAAGGTCCGCTCGCGCCGGTGCGGGGCTCCGACGTCGGAGGCGCGAAGCACGAGCCACTGCGCGTCGTACCGGAGGTCGGCCAGGGAGCCGAGTACGGCACCGAGTGCCCGCAGAGGAGGCTGACCTGCGGTGTCTCCCAGACACCACGGGCAGGGTTCCACGTCGCCAGGGGAACCGGCGGGGGAGGTGAGGAGGCCGCGCACATTCTCGATCACTACCAAGCAGGGTCGGAGGGCTTCGACCGCACGGGCGACGTGCAGCCACAGCCCCGAGCGGGTGTGGGCGTTGAGTCCGGCCCGGCGGCCGGCGACCGAGACGTCTTTGACAGGGGAAGCCGGCCGTCAGGACGCACACCCGGGGGACGGCGGACCAGTCGACGGTCGTGATGTCGCCCAGGTTGGGGACGCCGGGCCAGTGGCGGGCCAGGATGCGCGAGGCGTTCGGATCGACCTCCGCGTGCCAGGTCAGGGTGCCGCCGAGAGCGGCCTGCACCCCCAGGTCGAGGCCGCCGTACCCGGAGCAGAGCGACCCGATCAGCGGCTGGAGGGAGACGGCGGAGGACATGTCACCGGCCCCGTACGGTCCGGGCTGCGGGAGCCGGCGCCGACACCGACGGAGCGAGGGAAGCTGGTGCGGCCCCGTACACGGGGGTGGTGGTCCGGGTGAGAGCGGCCCGGAGCCGGGAGGACGGTGGCGAGACCGTGGTCGAGGCGGCGTGCAGGGAGTCGGCCGCCTCCCGCAGGGCCGTGTCCGCCGTTTCGAGCCGGTCTTCGATCACCAACCCCGCAGCCTCACGGGCGTCCCGGGCGTCGGGCTCCTCGTGCAGGTGTTCGGTCTGCTCCAGGAAGGCGAGCTGCTGGGCCACCTCTCCGAGAGCGGTTGCAGCCTCACCGGCGTACCGGACGGCGGCGGAGAAACCGGAGACGGCCGGGGTGGTGCGGGAGCCGGCCTCCCTGTTGACGGCGCGGAAGAGGACCTCGTCGCCCAGCTCGGTGATCAGCTTGCCGAGTTCGGAGATCTGCTGGGCGACAACGATGCTTCCGGGGAGGCGGTGGGGGTCGCCGGGGACCGGGAGCTTGCCACGCTGGGCGTCGAAGGACGAGGCCATGGCGCGTATGGCCAGGGCGTCGGAAAGGGAGTTCGTGGTCACAGTGGATCCCGTCTTTGAGGAGCAGAGTGGTGGAAAGGGAGAGTTAGCTGTGGGTGCGCGAGGGCGGGCGCGCGGCGGTTGGGGCGGGCCTGAGGGAGAGCCGGTCTGGTGAAGACGGAGCGGCACGCGGGGCGCTGCGGTTGAGAGCCGCGTGCACCCGCGCCGGCGGTGGCCCGTCCGGAGAAGACGTAGGGGCCGGTGACGGAGAGGCCGTCCGGCCGTGCGCGGTCCGCCAGCGTGCGCGGACCTCGTCGAGCGGACCGAGTGCGTGCAGGGCGTGGTTGATCAGCCGCCCCGGAGCCAGGGCCTCGTCCTCGGCCAGCGCCCGGACGACGCGCGCGGAGGCGGCGGCGGTCCGGGTGAGCGAGGAGCGCATCACCTGCTGGCCGAGCCATTCGGCGCTGCCGGCCCCCACGCCGTCGCAGATGAGGGCGAACCGGTCCTTCGACAGCGTGCCGTCGGCCAGCAGGCCGCGCCGCTGGGCCTCCCACAGCAGGGTGATCCGGTCGAGGGGTTCGCCGCGGTGGTGCAGCGCCCCGAGGCACCGGTAGAGCTGTCCGTGGACCGGGTCCGCGAAGTCACCCGGCCGCAGCCAGTCGACCACCTTGCCCATCGCACCCGGTCGCTCGACGAGGAGGGCCAGGAGGAACGCCTCGTCCTCGGCCGTTTGATCGGCCTGCGCCGGAGGAACGACGGACGGGGTGACGGCCGGCGGGACGGCGGGTGCGACCGGTCGCGGTTCGGTGCCCCACCGCCGGGCGAGATCCGTGAGCACCCCCGCCAGGACGTCCGCGTAGTGCAGCGTCCCCTCGACCTCGCCGCGCAGCGCACCCGTGCGCGCCTCCTGGTGAAGCCGGACCGCATGCTCGGTGACGGTGCGATGGATCGCCCCCTCCAGCACCATGCGGCCGTACACCGGAGCATGCCCGGGACGCGGACAGGCCGAGATCAGTACATGGGCGTACGAGGCGGTCAGCCCCCGTACGTGAAGACCGGCCTCGGTGACCGCGTCGGTCACCCACGACAGCGGCACCGGCCGCTCGCCCTCGGCCGCGGGGTGGCCGTCGCCCCGGAGCTTGCGCAGCGCGCCGAACAGGGCCTGGTGGACTGGCCGGTAGAAGTGATCGGGTGCGAGCCACTCCAGGTGCGCGAGCTGGCCCGGGTCGAGCAGCACCGCGCCGAGAACCGCCTGCTCGGCGTCCATCAGCGGGTTCATCGCCGGCGGCTTCCCGTACGGGGAACGGACGCAGCGGACGGCTCATCCGGTCGGGCACGCAGAGCGGCGACCGTCCGGTCGGCGGCGGACAGAGCCTCGGCGAAGCCGTTCAACACGGTGATGAACGCGGGGTCGGAGAGCGGAACCGACCCGGCCTCGCCGACCAGCCACCACCGGCCTGCGCGCAGGACGGCCGGCGACTGGGCCAGCCCGACGGAGGGCGGCGTGGGCGCGTTCATGCCGACAGCCCGAAGTCGTCGTGGCCGACGGTCTTCGCCAGGGCCCGCTCGGTGATCGCCTTCGTGGCGCGGGCGGAGGCTGGCCCGACGACCTTGGCGGAGGGCTCCTTGTACCAGGGCCGGATGTTGAGCATGGCGATCCGCAGGCCGGTGGCCAGCAGCAGCACCTTGCCCTTGGGCAGGGCGCGGATCGCGTCCGGGGGCAGGATCCGCTCGGTGCGCATGCTCACCGAGGTGGACTTGCCGCCCTCGCTCGTGGAGACCGAGACGGTCTGGACGTCGTGGTCGCCGACCTGCCTGCTGAGGCGGTCGGCGAAGTCCGCGTCGTCGATGCCCGAGCCGACGATCTTGACAGTGGCGGCGGACCAGAGGGCGTCCATCCCGGCCTCGCCCCAGCACCGCTGGCCCTGCCGGTAGGACTGCAGGATCGTCACCGGGATGACACCCCGGCTGCCCAGGTGCGAGTACAGGTCCGGCAAGTCAGAGATCCGGCAGACGTTCGCGGCCTCGTCAAGGACACACAGGGCTGGCGGGTCGAGCCGACCCCCGGAGCGCTCGGCGACGATCACGGCCGCGCGCATCACCGCGTCGGCTGCCGCCGCGATGATCGCCGACGCGCTGCCGCCGCCGTCCTTGCTCAGCAGGTACAGCGTGTCGCGGGAGGTGGCGAAGGCGAGGGGCTTGAACTCGGGGAGGTCCTCGTTCGGAGTGACCCAGGCGGCGACGTCCGGGTCGAGCAGGCAGCTCGCGTACTGCCGCGCCGTCTCATAGATGCCGTCACGGGTCTCGGTCGCACCGGAGACGGTGCCCTGGAGCTGGGCGGCGACCGCGTCGTGGCCGGCGTCGGTGAGCAGGTCGACCGGGGTCCGGTCGGCGGGGGAGGCGAGCCAGGCCAGCACGTCGGTGATCGGCCGCCGGTGGCTCGCGGCGGCCAGGAACAGGGCGCCGAGCGTGTTGGACGCGGCGGTGGACCAGAAGTCGGAGCCGCTCGACTCGTCCGCGCTCGCCGCGACGAAGTGCCCCGCCAGCCGCTTCGCCCCGGCCAGATCGCGGGCGTCCGCCAGGATGTCCCACCACATCTCCCGCGGATGGTGGGCGATCTGCTGAGGGTCGAGCGTCCAGACCGTGCCGACCTCGGCGCGGGCGTCCACCGTCGCGGTGAACGCGTCGTTCGCCGCCTTGTTGGAGGTGAGCAGGACCGGGCCGGGGGCCGCGAGGATCGCGGGGATCGCCAGGCCGGACGTCTTGCCGGAACGAGGGGCCATGATCGCGACGATCACGTCCTCCCACGAGGCCCGGACCTCGGCCCGGCCCGGGTCGAGGGTGCCGAGCAGGATGCCGCGGTCAGCGGGAGCGACCTCCTTGTTTTCCCGGTCGCCGAGGGACGGACGCAGGCTCTTGGCCTTGGCGGTGATCTCCTTGTCCAGCAGCGGCGCCAGGTCGCCCTTGCGGGCGAGACCGGTCTTGGCGCCGGCACGTCGGCGCAGCCACAGCACCAGACCGGTGGTGAGCAGGGCCAGAGTGAGCAGGGCGGGAACGACGCGGGCGCCGACCAGCAGCGCGGTGCTGCTCAGGGCCGGCCACAGCATGTCCGGGTGGAGCAGGGCGTCGGTGGCGCGGAACGGGGCCCACGGGCCGCTTCCGACGAGGGCGTTGGTGAGGTTGCCGGTCAGCCAGGCCAGCGAGCCGAAGGCCATGGCGGCGCCGAGGACGCCGAACAGGAGGTAGAGGAGCGCGTCGGAGCCGGTGGTCGTCGACGGCGCGCTGGTGCGCGGGGAGGGCACGGGTGGAAGTTCCTTGGGGTGCGAGCGAGCGGGCGGGGGCGGGGCGCGCTCGGCTCTCGTGCAGGTCACGGGACTACTCCTTACGGATTGGGCGGGAACGTAAGGGACAGACCGGCGGAGGACGCGGCGGAAGAGAACATCCGATTACCGCCGGGGGCCGGAGAGGTGCGACGGACGGGCGGACGAACGGGGTTCCGCGACATCGCTACCGAAGGCCACGGTGGCGACGTCGACCTTGGCCGCCGCGGGCGAGATGGCCAGCGCCGCGCTCCGGGAGGCGGACGGGTTCGAGGAGCGCGTCGCCGACTCGGCCTCGGACCGGGACGGTCCACTGACACGCCGCAGCTCGTCCTCCGAGTCGACGAGCTCCGACTGCGCCGAGCAGACGAAGTCCGCCGCGAAGCCGAACCGGTCGGCCAGCCGGTACGCCTCGTCGTCGAGGTCGCTGATGTGCTCGCCGGCGGCCTCCAGCGCTTCCCGGACGCGTTCCAGGGCCCCGTGCTCGGGGTGGAGGAGCTGGTCGACCGCTCGCCGAAGGCCCTCGCCGTTCTCGGCCGACCTGATCTCGTCGGTGATCTGGAGAAGTGCGGCGCCGGCGGCGTAGGACTCAAGGAGGTTCGCCGGGATACTCATCCGGGCCTCGTCCAGAGAGGGTGCGAGGTCGACGTCGTAGCGGGCGGCGCGGAGCATCTCGGCGGCGTGGCTGGCGATGGCGACCTGGTCGGCGACCGGCATCGTGGTGGGAAGCCGGTGGCGCCGGCCGTGCCAGTCCTCGATCTGCTGGAAGCCGGCGTGCTTGAGGAGCCTCGCGGACAGATCGTCGGCGGCACCCCTGGCCACGACGCTGCCGCTGAACTCGGAGGAGATGGTGATCGAAGGGGTGGGCACACGGGCTCCTGGGCGTGGGGAATCGGATCGACAGGGGAGAGGATCCGCAGAATCCGTGATTTGGCCCGGCCGGGGATCGCTGATAGAGACCGCGAGCCGCACCGGGGCCTCCCTTGGGCGACGGGAAGCGAGAGCCCGGTGCCCCGCCGCGGCGGGGCACCGGACGGCTAGAAGTAAGGGTTCTCGGTGGGGCGGTCGGCGTCGGTGGCAGCCTGGAGCAGCTCGGGGAGGTCGTCGGGCTCGGAGGAGCGCTGGTCGATCCACCAGCCGGCGCGGGTGACCGTGCGAGCGGACTCCTCGATGGCCTCCCAGTCGGCCTCGCTGGTGTCGCCTTCGACGACCAGGGCGGTGTAGGCGGCGGCCAGGATCTGGTGGCGGCAGCGCACACCCCAGGAGACGGCCCGCTCGGTTCCCTCCAGCGGAGGCATCCGGTACTGCTGCGACCAGGTTTCGGACTCGGCCTGCTCCTCAGCCCGCTTGGTCTCCAACCAGGCTGCCTTGTCCTGCTCGTCGGCTTCCTTGGAGGTACGCCAGCAGGCGGTGCACTCCTGTGTGGCGAGCCACTCGGCGAAGCCTGCGCGACGGTCGGCCGGCCGACCGGACAGGTCACGGTCGGAGTGATGGCCGCAGGAGTGATCGATCGGCCAGATGGTCTTCACAGCCATGGGGCGTGTTCCTTGGGGGAGTTGGGTCATCGGTTGCGAGAGAAGGCGATGCGCGGATCGACAGGCTGGGCCGCCGTGGCGGGGATGGCGGGCGCGGCCACCGGTCGCTTGCCCGGGAGGCCGGCGACGGCTGGACTGGAGGCGAGTGCGGCGGCGCTGATCGGAGAACGGCGGGCGCCGGCACCCTGGTCGCGGTCGCGGTCGCGGTCGCGGTCGCGGTCTGGGGACGGGGGCGGCGCGGGGGCGGCGCGACGGTTCGCGACCTCCTGGGCGAGGCGGGGGTGCACCGCGACCCGGACATCCGATCGGTACAGGTCCAGCGTGGCGCCGGCGACCTTCCCCAGGGCCTCGTCGCGGCGGGTGGAGGCGGGCAGCGTGTAGATGTCCAGGCGGGGGTCGTGCCGCCAGCCGTGGTCGAGCAGGGCGATTCCGGTGATTCCGGAGGCGCGATCGTCGAGGGCCGCGACGATGCCGAGCTGCGGATGCTCGGCGAAGGCGACCTCGGGCTCGCCGAGCGGGACTCGGCTCGGGGCAGGGCCCGCGCCGGGTGCGAGGGAGGGCTCGAACACGGCGTCCGCGTCGACCCGGAAGTCGGCGTCGCGTAGCAGCTCGACGGCCCGGGTGGCGCGGCCCTGCCCGTCGCGCTGCTGGTCGGTCAGGGCGTACAGGGTGGGCTCGCCCGGGACGGGGCGGAAGTCGAGCCGTTCCAGCATCCACGTGCCGGCGGGGAGGTTCTTGGGGTTCGCGGCGACGATGCCGTGATCGGGGTGGCGGCCGACGGCGACGTCGGCGAGCAGTTCTTCGGCGGAGTTGGGCAACACGGCTGATCCATCCGGTGCGGGCTCGATGACGGGAGAGAGCGAGGGCCGGAACGGTTCTGCTGATGCGAGGCATACGGCGCGCTCCGAGACGGGAAGAGGTCAGCGACCAGGAGTGGTGGACGAGCGCGAGGGAGGCAGCGCGGCACGAGGGGGCGGATCCGCAGCCAGAGGTGTGCGGACCGTGCGCGATCCGGCCGACGGGGACGGCGAGAGAGCAGCGCTCACCCGGGGTGGAACGGGGCCGGCGGCGTGCTCCTGGAAGGCGCGGTACTGCTCGGGGCGCGGCGGTACGCCGAGCTGGTCCAGGCGCGCGTCGACGGCGGCGAGCAGGCTTGAGACGCTGCCGCCGTGCGGGGCGTCCGGGCCCTCGGGCTCGGAGTCGTAGATCACCTCGTACACCGCGGGTCCGGCCTCCCGGTGGCGGACCACCGTCCAGCTCTCGGGGAAGTCGGGGTTCTCGGAAGGCGGTTCCTGCGGCGGCGAGATGATCATTGAACTTCCGTCGGGGAGGGCGACGTCGACGACGTAGTCGCTCAGGCCGTACTCGACGGTGACCTCCAGGCCCCGCCGGCGGAGGGGACCGGTGAGGTAGCCGTACCCGCGATCCCGCTTCGGATCCGCGTCGACGAGGGGCGAGAAGGAGCTGGTCCGTGCGGTGACCAGGGGGTGGTCTGGGTTCATGGGTCTTCTCCGTGGTGAGACGTCCCGGCGGCCGGCGCCGCGGTGAGCGCCGACCGGACCGTGTGGGGCGGGCGGTGGTCCACGAGGATCTGGTGATCGGGCGGTTTGGCCCGGCCGGGACTCGGTGCTACGGGCGTCAGCGGGAGCGGCCCGGGACCGGTGCGCCGGGTGCCGGCGGCGCTGGGGGCGAGGCGGGCATGGTTCCGCGAAGGCCGGAGGCGGAGCGGGCGAGAGCCGCACGCGCCCGCGTCGTGTGCGCGGACTGCTCGGTGTCCGCCCGGCGGGCCAGGTGGTCGGCGGCCTGGACGAGGGCGGGGCCGCGGATGGCCAGCTCGTCGGCGTAGTGCCAGCCGTCGGCGTTCCGTTCCTCCTTCGCCCGGTCCTCGTAGAGCTGCCGGGAGCCGGGCATGGAGGCGTCCATGAGGGCTAGGATCTGGTCCCACTCGCGCTGGAGTTGGCCCGCGTGTTCCAGGGTGGCGTCGATGCCGCGCAGCCAGCGGAGGTCTTCGCTGAGGGGACCCTCGGCGTAGTCGGCGCTCCGGGCGGTCGCGCGGACGCCGGCCAGGACCTCGGGGCCGTGGTCGAGGAAGACCTCGACGTGCCGCCACGCCTCGGCGTCGCGCTTCACCTTCCCGTCCTCGTACCTTTGCTCGTCGACGGTCCAGCCGTCGGTGTCGCAGAAGGAGTCCGAGACCGCGTCCCAGGCGTCGGACGCCTGCCGGATCCCGGCGACGGCAGCAGCCAGGGCCGGGATGTGATTCCGCCACGCCAGGTCCTCGCCGGCCGCCGGCGGGTTCTCGGTAGGGGCGGGAGAGCTGGGGGAAATGGACATGATCGTTCCTCCGGCCATGGTCTAGGCCGACATCCGGGCGTCGGTGTCGAACAGTTCGCGTTCGGCCGGGTGGAGGATGTGCTGCGTGATGAAGGACCGGCCCGCGACCTTCCACAGGCCCCGGCCCTTGGTCAGCGCGGACACTGCCTGGGTCTCGACGCCGGTCAGGCCGAGCAGGGACGCGGCGGCGTCGAGCTGGTCGGGCTCCTGCCGGTAGATGATGCGCGTGGAGCAGTCGGCGAGGAGGCCCTCGGCCAGGACCCGGCCGCGCGAGCCCGCGTCGCCCGCCGAGAGCAGGTCGCTGAGCCGGTGGATGACCATGAGGTTCGCGATGCCGAGCCCACGGCTCAGCTTCCACTGGGACTGCATCCGCTCCAGCAGGCCGACGTGCCGCATCACCCGCCACGCCTCGTCGTAGATCACCCAGCGCCGGCCGCCGGCGGGGTCGGCGAGGGCGGACTCCATCCACGCGCTCGCGCACGTCATGGCCAGGACCAGTGCGGTGTCGTCGCCGGCACCGCCGAGGCGGGAGAGGTCGATGGACAGCATCGGCGCGGTCGGGTCGAACGCGACCGTCGAAGGAGCGTCGAACATGCCGCTCAGGTCGCCATGCACGAGACGGCGCAGGGCGTGCGCGACGTCTTGGGCGGCCGTCCCCAGGTGCCCGGAGGAGTTACCGAGGGCCTGGTCGAGGCGCTGGGGCGAGCCGAGGACGTAGGCGATCTCGCCGAGCAGCGGCACCGCGCCCCGGGCGGCGGCCTCGGCGACGACCAGGTCGAGGGCGAGGTCCAGGGCGGTGTGCTCCATCGGCAGCAGATCGCGCTTCAGGACGGTGCGCGCCAGCCCGGCCAGGAGCAGCAGGCGCCGCTTTCGGACCTCGCTCGCCCAGTCGTCCTCGCTGACCGAGGCTGGCCGGGCCGGTGCGTCCAGCGGGTTCAGCCTGCCCGGCAGGCCGGGGCCCAGCGCGATGCTGTAGCCGCCAAGGGCCTGCGCGACGCCGGTCCACTCGCCCTTCGGATCGCAGGGAATGTAGATCCGGTAGCCGTGGGCGATCGACCGGGTGGCGATGGACTTCGCCAGCGCGGACTTGCCCATGCCGATGATCCCCGCCAGGACGGCGTTGGGGTTGGTGAAGCCCTCGATCCGACCGCTGCCGTACAGCGAGAACGGATCGAAGCAGAAGGCGGCCTCGGCGTGGACGTCACGGCCGATGAAGACGCCCTCCGCCCCCAGGCCGCCCTCGGCGACGAACGGATAGGCGCCGGACGCGGTGGCGGTGGTCATCCGGTGGGCGGGAAGGCGGAGCTTGCCGCCGCGGGCCGAGGCCGGTCCGGGCCGCCCGGCTGGCGGGTAGGCCGGCCGCAGTTCCGGATCGGCGGTCTCCTGGGCACGGTGCCTCGGGGACGCTTCGGCGCGGCGGGCCTGGCGGTGGGCGTCGGCGAAGCCGGCGCGGGCGGCCCTTCGCTGGGTACGCGATGCCTTGTGGGGCACGAAGAGGTGGGAGGCGCTGGCGCGGGTACGGGGCATGAACGTTTCTCCGAGCAGGGGATAGCGGGTCAGTGGCGGGTGAGGCCGGTGAAGGGAGAGTGGAGGTCGGCCGGGGTCGTCCGGCGGCGGACCACGTGCGCGGTGCGCTGATGGCGCTGGCAGACGGTCAGCTCCGGCGCCCCTTCGGGCAGGCCGGCCCGGCACGCCTCGCGCTCGGGCACCTCGCCGGAGTCCGGGCGGGGAGCTGCGTGGTAGGCGGCGTGGAGGTGGTCGGCGGCCTGCCAGATGCGGGTGCGGGCGGCCCGCAGGTGGTCGCCTTCGGCCGGGAGGAGCCGGCCGACGCGGACGGCGTGGGCATCGAGCAGTCCGTACAGCGAGACGAGATGGGAGTGCAGGGCATCCAGCTCGGCGCGGGTGGTGATGAGCGGGCCGCCGGGGATGTTGAGCGCACGGTGGAAGTCGAGCGCGGCGGTGGCGAAGGGCACGAAGTCCTGCGCGGTCGTGCTGGGAGTGCGGGACACGGGAGTGCTCTTTCGACTGGGGGCGCCGGGAGTCAGGCAGCGAGGGCGAGAGGCAGGGCAGCGGCGGTGAACGCCTCGGCCTGCTGCCAGGTCAGCGGCCGGAGGTCGAGCTGGGCGCCGACGGCGGCGGTCTCCACGACCGCGCACGCGGTGCGCAGCTCCTCCTCGGAGTCGGCCGACACGGTCAGCAGACCAGTCAGGGCGACGTCCGCGTGGCCGGCGATGAGCTGCCGCTCGCGCGCCTTGATGTCCTGGTACTCGATCGAGTCCGCCTCGGAGTCGACCTGTCCGCGCCGGGCCCGCTCGGCGGCATCGGCGATGACCGACGCCTTCTTGCGCTGGACGTCGCGCAGTGCGGCGTCCAGGCCCTTCGGCTCGTAGGAGAGCGACAGCGTGCGCCGGACCCCGCCGGTGAACAGGAGCTGGTGCAGGAAGCCGGCGCTGGTTTCGGTCCTCGGCCAGTTCTCCACCCAGTACGTGGCGTGGACGGCGGAGTCGGTCGCGATGTGGTCCGCCTTCTCCACGACCACGACCGGACCGGCAGCGGCAGCGTCGGCCTCGGGGCGTCCGGTGGCCGACCATCGGTCGAGCGCCGCGAGCGCCTTGGGGTCGTAGGCGGTGCGGACGACGGCCGCGATCTCGCGGGCGGTGAGCCAGCCGGCCGGGTTGAGGCCGGCGGTCCGCGCGGCCTGCTCGAAGGTCGAGGTCAGCTGCGCCAGGACGCTGAAGGCTCCGGTCAGGCCGCCGCCGGCCTGGTTGATCAGCCGACGTGCCGCCTTGGTGTCCAGGGACAGCGCGACGTACGCCTCGTGTGGGGCGGCGGCGGGGCCGGCGCTCTGGATCAGTTCGTTGTAGATCGCGCCGGCCACCGGTGTGTCGGGGCGGCCGTGCTCCTCCCAGTAGCGGCGCAGGCTGTCGCCGGAGTCCGGGACGGTGCGCTCGATCACCTGGATGCGGGCGATCTGCCCGGTCCGGGCGAGCGCGGCCAGGGCCCGTCCCCAGCCGGAGACGTTGGCGTGCTGGGTGCCCGGGTCGAGCAGGGCGTAGGCGCGGGAGGAGACCTTGACGACGGCGGTCAGCGTGCCGTTGTGCGGGCCGTGGACCGCGCCGTACCGGCCGTCCGGGGCGGTGGCCACGCGCAGGCTCGCGGCGGTGCCGGGCAGGTGAAGCAGTCCCTCGCGGGTCGGCCGGCGCGAGGGGCGGGTGAGCCAGACGAGCTGGCCGCGCATCCGGCGCAGCGCGTACCGGACGACGACCGGGGTCCAGTCGGCCAGGGCACGGCCCCGGTGGCGGACGAAGACGAACAGGGCGATGACGGCCCACAGGGGGATGAGCGCGAGGGCTCCGACCATGCCGCGGGCGAGGATCACGGCGAGCAGGAGAAGGCCGGTGAGTCCGGCGGCGAGGAGCTGCGGGGCGGTCAGGCCGAGCAGCACGCCGCGCCTGCTGCGGTGGGGGAACTTCACGGTGGCCGAGGGGACTTCGGCCTGGTGCTTACCGGACATGAGGATTCCAGACGGTGGAGGTGAACGAGGTACGGGGCGGGCGGCGCTCTTCTGGAGGACACGGCGGGGCTCCTTCGACGGTCGAATCGGGAGGGGCGGGCTGCGGAGAGGCAGCCCGCCCCCGGTGGGGAAGGGTCAGGAACCCTCGGGCGGCTGGGTGGGGAACACCCAGGGCGTCGGCGTCGGCGAGCCGGTGGCTGCCGCCGAGGGCCCGGCGGGCGGCGTGGTGCCGATGTGGCTCACGCCGCTGCCCGGAGCCGACGTGCTGGTGGAGTGACCGGAGCTGCCGCTGACGGCTTGGACGGCCAGCTGGGAACCTTCCGCTTCCTCTTCGCCGGGCCGGGTGATGAGCGGCGGGATGCCGGGGCGCTGGATCAGGGCCCGGCCCTTGTCGCCGGTCGCGTTCGGGTCCTCGCCGTACCGGAAGCGGGTCTGCGGCTTGGGCGGGCCGGTGTCGATGCCCTCCTTGCTGAGGTTGCCGCCTGCGGGGTTGATGCCGGAGGCGACACCGTCGGCGCCCGCGCCGGGAACCTGGCTCGGCCCCTGGGGGGCGGGGGTTCCGGTCCCGACGCGCATCGCCAGGCTGCCGGCGGTCTTCGCCGCGCCGGCGGCGATGGCCATGCCCGCGACGCCGGTGCGGTGCAGGTCGTCGTGGCCGCCGCCGTCGCTCGCCCAGTGGACGAACTTGTACGTGGCGTAGGGGCACAGGAGGACCAGGACCATGACGACGATGCCGGCCATCGCGTCCGACAGGGCCGACAGGCCGTCGTTGGCGTCGCTCTTGCCCATGGCGGAGACGCCGATCAAAAAGACCACGGTCATCAGGAGTTTCGAGACGATCAGGGTGGCGGTGGCCTCGATCCAGCCGCGCCGCCAGCGCTTGGCGACCTCCCAGCCGCCGCCGGCGCCGGCGAACACGGCGAGGGAGACCATGATCAGGGCGCCGACCTTCCGGGCGACCATGACGCCCCAGTACAGGAAGGCGCCGATCGCGCACCCGAAGGCGACCAGGGCGGGAACTCCCCAGCCCAGGCCGTACATCGCACCGAGTTGGTTGATTTTCACGACGCGGCGGATCGCGTCGTCGACCGAGGTGTTGGCGGCTTGGAACAGGCCGTCGGACAGGGCGTCGACCACGGTGATGGCGACGGTGGTGAAGGCGATGGCGGAGAAGCTGAACAGGACGCCGGTCATGGTGCCGATCGCGGCCTGGGCCAAGGCCCGCTCGTCGCGCCGCCAGGCCGCGAGCATGAGCTGGATGCAGAAGATGCCGACCGTCAGGGCGAGCCCGATGGGCAGCAGAAGCTGGTAGTTGTCCCGGAACCAGCCGGCGTTGAGGTCGATGGCAGTTGTCTGGTTGACGGCCTTGGCGGCGAGGTCCGCCGCGCTGGCCGCCAGTTCGCCGGCCGACTTCGCGATCCACGCGCCGATGCCGTCGGTGACGGCCCCGGCCGGGTTGGTGGCGAAGTCGACGGCGGTGCACACCTTGTCCATCATCGGAAGGCCGCAGACGTCCATGGTGGTACCTCCTTTCGGGAACGTGGGTCAGGGCGCGACGGACGGCATGACGCCGGCCAGGGCGCAGGGCTGGTGGGGGCGGCACTGGACCGCGAGGGTGGTGGAGCGGCTCTCCGCGCCGCCGGCGGGCGAGCCCTTCCAGGCGATCGTCTGCTTCCCCGAGACCGTGACGGCGTAGATGTACGCCTGGGTGATCGCGCCGGGGTTCTCCTGAAGGGCCCGGGTGAAGGCGTTCGGGAAGTGCCCCTCGTTCACCGTGGCCGTGGCGAACTGGCCGTTGGCGGCCATCTCCTTCCACAGCACCGCCGAGGGGATACCCCGGTCGACGGAGGCCGCGTCGGCGTACTTGGCCTCCGCAGTCAGCCACGCGTGCAGAGCGCGCCGCAGTTCGGCCTGCGGGTACGCCCGGGTGTCATACGACCACAGCGCCGCTGCGGCCGCCTTCCCGAAGGCGATCGGGTCGGTGGTCCTCGGCGGAACCGGCAGGGAGCGGGGACGGGTGATCACCGTGGGCGGCCCAGGCGGCGAGACTGCCGAGGAGGAAGCCGGCGGCGAACTCGGAGGAGGGACGGGGGCCTTGGCAGGTGTCCTGCCGTCGCGGGTGAGGTAGGCGGCCAGGCCGGCGAGAGCGACGAGCACCGCCAGGACGACGGTGCCGAGCAGCGCCCGGCGGCGCACGCGAGATGCGCCGCCGGGGTTGGAGGAGTGGGAAGGCATCAGCGGACCTGCGTCCCCAGCGTGCTGAAGAACGCCACCACACCATTTGCCGCGCCGAGCAGAAGGGCCGCGCCGGCACTCACCAGGACGCCCTTCTTTCCGTTGGCCTCGGCCTGGTGGCCGCCGGAGTGGTGGCCCCAGGCCCACACGCCCGCGCTGACGGCGAGGGCGCCGACCACGGCGATGAGACCGAACAAGTTGATGGAGCCCATCACCTGCTTGAGGACGTTCAGGCCCGGCAGCCCGCCCTCGTTCGGCTTGATCCCGGGGTCGTAGGCGAGCTGTATGACCTGTTCGGCGAGGTACACGGGAACTCCAGTTCGAATGAAGGCACGCCGAAGCCCATGAGGGGTGGAGCGGCGGTGCGAGAAAGGGGAGAGGGGGAGAGGCGCCGGTCAGACGACTCGGCGGACCGCGAGAGTCCCGGACTTCCAGGCGGCGACGGTTGTGATGCGGACGATGTCGCCGGTGCGCGGTGCGTGCACGACCAGGCCCTGACCGATGGCCATGCCGACGTGCTCGGGGACGGCGGCTGTGCCCTCGGTGAAGATGAGGTCACCCGGCCGAAGGGCATCGGCCGAGACCGGCTTGCCCTCCTTGACCTGCGTGTACGTCGTCCGCGTCAGGGTGACCCCGGCGGCCTTGTACGCCTGCTGCATCAGGGAGGAGCAGTCGCACCGGCGCATCGCCGTGTCACCGTGGGAGTCGGTGCAGGTCCCGCCCCACTGGTACGGCGTGCCGAGCTGCCCGAGCGCCCACCGGATCGCCGTCTGGACCTCCCGCGGAGCGGTCGCGGGGATGCTGTACTCCTTCGGCAGCGTGCCGGCCGGGATGGTGCCGAAGTCGGTCCCGTCCTCGTCGGCGGTACAGGCACCCGTGGGGCTGGGCGAAGGGCCGTCCGGAACCGGCGACGGTGACGCACCACCGCCACCGCCACCGGTTTTCGGCAGCAGAGGCTCGATGGCCTTCTGCAAGGCCGTGGCCAGCGGCTCCCATTTGGCGTACGCCTCGGGGAAGCCCGACCGCTGCACCGCCTGGGCGGCCTGCGTGACGGACAGGGACTGCCAGCCCGAGACCTGCCGAAGCCCCTCGTAGAACTTCGTCGAGGCGTGCACCGGGTCGAGGATCTCGTTCGCCGTGCCCCAGCCCATCGACGGCCGCTGCTGGAACAGTCCCAGCGAGTCGCGGTCGCCCCAGGTCAGGTTCCGCAGGCCGCTCTCCTGCAGGGCGGTGGCCAGGGCCACGACCTGCCCGCGGGCCGGGATGTTCATCGCGACGCCGGTGGCCTGGATCGTCTTGGCGAAGGGGATCTGCTCGGCTGGATTGTCCAGCCCCGGCACGGAGACCGACGCCGTGCCGCCCCCTGCCAGGATGGCCTTCACCTGATCGGCGACCGCCGCGGTGTCCACGGACTGCGCGCCGCCGGTCGGACAGGAGGCCGAAGCGGTCCCGGCGCCGAAGGCGAGGATCGGCACGACCAGCAACATCGAGCTCGCCGCGAACAGGCCGACGACGCCCTTGGTGGTCTTGTTCACCGCCGCCGCCGTTCACCGGGGCGGCGGGGCCGGCCGGGTGACGGCGTCGGGTCGGGGCGCGGGGGTATCAGGACATGCTGCATCGCAGCGGCTCCTCGGTGTTCGTAGGAGACGCGGTGCCAGCTTCTCGTGCAAAGCCGCCGGCACCGCGCCGATGTGCATCCGCCGCTCGGGCGGGCCCGGGGTCAGAGGAGTTAGCAGCTCCCGGACGCCGGTCTCAGGTCACGCGCGGCAGCCAGCCGCGCTCGTAATCTCAGGCGGTACACAAGGGCCTCCGGACGGCATCGGGAAACGCGTGGGCAACGTGCTTTCCTGCTGGCTCGACTGGACGAGACAGCACGGATACGCACAGGTCAGCGGGGGTGGAGCGGGGCTCCTTCCCGGCGACACGGCGAGACAGTAGACCGCGATTCCGGCCGCACCAAACGACCCTCGGCACCGGCCCCGAGCCGCCGCTGCCTCGTTAGGTCCGGCCGGAATCCACGGCTAACCTCCGGCACAACCCCGCTGGAGACGAGTGCCGTTGAGCGCCGCCCGGCATGGGTTCCACAACCCTCCGCGCCCCCGAAGAGAGGCCCTCCCATGAGCTACACGCTGCACCGAGGCGACGCCCTGACCGTCCTGAAGTCCCTCCCGGACGAGAGCGTCAACGCCGTGATCACCGACCCCCCGTACAACTCCGGCGGACGCACGAGCTCGGAACGCACCGGCCGCACCGCGCGCGCCAAGTACGTCACCAGCAACTCGGCACACGACCTCGCCAACTTCCCCGGCGAGAACCGCGACCAGCGCTCGTACCGCTCCTGGCTGACCGAACTGCTCACCGAGGCGTACCGGGCCTCGACCGAGCACGCGGTCGCGATGGTCTTCACCGACTGGCGCCAGGAGCCGACCACGACCGACGCCCTGCAGATGGCGGGCTGGACCTGGAGCGGCATCCTCCCGTGGATCAAGCCCGCCAGCCGGCCCCGCAAGGGAGGGCCGAAGCAGGACTCCGAGTTCATCGTCTGGGGCGTCAAGGGCTCCCTCGACAACACCCGCGACCTCTACCTCCCCGGGCACTACATCGCCTCCCAGCCCCGCAAGGACCGGGTCCACATCACCCAGAAGCCCGTCGAGATCATGCAGCAGCTTGTCCAGGTCTGCCCCGAGGGCGGCACCGTCCTCGACCCCTTCACCGGCAGCGGCTCCACCGGCGTCGCCGCCCTCCGGGAAGGCCGGAACTTCGTCGGCGTCGAACTCTCCCCGCACTACGCCGACGTCGCCGAACAGCGCCTGCGTGCCGAACTGGAACAGGACGACTTCACCCTCGCCGGACCGGAGAGCTGATCATGAGAAACGAGAAGCCGGGGCCGGCGGACCACAGACGCCGAAGGGCGGCTGGAACATCGAGAACCGATGCTCCAGCCGCCCTTCTGCTTGTCTCAGGCAGCCTCGAACGCCCGCCGGATCAACGGCGCCGCCTTCTCCAGGTCCGCCGCCGAGCCGATCCGCACTTCCAGGTCCCCCGTCCCGAGATGCCCGATACCGCGCATGTCCCGGGTGAAGCCCTCCTCCAGCACGACCGTGTCCGGGTCGAGTCTGAGATAGACCAGGATCACCTCGTGCTTCGGACGGAACAGGACCGAGGCCACGTTCACCAGTCGCCGGTAGGCGACGTAGTGCTTGAGGGGCACCACCTCGACCTCGCCCCACGCCGTCAGCGCCTCGTCGACCTCCGCGAACAGATCCCGAAGGCGATCCGGAACAAGACCGGCGCCCGCCGGCGCCGGAACCGCCGGGGCCACCGCAGCGTCCTCGGCCCCCGCGTCCCGCGCGCGGCTCCGCCGGGGTGCCGCGCTCGGCACGCCGGGCGAGGAGTCCACCAGCAGCAGGCTCAGCAGCCCGCCCTCGAAGACCCGGTAGCGCACCAGGTCGATCCGCTCCGGCACCCGCTGCACCGCCACCCGATCGTGGTGCGAGAAGCCGGCCGCGATACAGACCATCCGCGGACGCCGCCAGTCGACGGACTCCGCCGCCTCCGCGCCCAGCACCTTCCGGACCAGCGCCTCGAACTCGAGCTGCGCCGACTCCAGCCACGCCATGTACGAGACGGCCTGCGACAGCACCCCGCTGTCGGAGCCCTTCTTGAACTCGATCACCACCGGACTGCCGTTCTCATCCAGCCCCAGCGTGTCGATCCGCCCCCGATGCCACGGTCCGGTCGCGTACTCCGACGCCAGGAACCGGATCCCGAGCATCTGCTCCAGCCCGGCCTCGACACGCCGCTGCAGCTCCACCTCCAGCGCCACTGTCGACCCGGACAGCTCGACATCCCGCCCATCCGTGTCTTGCCGGAACAACATCAGATCTGCCATCAGCGCCCCCTCTTGCGACCTCTGCAAGGATCAATCAAAGGGAGGCTACGGGTATTCCACCGTTGGTAGGGGGGAAGGGTTGTCCTCTCCTCTTCCGTGCTGCTGGCGATCCGGAAAAGGGCGGTCTTGCACGCTCATTAGGGGCGGCCGAATTTGCTTAGTACCATCGGGCCCGAAGATTTCGACGAGAGGCAGGGTTTCCTATGATCAGTCGGTTCCTCGGGATCGCTGAAGCAGCCGAGTATCTGGGTATGTCTCAACGGTGGATGTATCGCGATTCGCGGAGGCACGGCCTCCCCCGCTATTACTTCGGGGGGCGACTCAAATTCAAGCTTGAGGACCTTGAGCGGTGGGTGCAGCAGCAGAAGGTTGTATGAAGGAGGGGCCGGGTTGACAGACCCGGCCCCTCCTGGGTTTCCGTCAGAGGCCTACCTCGAGGACCTTGGCCGCACGGCCAATAGAGGCGGGCATCAGGTGACGGTAGATGCGGTAGGTCATGTTGATGTTCGAGTGTCCCATCCACTCGGCCACGTCGGTGATGGGGATTCCCTTGGACAGGCAGTTCGAGGCGAAGAAGTGGCGGAGGGAGTACGGGTTCAGCTTCCGTGTGATGCCGGCTCGTTTCCGAGCCGCGCTCCACTGGTAGTCGAGTGTCGAGTATCCCCAATAGGGGCTGCGCTGGGTGCGCAGCAAGAATCCGTGCTGGTCCGTTCCGAGGCCGTGCGCGTACCTGTGGAGAGACTCCCGAACCGTGGCCGGCATGGGGACTTCACGGAACTCGCCCGCCTTGCGGTGCTTGAGCGGGGCGCGCTGCCGGGTCCTCCCTTCGATCTGTTCGGTGATGCGGTACACATCGTCCGCGACCATCCCTTCCAGGTTGGCAGCGAACGCCTCACCGTTCCGGTGCCCGCACCCGGACATCAGATCGATGATGACGACGAGGCCCTTGGAAGCGACCTCCTTGAGGGCATGGATCTCTTCCAATGTGGGGATGGTGATCCGAGTGGGGATGTACTCCGGCGGGACGACGCCCCGGAAGGGGTCGTCCGATATCCCACCCCTGCGGTGGGCGTCCCGCAGGATCTTTTTGAGGGTGTCGAAGGCGTTCTGCTGAGTGGCCAGCCCGACCTTGCGCTCCTCCATGGACATGATGAAGTCGTCGATGACGATCGGCGAGAAGCTGTTGATCCGACGGGACTCCAGGACAGGGAGCAGCTGCCGGTCGAGCAGCTGCTTGACCGTGCGTACCGTCCCTGGCGCGAAGTGCCGCTGTCGCGGCAACCAAGCCCCCGCGTACTCCCCGAAGCGCTGCTTGCCCAACGTGCGCTTCACCTCGGACTCCTGCACGGGAGTGCTGCGCTTCTCCCTGTAGATCTGCGTGAGTCGGTCGAGGGCGTCGTCCTGCGTCGGGTAGCCCGACTCTTCGCTCTGTCGCCCCGTTCCGTCGCGGAACCGGATAGCGTAGGGGTGCGCACACCCGCCCTGCCGTTTGCAGCTGCAGGTCTTGAAGAAACTGCCCATCCCGCGGATGAGTTTGGCCGCCATGTACACCGCTCCTGACTCATGCTGGGAGTTTGCTGACCAACGGCTCCACAGCATGGCCCTGACCTGCGGCCGCACCAAACTAGAGCACGTTGATCAGCATCTTCACAGGTACCTCCTGGTGAGACGGGCAGGCAAGCTGTCCATCGGGGTCTTTGAAGGTCAGGGTGCGTGAGGCGAGTTGCGGAGCTTGGCGGTGCATCGCCCGGAGGGGCGATCCTCGACGCTGCTGATGCCGAGTTCACGCTGACGCTTCCGACGATAGGCCGGTTCGGGATTCGGCGGTCGGGCCTTGCGTGTGCGCAGCATGGTGCAACTATCGATGCTCGACCGCGTACATGCACGGGTGCGAAAGCGATCAGAGGCGTGTCGGCGCTCGGCGCCACAGGCGGCCGAGCCCGGTCACCGGTCGGGGGCGGGCCGCGGGCCGGTGGCGAGGAGTTCGGCGAGGCCGCGGCGGGTGGCGGCGATGACGACGCGGTCGCGGGGCTGGAGGACGTACCCGGGGTGGAGGTCCCAGAGGAGTTCGGACCGTTCGCCGTCGGGCGGGGTGGAGGCGAGGTCGGGGCGGCGGGCGGAGGCGTCGGCGGTGTCGAGGGCGAGGACGCGCCAGGAGTCGGCGCGGAACGACTCGGCGACGGTCCGTCCTTCGAGCTGGGGGTGGCCGGCGACGAGGAGCGCGGCGAAGAGCAGGACCTTGCGTTCGACGGGTATCGCCCCGAGGATCTGGCGGCCCATCATGGCGCCGGCGAAGGCGGGGGCGGCGAGGTGGGAGACGCTGCGGCTGCGGGTGACGGCGTCGGGGTGGGCGGAGCGCAGGGTGCGGTAGACGGCGGTGGCGAAGTCGTCGTCGTAGAGCCGCAGCACCGTGCGCAGGCCGCTGTGGAGGGTGCGTGCGGCGAGGACGGCCTCCAGGTTGGTGGTGTCGGAGCTGGTGAGGGCGAGCAGGGCGTCGGCCCGGTGGACGCGGGCGGCGTCGAGGACGCCGTCCTCGGTGACGTCGCCGAGGATCACCGGGACGCCGAGGTCGCGGGCGAGCGGGATGCCGCGCGCGTCGGGGTCCTGTTCGACGCAGACGACCGGGATGTCGTACTCCCGCAGGCGGGCGAGGACGCGGGCGCCGATCTTGCCGAGGCCGAGCAGCACGATGTGACCGGAGAGGGTGCGGGGCGGGCGGCGCAGGGTGCCGGCCGTCCGGAACGTGCCCAGGGCCTCCAGGGTCCCGGCCACGAGCAGCGGCAGCAGGGCGAGCCCGACCAGTCCGGACAGCAGCTGGAGCACCTGCCGGGTGGTCGGCTCCTCCAGGGCCGGGTCGTTGATGGAGAACAGATCGAGCAGGGTCAGGTACGCGGCCTCGACGGGACCTGCGTCGGTGAGCGCGATCATGGTGCCCGTCAGGGCGAGGACCGCGGCGACGATGCCGGCGAGCGCCCACCGCAGGCGGGTGGAGAACACCTCGCCGAGGGGGGCGCCGCGGCGGGCGAGTCGGCGGGGCGGCAGGACGGAGCCGGCCCGGCGGACCGCCTCCAGGACGATGGTTCCCCGGCCCTGCGATGTCAGGACGGCCCGGTCGTCGGGCAGGAGATCGGGACCTCGTGTCCCGCTGGTGTCCGAGCCCTCGGCCCCGGCGGGGTCGCCGGTGGTCGACGACAGCAGCGCCAGCGTGCACAGTCCCGGATCGGGAACCTCTCCGCGGCCGGGCGCGGGCCGCTCCGCCGCGCGCAGCAGCAGGCCGCCGGCCTGCACCACCTTCCTCGTGTCGGCTATGGCCGTGGCGACGAGTGCGGGCGCGGCGGTGTCGGCGTCGGACAGCACCGTCGTGGACGCGTCCAGGACGCTGCGGTCCATGCCCGGCTCGGTCACGAGGACGGCCTGGTCGAGGAGTTCCTCCAGCCGGTCGCCCAGCTTGCGGTTGTACATGCGGACGACCAGGCGCAGCCCCGGGTTCAGCCGGCGTGCCGCGAGCGCGGCCCGGAGGTTCGTCTCGTCGTCCTCGTAGAGCAGCGCGAGCGCGGCGGCCGACTCCACCCCTGCCCGTCGGAGAGCTTCGCGCGTCGGGGCGGAGGCGGGCACCTCCCGGAGCGGTGGAGCTGCGCCAGTGCCCTGTCCGGCGCGAGGCGCCTGCCCGGTTCGGTCGGCGAATCGTTCCCTGCCCGGTTCGTCCACACCACCAGGGGGGACGACGAGGACGACGTGGCGCAGGTAGACCTCTCGCAACTCGGCCGCCAGTCGGGGGGCGAGCCCGTCGTCACCGCAGACCACCATGCGGTCATCGGGCCATGGGCCCTCCTGGTGTGGTGGCACGGCCATGTCTCTCTCCCCCCATGCGATGGTACGAACGGCCCGGCGGTGGTGCGGTGATGCCGGATGACGCAAGCGTCGGTGCCTGCCGCGGTCCGGCCGTACACGAGCGCGCACGCAGCCATCCGGCCCTGGGCGCGTCACCGAGTCCCGTCGTCGCTCGGGAGACGTCATGGCCGTCCCTCGGTCGCTTCGGTGCCGGAGGTGGTGTTCGTCGAACGGTGTGCCGCGGCCGGCACGGCCGCGGCACGAACACGGGCGAGCGGGGGGACGGGGCGGCCCGCGTCACCGCGGCGCGCGGCTCGCTCTTCGCTGCTGTCATGGTCCCCCGTCAGGCGTCGGCGCTTCCGAGCCGCACGCAGCCTGTCACGGTCCGGTACCCGAGTCGACTGCCTGGTTCCGGCAACCTGGGCGTCCGTTCCGTGCTGGGGCCGTACGGAGGGGAGGCGCCCGGCGACGAGGCCGGCCAGGCGGGCCCTTCCCGCACTGCCGCTGTGCGCGGCGCTCGCGGCGCGCCCGGGTCGCGCCCGGGGCGTCACGGCCGTCGCCGAAGCCGTCGCGATTCCGCTGAGCGTGGCCACGGCACTTCTCGGGATGCGCGAGCGGGACCGGCGGCGCCGTCGGCGCGAGCATGCGGGGGCGGCCGCAGGTTCCGGGAGCGGTCACCGAATCGATGGAGTCGGGACGCGAGGCCTGTCGAAGGACCGTACTGATGACGGAACCCTTACGTCACGGCGCGGACGCTCCCGTCGCACCGCGACCGGCCCCTAACGTCGCACCATGCGCGTACTCGTCACCGGAGGAGCCGGGTTCATCGGCTCACACATCGTCACCGAACTGCTCTCGGCGGGCCACGAACCCGTCGTCCTGGACGCTCTGCTGCCCGGCGCGCACGCCGCCGCCCCGGACCCCTCACCCGTGGAGTTCCTGCACGCGGACGTCCGGGACCCGAGGGCGGTGAGGGACGCGCTGGACGGGGTGCAGGCGGTCTGCCACCAGGCCGCCATGGTCGGCCTGGGCCAGGACTTCGCCGACGCGCCCGACTACGTCGGCTGCAACGACCTGGGGACCGCGGTCCTGCTCGCGGCGATGGCGCGGAGCGGCGTGCGGCACCTCGTTCTCGCCGGTTCCATGGTCGTGTACGGGGAGGGGCGGTACGACTGCCCCCGCCATGGACCGGTACAGCCCGGGCCCCGGCGCGCCGAGGACCTGGCGGCGGGACTCTTCGAGCCCCGGTGCCCCGCCTGCGGCGCCGAACTCGCCCCGGGGCTCGTCCGGGAGGACGCGCCGGCCGACCCCCGGAACGTGTACGCGACGACGAAGCTGGCCCAGGAACACCTGGCGGCGTCCTGGGCCCGCTCGGTGGAGGGGACGGCGGTCTCGTTGCGCTACCACAACGTGTACGGGCCGGGCATGCCCCGGGACACCCCCTACGCGGGCGTGGCGTCCCTGTTCCGCTCGGCCCTGGCGCGCGGCGAGGCGCCCCGTGTCTTCGAGGACGGCGGACAGCGCCGGGACTTCGTCCACGTACGGGATGTCGCCGCGGCGGACGTGCTGGCGCTGGAAGCCGTCGACGGTCTGCCGACGGGCGAGCTCACCCCGTACAACGTCGGCAGCGGCGAGCCGCACACGGTGGGCGAGATGGCCGCCGCCCTGGCGCGTGCCCACGGCGGTCCGGAACCGCTGGTGACGGGGGAGTTCCGGCTCGGTGACGTCCGGCACGTCACGGCCGACTCGGCCAAGCTGCGGCACGATCTCGGCTGGCGGCCACAGGTCGGCTTCGCCGACGGGATGGCGGAGTTCGCCCACGCCGGTCAACGGGCCTCCGCCGCCGTGGGCTGACCGGCGTGCTCAGCCCGCGGCGGCCGGGAGGGTGACCTCGAAACGGCATCCCCCGGGGACGTTGCGCACCTCCGCTCTGCCCGCGTGGGCCTCGACGATGCCCTTCACGATCGCCAGGCCCAGGCCCGCGCCCGCGGGCGGGGTGCGTGCCTCGGTGCCCCGCCAGCCGGTGTCGAAGACGCGGGGCAGATCCTCGTCCCGGATACCCCCGCAGCCGTCGGTGACGGACAGGACGACGGTGTCCTCGCGCCGCTCGGCGGCCACCGCCACCGTGCCGTCGGGCGGAGTGTGGCGGATGGCGTTGACGAGGAGGTTGGCCAGGACGCGGGTCATCTCCTTGCCGTCCACTTCGACCGGCACCGCCTGGACCGCCTCTCCCGACAGGCGCACGCCGTACTCGCGGGCGAGCGGATCGGCGCCGCCGAGCGCGTCACCGACCAGGTCGTGGACGGACAGGCGGCTCGGGGCGAGGGCGAGCGCGCCCGCGTGGATCCGGGAGAGTTCGAAGAGGTCGGTGACCATGGCGGTGAGGCGTTCGACCTCGGTGCGGATCTGCCGGTGGTAGCGGGCGGGGTCGGTAGCCACGCCGTCCTCCAACGCCTCGGCCATGGCCCGCAGCCCCGCGAGCGGGGTGCGCAGGTCGTGGGAGATCCAGGCGACGAGCTCCCTCCGGGACGCCTCCAGGGCGCGCTCGCGCCGACGGGACTCGTCCAGCTTGGCGCTCGTCGAGGCCAGCTCGACGGCGAGGGCGGCGAGCTCGGCGGTGGCGGTACCACCGGGGGCGGAGAAGCTTCCTCCGTCGCCGAAGTCCCGCGCCGCCTTCGCCAGGGCGTGACTGCGGGCCACGACCCACCGTCCGAGGAGGAGCGCGACGGCCAGCGAGACGAGTGCGGCCATGGCGACGACGACGGTCACGACCCACAGGTCGTGGGCGGACAGGAACATCGCCCGGGCGACGGCCAGCGTCCCGGCGAGCATCGCCGTCACCGTGACGGTGGCGACCACGGTCAGGGAGACCGCGACCGAGCGATGGCGCACGAGCCGGAGGACCACCGCGCCCGCGAGCCCGGCACACGCGGCTCCCGCGAGTGCGAAGAGGGCGATGAGCAGGACGTCCTTCATGCCGCCTCTCCGTCGTTCTCTCCGTCGTTCTCTCCGCCGTTCTCGGGTTCGCCGCCGCCCTCCGGCTCGAAGCCGTAGCCGACGCCCCACACGGTCCGGACGAACCGGGGCCGGGCCGGATCGTCCTCGATCTTCGCGCGGAGACGGCGTACGTGGACGGTGACGGTGGACAGGTCGCCGAAGTCCCAGCCCCACACCTCGCGCATCAGTTCCTCCCTGCTGTGCACGGCGCGCGGACGGAGCAGGAAGTACGCGAGCAGGTCGAACTCCCTCAGCGTGAGAGCGAGTTCCCGTCCTGCCCGAGTGGCTCGGCGCGTCGCGGGATCCACGGCGAGGTCCCCGGCGCGCAGCACGGGCCCCGTGACCCCCGGGGCGGCCGTGCGGGTCCGCCGCAGCACGGACTCGACCCGCAACACCAGTTCGCGCGGGCTGAACGGCTTGGTGACGTAGTCGTCCGCACCCACCTCCAGGCCCGTGATCCGGTCGTCCTCGTCCCCGCGGGCCGTCAGCATGATCACCGGCACGGGCCGGCGGGCGCGCAGCCGCCGGCACACCTCCAGGCCGTCGAGGCCGGGCAGCATCAGATCGAGCACGACCAGGTCCGGCCACCGGCGCTCCGCCCGCAGCAGCGCGTCGGGGCCGTCGGCGGCGTGCTCGACGGAACAGCCCGCCCGCTCCAGATAGCTGCCGACCACTTCGGCCACGGTGGGGTCGTCGTCCACCACCAGGATTCGGGCCGGTGCGGCCGGGGCGTCGTGCTCGCTCATGGCGCCCACCCTCGCATCCGCGCTCCGCCGACGACCACGCCCACCCGGGGGTACGCGGACCGACGTCCGCGTTTCGTAAGAAGTGAAACGGCCTGGAGACCGTCCGCGGTTCCTACGGTGAGACCTGTGACACCCATGACCGCAGATGTCGTCCTGCCCTGCCTCGACGAAGCCGAGGCGCTCCCCTGGGTCCTGTCCCGGATCCCCGCCGGGTGGCGGCCCCTCGTCGTCGACAACGGCTCCACCGACGGCTCCGCCGAGCTGGCCGCCGGCCTCGGGGCCACCGTCGTGCACGAGCCCCGGCGGGGGTTCGGCGCCGCCTGCCAGGCCGGGCTGCTCGCCGCCCGAGCCGAGTTCGTGTGCTTCTGCGACTGCGACGCCTCCCTCGACCCGGCCCTGCTGCCCGATCTCGTGCGCTCCGTGGCCGACGGCTCCTCCGACCTGCTCCTCGGCCGTCGCCGCCCCACCGGGCGCGGTGCCTGGCCCGCCCACGCCAGGGCCGGGAACACCGCCCTGTCCTGGCTGCTGAAGCGCCGCACCGGGCTGCGGCTGCGCGACCTCGGACCGATGCGCGCGGCCCGCCGAGAGGCCCTCCTGGGCCTGGGCCTCTCGGACCGGCGCAGCGGCTATCCGCTCGAAATGGTGGTGCGGGCCGCCGACGCCGGCTGGCGGGTGCGCGAGGTCGACGTGCCCTATCTGCCCCGGGCGGGCCGCTCGAAGGTCACCGGCACCTGGAAGGGCACCTGGCAGGCCGTGAACGACATGAGGCGCGTGCTCGACGCGCCCGTCACCCCCGGAGGTGCCCGCCCGTGACCACCCTCCTGGTCATCGCCAAGCAGCCGCGGCCCGGCCGTGTGAAGACGCGGCTCACGCCTCCGTTCACCCCGGAGGAGGCGGCCTCCCTCGCCGAGTCGGCCCTCGCGGACACGCTCGCTTCCGCGGCACGCGTCCCGGCGGACCGGCACGTCCTCGTGCTCGACGGAGAACCGGGGCCGTGGCTGCCGCCTGGTTTCCACGTCGTCCCGCAGGCGGCGGGCGGGCTCGACGTCCGGCTCGCGGCCGCGTTCGCCGGCTGCGACGGCCCGGCGCTCCTCATCGGCATGGACACCCCGCAGATCACCCCGGGGGTACTCGCGCCGGCCCTGTGCTGGGACCGGCACGACGCCTGGTTCGGTCCCGCCGCCGACGGGGGCTTCTGGGCCCTCGGCCTCGCCGCCCCCGATCCCGCCCTCCTGCTCGGCGTGCCGATGTCCCGGTCCGACACCGGAGCCGTGCAGCACGCGCGACTGCGGGCGGCCGGACTGAGCGTCGGCCTTCTGCCCGTCCTGAGGGACGTGGACACCGCGCGGGACGCCCGGCACGTCGCGGCCGAGGCACCGGGCACCCGCTTCGCGGCCCGGCACGCCCACCTGACGCTTTCGACGGCGGGAGCCGGTTCGTGACCACGACGGCCTGGCGCGCCGATCCGTACGCCGACGCCCTGCGCGCCGGGCGGGGGCCGTTGTTCCTGCGGCGCGACGACGGCTGGCTGCTGCCCCTGGAGGTCGAGCGCTGGTGCGAGGCGCCGGACGCCGCGGACCGGTCCGTGCTGGAGCGCTGCGGCCGACGGGTCCTCGACATCGGCTGCGGTCCCGGGCGGCTCGTCGCCGCCCTCGCCGCCGACGGGTGCCGGGCCCTGGGCATCGACGTCAGCCCGGAGGCGGTGTCCCGTACGGAGAGGGTCGGCGGCACGGCCCTGTGCAGGTCCGTCTTCGACCCGCTCCCCGAGGAGGGCCGCTGGGACACGGCGTTGCTCATCGACGGGAACATCGGGATCGGAGGCGATCCGGCCCGTCTGCTGCGGCGGTTGCGCCGGATCGTCTCCCGCGCCGGTCGCGTCCTCGCCGAATGCGCGCCGGTCGACGTCGACGAGCGCTGCGAGGTGCGGGTCGACGACGGCCGCGGCGGCAGGGGAGAGCCGTTTCCCTGGGCCCGGGTCGGCACCCGGGCCCTCGCCGTGCAGGCTGCCGGGGCCGGATGGACCGCGGCCGAGAGCTGGACGGCCGCGGGACGGTCCTTCCTCTCCCTCGTTCCTCAGCCGTCCGTACCGGTCCGCCGCTGAGACCGCCGCCACCGGCGTACGAGGTGCAGCCCTGCCGCTCCCGCGGCCACGACCGCCAGCACGATCACGAGGTTGCGCCCGTAGGGGAGCGGCAGCGCCGACGGGTTGGGCGCCGGGCCGGGCCGCAGGAGGAGCGGCAGCGTCACCAGGACCACACTGCCGCCGATCACCAGTGCCCCGCGCCACAAGCCCCGTTCGGGCCGTCCGGCGATCAGCAGGCCGACGGCCAGGACCAGCGGGGCGAGGAGACCGTCGTGGACGAGGAGGGCTCCGGCCAGCCACACCAGTACGTTCCCGGAAGCCGGTTGGGCGGCCACCAGCCAGGCCCCCAGGCCGATCAGGCCGACGCCGAGGCCGCCGACCGCGTAGCGCAGCGTCCGCAGCGGGTTCACAGCACCTCCAGGCGGTGCACCCACTTGGTCTGCAGGACCCCGGGCCGGTTGGGGGCGATGATCCGGGCGGGGAAGCCGTGGTCGAGGGAGAGCCGCTGCCCGTTGAGCGTGAGGGCGAGGAGGGTGAGCGGATCGTCCGCGTACCGCGCTCCCATCTCCATCACCCGGTAGGCTCCTTGGGCCTCCAGGGAGGTCACCCGCAGGGAGTCCCTGCCCGGCCGCCCGCCGGCCCTCTCCAGCAGGTCCCGCACGCGTACCCCGCCCCAGTCCGCGTCGACGCTCCAGCCCTCGACGCAGGCGATCGGCAACCGGGCCCGCGCGGGGGGCATCGCCCCCAGCTCCTCGAGGCCGAGGGTGTACGACAGCGGGCCGACCACTTCCAGACGCCACCGTCCCAGGCCGTCCGCCGCGACGCCCGCCGCGGCGGCGGTCCGGTTGACCGGCAACCCCTGGGGCCCGTGGTCGGGACTGCGGGGCGCGAGCAGGTCGAACGCCTTCAGCGGGGTGACGGACTGGCCGACCGTCGTCAGCGTCACCACGCCGACCGCCCCGCCCGCGGCGAGGAGCAGCGAGCGGCGGTCTGCGGCGTCCTCGGCCGGCAGCTCCCGCGTCCCCTCGGAGCGTCTGCTCCAATGGGCCCTGATCTCGGGAGCTTTGACGGCGACGTGCAGCAGGATCGAGCCGGCCGCGACCCAGGCGACGGCGAAGTGCACCGGCACGAAGGAGAACTGCCAGGGGTACCACTCGGCGATGTTGAGGAGCCCGGTCACCACCTGGAAGACGGCGGTCGCCACCAGGACGGCGATCGACAGGCGCTCCAGCGCGTGCCGTACGGACCGGACCGGCGGCCACGTGAACAGTCGCGGGTACACGGCCCAGAGCTTGACCGGGAGCAGGACGACCGCGGTGATGCCGCCGGCGACGTGCAGGCCCTGGGTGAGCCGGTAGCCCCACACCGGCCGGGCGGGAAGGTGATCGGCGAGCCAGCCCGGCGGGTGCTGGAGGTAGTGGCTGACGAGACCGGTCAGCAGGCAGACGCCGAAGGCGGCGCCGAGCCACCGGCCGACGGCCGTCGCCGTCCTGGCGTCGTGCAGTCGGCCTTCGAAGGACGGTGGCCGCAGCGCGGACAGGGCCCGGCTCGGGGGTCCGGGTACGCGGAAGGTCATGCCGTCCATGACACCGTCCCGAGGAGCCGCACGAAGGATGCGACACCTTACGGAACTCGAACGTCCCGCCGAGTCGTCTCCCCGCAGGTCCTGCGCGCTGTCAGGCTGCGTGCGTGATCCCCAACCGTCCCGCCGTCGCCGCCGCCCTGCTGCTCGCGGCCCTGACCGGCCTCCTCGCCGACCTCCTTCACGGGAACGCGCGCGGTGCCGGCCTCCTCGCCGGTCACGCGGGGGCGTGGGCGCTGTTCGCGGCGGCCGTCGTCGTCCTGCGCCGCGTCCCCGGCCGGACGGTCGTTCCCCTCCTCGTCGCCGGGGCGATCGCGGTCACGGCCACCGGCCTGACGGCCGCGCCGGCCACGAGCACCGACTCCTACCGGTACGCGTGGGACGGGAGGGTGCAGGCGTCCGGCGTCTCCCCGTACGACCACACGCCGGATGATCCGGCACTCGCCGGACTGCGCGACGGATGGCTCTTCCCCGACGCCGAGACCTGCGAGCGGGGCGAGGCCGACCTCGCCCCGCTCGACGACGGCCTGTGCACCCGCATCAACCGGCCCGCGGTCCACACCATCTATCCCCCGGTCGCCGAGGCCTGGTTCCTGCTGGTCCACGTCCTGTCACCGGACGGCGTCCGCCACAAAGCGCTCCAGACCGCCGCCGCCCTCCTCGCGCTGGCCGTCACGGGCCTGCTGATCGTGATCGACCGCCGCCGGGGCGATCCCCGCAGGGCCGCCCTGTGGGCCTGGTGCCCGGCCGTACCCGTCGAAGCCGTCAACAACGCCCACGTGGACGTCCTCGCCGTCCTCCTCTCGGTCGCCGCCCTGGCCGTCGTGGCACACCACCGCGTCACCGGGGGACTGCTGCTCGGCCTCGCGGTCGCCACGAAGATGCTGCCGGCCCTCCTCGTGCCCGGAGCGCTGTCCGGCGCCAGGCGCCCGCGCGCGGTCCTGGCGGTCCTGGTTCCGGTGGCCGCCACCGTCGGGGCGCTGTACCTCCCGTACGTCCTGCTCTCCCGGGAATCCGTCCTCGGGTACCTGAGCGGCTACGCCCAGGAGGAGGGGTACGACGACGCGGGCGCGAGCGGCCGGTACGCCCTGCTCCGGCTCGTCCTGCCCGACGCGTGGGCGGTGCCCGTCGTCGCCCTCGTCATGACGGCCGTGGCGCTCACGGTCTGGTGGCGCGCAGACCCCGAACGCCCCTGGAGCGGCGCCCTGGTGACCACCGGCACCGCCTTCCTCCTGCTGACCCCCGGCTACTCCTGGTACGCCCTCCTCCTGGTCGCGCTCGTCGCCCTCGACGGCCGCTGGGAGTGGCTGGGCGTGGCCCTCGCCGGTGCCACCGCCTACCTCGCGGCTCCGCTGGTGGGCCACGGGGCGGCCACCGCCGCCTACGGCATCGCGGCGGCCGCGGTCTGCGCGGGCTGGTGGACGCGACGACGCCCGGACGGCCCACGCCCCCGATCCGGGACGACCACGAACACGCACACGACCACGACCACGGCCGCGTGACGAACCGGCCACCCACACCACGGAGACACGACACCATGGATGAACGACCCGGCGGGAACCCGACGGCCGACATCGCGATCATCGGCGGAAGCGGCTTCTACGAACTGCTGGATCCGGCCCGCCGCGTCGAGGTGACCACCCCGTACGGCCCGCCCTCCGCCGCCGTGACCCTCGGCACCGTGGACGGCCGCAGGGTGGCCTTCCTCCCCCGGCACGGAGCGACGCACGCCGTCCCCGCCCACCGCATCAACCACCGCGCCAACCTCTGGGCCCTCCGCTCCCTGGGCGTCCGGCAGATCCTCGCGCCCTGCGCCGTCGGATCCCTGCGCGACGACCTCGGCCCCGGCAGCGTGGTCGTCCCCGACCAGCTGGTCGACCGTACGACCGGGCGCGTGCAGACGTACTACGACCACGGCGCGGTGCACGTCTCCTTCGCGGACCCCTACTGCGAGAGGGGACGGACCGCCGTCCTCAAGGCGGGGAGCGACTGCGGGGACGAGGTCCACGACGGCGGGACGATGGTCGTCGTGGAGGGTCCCCGTTTCTCGACCCGGGCGGAGTCACGGTGGTTCGCCTCCGCGGGGTGGTCGCTGGTCAACATGACGGGGCACCCCGAGGCGGTGCTCGCACGGGAACTCGCGCTCTGCTACACCTCCGTCGCCCTGGTGACCGACTACGACGCCGGCGTGGAGCACGGCGAGGGCGTCTCACAGCACGAGGTGTTCGCGGCGTTCTCGGCGAACGTACGGCGACTGAAGGACCTCGTCCTCCACACCGTCCGGGGCATGGGGCCCGAGAGGGAGTGCGCCTGTTCCGCGGCGCTCGACGGCATGGAGCTGCCGTTCGAGCTGCCCTGAGGACGCTCGGCAGCGGCGCCACTCGCGAACCGACCGGGGAGAAGGCGCCGGCCGCGTCCCGTGCCTCGCTCGGGCCGTCGGTGTTCCTCACGGAGCGTGGCACGGGCCCCTGTGCCGCCGCGACCACGGGTCCGGCTGACCTCCACCAGGCCGGGCGGTGTGGGCCGCGACAGGTGGTTGAACTCCCAGGCTCATGACGTGCAGAAACCATGCCGCCGGTGAGGCGAAGCGGCCCGGCAGCGCCCGCCGGGGATGAGCCTTCCTGCGCACGCCGCGAGGGTGCGGCGCGGGTGGAGCGGCAGCCCGGGGCCGGGCGAGCGACGCGTTCCGCGGCCTCATCGGCCCCGTACGAACCGTTCGAGGAGGCCGTACGCGCGTTGCTCCGCGGCGGCCAGTTCCGCGGGGTCGATCTCGGCCGACCAGAGTTCGCCCGCCGCTGCGTCGTCGGCCTCGCGCAGTTCCACCACCGCAGCCGCCAGTCGCGACTGGACGTGCGGGAACCGTGCCGCGTCGAGGTCCGCGAGTACCCGCTCGGCCCGCTCCGACGCCTCGGCGCACTCGGTCAGGGCGCGCTCCGCCCGCAGCGCCGCCCGGTCGTGCACCACCAGGAGCGCACACAGCAGTGCGACGGCGATGCCGAGGAAGCTGGCCAGGGCACGGTCCTGTACGAGCGCCCCGGGCGGCGTGGGCGCGGCGAGTTCGGTGAGCACCAGCGCCAGCGGGGTGAGGAACACGACGCCGAGTCCGTAGTTGCGGGCCACGACGTACTCGAGGAGGAACTCCAGCAGCACGACCACCACGACGAGGACCAGGGGATCGGGACGTGCGGCCAGGATGCCGAGCGCGAGCAGCAGACCCGCGACCGTGCCCAGGGTGCGCTGCACGGCCCGCTGCGCCGCCGTGCGCACGTTGATCGAGTGCAGGACGGCCGAGGCGGAGACGGACGCCCAGTAGCCGTGGTCGAGTCCCAGGGCCAGGGCCGCCAGTCCGGCCACGCCCGTGCCGAGGACCATCCGCAGGGCGGGCACCAGGAGAACCGCCGCACGGGTGTGGGCGTGGCCGGTGAAGAGCTCCCACGCGCGCAGTTCGGCGGTGGGGCGGGCGGGAGCCGGTGCGGGGCCGGTGGCGGGGGCGGCGCCGGGGTCGGCGTCGCCGCGGGAGACGGCGGCCGCCCGCGACAGCTCCGAGAGATCGGGCTCCCCGGCCCGGCGGCCCACCAGAACGCGGACCTGGACACGCAGCCGCTCCGCCAGACCGGCGGGGTCGTCCGGCGGCCGGCGGGCCGAGCCGATCAGCAGCGACCAGGACAGATCGGCCACCCGGACACAGAGGTCGCCTCGGTCGTCGCGCTCGGCGGCCGTCGGAGGCAGCGTGCCGAGCGTCCGGTACGCCTGCAGCACGGTCGCGGTCGCCCGGTGCCGGGCCGCCCGACGGTCGTGACCGGCGGCGATCGCCGCCAGCAGGTCCGCCAGCTCGCGCAGCGCGGCGGCGACGGCGAGGCGCCGCGGGCGGTCCGGGTGCACGAGCCGGCCGGACACGCCGAGCAGCCAGGCCACGGCCGCGCCCAGCGCGGCCAGGCCGGTGTGCGGCAGTACGTCCGACGGGTCCGGTGAGCCGTTCGCCGCGACGGCGAAGGAGAACATCAGCAGGACGGCTCCGAGGCCTCGGAGCCGAGCCGCGTCGCAGGAGAACTTGGCGGCCCCGGCCACCAGGGCGGTCACCGTGACCACCAGCGCGGCGCCCGCCCCGCCATCCTGCGGCCGGGCCCAGGCGCCGAGCGCGGTGCCGCCGGCGACGCAGGCTGTCATCGCCACGGCGACCAGCGCGAGCACCCTGGCCCGCGGGCCGTACGGCAGGTTGCGGCCGAACGTGGTGGTGAAGGAGCCGAGCATCGCGTACACGGCCGCGTCGGCCCGGCCCGCCACGGCGAGCGGCACCGCGGGCAGGGCCGTCACCGCGGCCGCGCGCAGGGCGAAGGACAGGGCGCCGTCGACGCTCTGCAGGGCCAGGGCGCCGCGCGGGGAGAGCACGCGTCCCACGCGGGCGGCCGCCTGGCGCAGGGCGGGCCGGGTCACCGCTGCGCACAAGGGACGCAAGCGGGGCAGAGGCGGTGTGGACCGCCCAGGCGTGCGGCCCGGCGGGCAGTCAGCACGCTCCCACCCATTCCACCGCGCCGTCCGCGAAGACCTGTCGCTTCCAGATCGGTACCTCGTGCTTGAGGTCCTCCACCAGCCGCTCGCAGGCGGCGAACGCCTCCGCGCGATGCGGGCAGGAGACGGCCGCGAGGACGGCGATGTCCCCGACCACGAGTGGCCCCGTCCGGTGCACGGCCGCGAGCGCGCGGACCGGGAAGTCCGCGGCGGCCTTCTCGGCCACCCGGCGGAGCTCGTCCGCCGCGCGCGGGTGGGCGCTGTACTCCAGAGCGGTCACCGGTCGGCCGCCGTCGTGGTCGCGGACGGTGCCGACGAAGAGGACGGTTCCGCCGGCGGCGTCGTCGCCGACGGCCGCGTACACCTCGTCGAGGGAGAGCGGGGCGTCGCGGACGTCGAGCAGACGGATCGGGTCGGCGGGGGTGCCGGGGGAACTCGTCATGGTGCTGGTCCTGGGGAGAAGGCGGGCGGGACGGAGACAGGAGCGGGGCGGGGTCAGCCGCCGGCGAACGGGGGCAGGACTTCGACGGTGCCGCCGTCGGACAAGGAGACGGCCGCGTGGTCCCGGTGGCCGACCGGGTGGCCGTCCACGAGGAACGAGCAGTGGGCGAGGACGAGGGCGAAGCGGGGCCGGCCGGCGTGGCGCGACCGGGCCCCGGCCAGTGCGTCGGCGAGCGTGCCCGCCCGGTAGGGCTCCTGCGCGGTGCCGGCCTCGGCCTTCGCGGCCGCCCAGTAGCGGATGGTCCCGGCAGGGATCGGGGTGGTCTGCAGGGCGGTGCCTCCTGTGATCATGCCGAGGGTGCCTCCAGCACCTCGACCTCGGTCCCGGCGGGCACGCCGCCGGGCGGGACGACGGCGAGGCCGTCCGCGAAGGCCAGTCCGCGCAGCATCGCCGCCCCGTCGAACGGCAGCGGCTCCACCCGGTGCGTCGGCCGGCGCACCGGCAGCAGCCGGGTGCACCGAGGATGCCCCGGCAGGTCCGCAGCGGTCGGCAGCCGCAGCGGGACGGCGTCCGAGTGGCCACCCAGGCGGCGCAGTAGGGGTACGGCGAGGGTCGCCGTACCGGCCACGGCTGCCAGCGGGTTGCCGGGCAGGCCCACCAGGCGGCGGGACCGGCCGTCGGCTGCCGGCGGAAGTTCGGCGAGCACCATGGGGTGACCGGGCCGCACGGCGACGGAGTCGACGAGGAAGCGGGCACCGGCCTCGTCGAGGACGTCGTGCAGGAAGTCCACCGGACCGGCGGCGGTGCTGCCCGTGGTGACGACGACGTCGGCCGCGGAGTCGTGGACCGCCGCCCGCAGGAGCCCGAGGTCGTCCGAGACGAGACGTCGGCCGATCACCCGCGTGCCGCTGCCGCGCAGCCACGGCGGCAGGAGCGGTCCGAGCGCGTCACGCACCCGGCCGTCGCGCGGCATCCCCGTGTCGAGCAACTCGGAGCCGAGCACGAGCAGTTCCACCACCGGTCGGCGGTGCACGGTCAGCCGGTCGTAGCCGGCCGCAGCGGCCAGACCGAGGACGGCTGGGGTGACGGCCGCACCCGCGGGGAGCAGAGCCTCGCCCGTGCGGCACTCCTGGCCGCGCGGCCGGACGTCGCGGCCTTCGGGCAGCGGGCCCCTCCCTTCGTGCCGCAGCTCACCTCCGGCCGTGAGCTCGCCGTGTTCGCGGCGGAGCACGGCGCAGGCGCCGTCCGGCAGCGGGGCGCCGGTGGCGATGGCGACGGCGGTGCCGGGCGGCAGCGGCACGGCCGGCCCGCCCGCGAGGACGCGACCGGGGCGCAGCCGCCAGGGAGCGGCCCCGGCCACGGCCCAGCCGTCCATCGCCGAGGAGTCGAACGCCGGCAGGTCGGTGAGCGCGGTCAGCGGCTCGGCGAGGGCGTGACCGAGGGCCTCGGCGAGATCCAGGGTGACGGCGGGCAGCGTCTCCTCGACGCAGTCGCGCGCGATGTCCCGGGCACGCGTCCAGGACGTGGACGAGTCCGGGGCGGTCACGGCGTGCGTCCCGAGGCGTCGGCAGGGTCGGGGTGCGGTGCCGCCCGGCGTTCCGCCGGGGCTGTCGCCCCGCGGTCGGCCTCGGCGACCGCGGTCTCGCCGCCTCCTGCCCGTGCGGCGGCAGAGCCGACCGGGAAGGCCGTCACGGGGCGGCAGGGCGGGTCGCGCCGTGGGCGGCGAGCCCGGTCGTGTCGAGCCCGGTCGTGTCGAGCCCGGTCGTGTCGAGCAGGTTCGTGTCGAGCCCGGTCGTGTCGAGGGTTCGTGTCGAGCAGGACGTCGACGTCGAGGTCGACGCCCGGTTCCGCCTTCGCGGCGGTGATCCAGCGGCGCATGGTGCTCGCCTTCTCCTTCGTTCTGGTCGGGGTGCGTCAACCGCCGATGGCCGACATGGGGCGTTCCGGCCGGCGGAACCCGGCGCTGCCGATGGCGTGGCCGGGACCCTTTCCCGCGAGGGAGGTGCGCCAGGCGGCCTCCAGGGCCGGATCGTCCGCGCCGTTGCGGAGCAGTGCTCTCAGGTCGGACTCGTCCCGGGCGAAGAGGCACGTGCGCAGCTGGCCGTCGGCGGTGAGCCGGACCCGGTCGCAGGCGCCGCAGAACGGGCGGGTGACGCTGGCGATGACGCCGATCGTCGCGTCCGTGCCGTCGATGCGCCACTCCTCGGCGGGAGCGCTGTTCCGGCACTCGACCGGACTGAGGTCGTAGTGCTCGCGGAGGCGGTCGAGGATCTCCGCCGCGGTGACCATCCGGTCGCGGTCCCAGGCGCCCTGGGCGTCCAGCGGCATCGACTCGATGAACCGCATCCGATGGCCGTGCTCCAGGGCGAAGGCGGTGAGGTCGACGATCTCGTCGTCGTTGACCCCGCGCACCGGCACCGCGTTGATCTTCACGGGCGCGAGCCCCGCGTCCCGGGCGGCGCGCAGCCCCTCCAGGACGTCACCGATCCGGTCGCGCCGTGTGATCTCGGCGTACCGGTCGGCACGCAGGGTGTCCAGGCTGACGTTGACCCGGTCGAGCCCGGCCTCGCGCAGGGCGACGGCGCTGCGCGCCAGTCCGATGCCGTTGGTGGTCATCGACAGTGCGGGGGCCGCGTCCAGCCCGGCGAGGCGGGCGACGAGGCCGGGCAGTCCGCGCCGGAGCAGCGGTTCGCCGCCGGTCAGCCGTACCTGGGTGATCCCGAGCCGTTCGGTGGCGAGGCGGACCAGCCGTACCACCTCGTCGTCCGTGAGCACGTCGGGGCGCGGCAGCCAGTCGAGGCCCTCGGCGGGCATGCAGTACGTGCACCGGAGGTTGCACCGGTCGGTGAGGGACACCCGCAGGTCGGTGTGGACACGGCCGAACCGGTCCACCAGAGGGGCGGGGAGGGTGTCGGGGTCGGGGTGCGGGCGGGGCACGGCACTGCCCTCCTTCCTCTGCCGGGTGGCAGTCGTGCGGTGTGGGGCCGGGACGCGTGATGCGCCGTCGGACCGGGGATGCGCCGTCGGACCGGGGATGCGCCGGACTCCGACGCGCTTGCGGAAGACCCGGTGGGTCCGGTCCTGGGAAGAGCGCGACGAGCAGCGTCGCCACGGCGGCCGTCATCCGGCGCCTTTCTCGTCACGCTTCGAAGGACGCCCGCAACCTGCTCTCCCCTCACCGAAAACTCTCGGGGAATTCCCTTCGCACGTCAAAGAGGGATTCCCGATGACCTGATCGGCGACGCTTATGCCGACGCCTTGCGTGCCTTACATCCCTGGTCAGAGGCGACCGAACGGCGTGATAGGCGGCGCCTGTCACGCCATCGGATTCACCTCTTTGACAATGCGCCGGAATTATCGTGAAGCTGCTCCGGCAGCGCGATCCGGAGATTCTCAAAAGAGGCGAAAGAGATATGAGCACCAGCATCGAGGACCCGAGCGACGACCTGAAGGTCACCCCGCCCAAGACATGGGCGACGGGTCTTCCCGCGGTGACGCACGCGCTGGAGTACTCGCTGAGCCAGACGTCCCCGCGCCGCACCGCGCTGACGCTGCTGAACATCAACCAGCCCCAGGGCATCGACTGCCCGGGCTGCGCCTGGCCCGAGCCCAAGCCGGGCGAGCGCCACATGAACGAGTACTGCGAGAACGGCGCCAAGCACATCAACGACGAGGCGACCTCGCGCCGCGTCACCCGGGACTTCTTCCGCGAGCACTCGATAGCCGAGCTCGACGGGAAGTCCGACTACTGGCTCAACCAGCAGGGCCGGCTCACCGAGCCCATGGTCAAGCGCCCCGGCGCGACGCACTACGAGGCGATCGCCTGGGACGAGGCGTTCGGTCTGCTCGCCGCGGAGCTGAAGCGGCTGGACTCCCCGGACGAGGCCCTGTTCTACGTCTCCGGCCGGCTGAACAACGAGGCCGCCTTCCTCCTCCAGCTGTTCGCCCGCGCGTTCGGCACCAACAACCTGCCGGACTGCTCCAACATGTGCCACGAGTCGAGCGGCTCCGGGCTCGGCGAGACGCTCGGCATCGGCAAGGGCAGCGTCTCCCTGGACGACATCCACGACTCCGACCTGGTCTTCGTCGTGGGGCAGAACCCGGGCACCAACCATCCGCGCATGCTGTCCGCGCTGGAGGAGACCAAGCGCAACGGCGGCCAGGTCGTGGCGGTCAACACGCTGCCCGAGGCCGGACTGATGCGCTTCAAGCACCCCCAGAAGGCCCGCGGCATCCTCGGCCGGGGCACCCCGATCGCCGACCAGTTCCTGCACATCCGGGCCGGCGGCGACCTCGCCCTCTTCCAGGCCCTGAACCGGCTGCTCCTCGAAGCGGAGGACACCGCGCCCGGCACCGTCCTGGACCACGACTTCATCCGCTCCCACAGCACCGGGTTCGAGGAGTTCGCCGAGCACGCCCGGAAGGTCTCCTGGGACGACATCCTGGCGGCGACCGGCCTCGACCGCGGCGAGATCCAGGCGCTCTTCGAACGGGTCCTGGCGAGCAGGAGCGTCATCGTGTGCTGGGCGATGGGCGTCACCCAGCACAAGCACGGCGTCCCCACCATCCGCGAGATCGTCAACTTCCTGATGGCACGCGGCAACATCGGCCGGCCCGGCGCCGGCGTGTGCCCGGTGCGCGGCCACAGCAACGTGCAGGGCGACCGCACCATGGGCGTGTGGGAGCGGATGCCGCAGTCGTTCCTCGACGCCCTGGGCCGCGAGTTCGGCTTCACGCCGCCCGCGCACCACGGCCTGGACGCGGTGGACAGCATCCGGGCCATGCACGAGGGCCGTGCCAAGGTCTTCCTCGGCGTCGCCGGCAACTTCGTCCGGGCCACCCCCGACAGCGAGGTCACCGAGGAGGCGATGCGCGGCTGCCGGCTCACCGCCCACGTCTCGACCAAGCTCAACCGCTCCCACACGGTCTGCGGCGACACGGCGCTGATCCTGCCCACGCTCGGCCGCAGCGACCGGGACGTCCAGAACGGCGTCGAGCAGTTCGTGACCGTCGAGGACTCCATGAGCGAGGTCCACGCCTCCCGCGGAAAGCTGCCGCCCGCCTCGCCGCACCTGCTCAGCGAGGTGGCGATCGTCAGCCGGCTGGGCCGGGCCACCCTGGGCGACGATCCGTCCATCCCCTGGGAGGAGTTCGAGGCGGACTACGGGACCGTCCGCGACCGGATCTCCCGGGTCGTGCCCGGCTTCGAGGACTTCAACGCCCGGGTCGACGTGCCCGGTGGCTTCACCCTGCCCAACCCGGTGAACCACGGGGTCTTCCCCACGCCGAGCGGCAAGGCCGTCTTCACCCGCAACGCGTTCACGATGCCGGACATCCCGAAGGGGCACCTGCTGCTCCAGACCCTGCGGTCGCACGACCAGTGGAACACCGTCTGGTACGCGCCGAACGACCGATACCGCGGGATCCACGACGCCCGCCGGGTCGTCATGGTCAACCCCGCGGACCTGGCGGAACTCGGCCTCGCCGACCGCGACCTGGTGGACCTGGTGAGCGTCTGGCACGACGGCAGGGAGCGCCGCGCGGAGGGCTTCCGGATCGTCTCGTACCCGGCGAGCCGCGGCTCGGCGGCGGCGTACTACCCGGAGACCAACGTCCTCGTGCCGCTGGACAGCGTCGCAGACATCAGCAACTGCCCCACCTCGAAGGGCGTCCTGGTCCGGCTGGAGCCGTCCCGGGACACCCCGTGAGCCGGGAACTCGCCCCGGCGTCCCGGACCGAGGACCACTGGCCCGCCGTCCCGGCCGCGAACAGGCCGGGCAGGCGACGCGCGGTGCGGCCCGCGCCGGCGCTGTCGGCCGCGGGCCGCACGGTCGGCGCACGGCCACGCTCACCCGCACACCCACCCCCCGCCCGCGACGAGAGGAACGAACCATGGGCCGAGTGACCGCGCGGCGGCGTGTCCTGCGGATCCGGGAGGGCGTGCCCTCCCACCGCCCCGACACGCTGGCCGCCGAGGAGCCGATGGAGATCCGGGTCGGCGGGCGGCCGCTGACCGTGACGATGCGCACCCCGGGCGACGACTTCGACCTGGCGGCCGGGTTCCTGGTCGGCGAGGGCGTGGTGCACGCCGCCGCGGACGTCGCCGGGATCCGGTACTGCGCGGGCGCCACCGCCGACGGAGGCAACACGTACAACGTGGTGGACGTCGGTCTGGCCGCGGGTGTGGACGTCCCGGACGCCTCGCTGGAGCGGAACTTCTACACCACGTCGTCGTGCGGGCTGTGCGGCAAGGCCAGTCTGGACGCGGTCCGCACCACCGCCGCGTGGTCGGTGGCCGAGGATCCGCTGCGCGTCGGTCCCGCGCTGCTGACGGGCCTGCCGGACAAGCTGCGCGCGGCCCAGCGGGTGTTCGACACCACCGGCGGTCTGCACGCGGCCGGGCTGTTCGGCCCGGACGGCGAGCTGCTGTGCCTGCGGGAGGACGTCGGCCGGCACAACGCCGTCGACAAGGTCGTCGGCCACGCCCTGCGCGAGGGGCTGCTGCCGCTGCGCGGCACCGTTCTGATGGTCAGCGGCCGGGCCTCGTTCGAACTGGTGCAGAAGGCGGTGATGGCCGGCATCCCGATGCTGGCGGCGGTCTCCGCGCCGTCGTCGCTCGCCGTCGACCTCGCGGCGGAGAGCGGGCTGACCCTGGTCGGCTTCCTGCGCGGGGCGTCGATGAACGTCTACACGGGCGCGGAGCGGCTGGAACCGCTGGCCGTGGTCTGAGCCCGGCCGTCCGGGGTCCGGACGGCACGGCGACGCGACGTGGCGTTCCGACCTGCGGTCGCACGGGAGCATCATGTCGCCCGCGCCGCCCAGGCCCGTCACCTCGCCCAGCCCGCCCTGTCCGAGGCGATCCGGGAACTGGAGGACGAGCTCGACGTACCGCTGGATGCCGGGATCACGTACCTGCGCGGGCTTCTCGCCGAGGGCTTCCAGGAACCCTGGCGGCGCTCTTCGCCCGTGTCCGGGCGGGGCGATGGGCGGGCGTCGTCCCGCGTGCCTGGCTGCAGGTGCTCGGAGCTCCGTACGGAATGCGGGCGGTGCCCATGACGGAGCCCGACCGGACGGTGCCGGTCGGGCTCGTGGTCGCGGCCCGGGAGCCGGGCTCGGTCATGGCACGCCTCTCGTCGACGTCGCGCGCCGGAGGGGTGTGGCCGCCGCGCCGGCGTGGCTGCCTGCGAACCGAACTAGTCGTCCTGCCCGCCCGGTTCCGGAGGAAGACCTACTTCCTCGTGGTCCTCATCCAGGCGCTCTTCCAGTTCCTCCTCGTCCGGACGACGGGGCATTCCGCGCCCATGCCCGGTGTCAGGGTCGCCCTCGACCTCTTCGTTCGACTTGTGGTGGTGATGGGCCATCGGTCACTCCTTGCCGTCAGGGGCGTCGGTCGCCGCAGGTGCCTCATCGGCCTCGGGTGCCGTGCCGGCTTCGGCGCCGTCGTGATTGCGGATGGTGCGGTGGAGGGAGTCGTCGAGGACGTCGGCGACGATCGTGTCGCCGGGCTCTGCCTCGCCGTCGACGAGGAGGGAGGCGATGCGGTTGTCGAGTTCGGTCTCCTGCACGAGCGAGTGGGGGTCTCCTTCACTGAAACCCGAGGTCTGCCGCTCCGCAAACGGTGAGGTGCGCCGGGTGGCGGTGTCAGCCCGCCAGTCGGGACGGGAACTTCGGCGGGGAGACGGCAGGGCCGGCGGGCGACAGCACGCGAGGGGCGGGCTGGTCCGGGTCAGTGAGCAGCGGGTGGGGCCGGGTGGTCGTGGAGGAGGGCGGGGAGGACGCCGAGGGCGTCGAGGGCGATGGCGAGTTCGCCGATGACGAGGGGGTCTTCGAGGGATCCGCGCAGGTGCTCTTCCAGGCGGCGCATGCGGTAGCGGACGGTGTTGGGGTGGCAGTACAGGGCTTCGGCGGCGTCGGTGGCGGAGCCGTGGGCGCCGAGCCAGGCGGGAGCGGTGGCGAGCAGGGTGGTGCGTTCGTTGTCGGGCAGGCACAGCAGGCCGCCCAGGACGCGGTTGACGGCGCGCCGGGTGCTGTCGAGATTGGCCAGGACCAGGTCGGTGAGCGGGGTGTCGTCGAGTTGGCGCAGGCCGATCCCGTCGGGCGGCAGGGAGTCCAGGGCGACCTGGGCGTACCGCAGGGAGTGCCGGGTGTGGTCGAGAGTGAGGTACAGCGGACTGAGCCCGACGCGGGCGGTCGCCGTCGCGCGCAGGGCGTCGAGGACGGCACTCACCTTGCCGCGGGCCGGCAGCGACAGGATGCCGACCTCGCATCCCGGCTGGGGTCGCCAGGCACTGCCCACGTCCAGGGCGCGCAGCCGGTGCTGGAGCCCGGGCAGCGGCGGATCGCCGGGCCGGGTGGTCTCGGCGACGGCGACGAGGTACCGGCCCTGCGGGGGGAAGCCCAGCAGACGAGCGGTCTCCCACACTTCCTCGCCGTCCGTGCCGGTCCCGTCGAGCAGGGCGGCGACGAGCGCGGAGCGCCGCCGGTCGGCCTCCACCATCCGTTCGGCGGCGGCCTCCCGATAGGACTCGGTGAGCGCTGTCGAATAGGCCTCGGCCAACGCCCAGATCCGTGAGGCGGCGGCCAGCAGAGCCTGGGTGCCGTCCTCGCCGGAGGCGCGGGCCTGCATGAGGAGCTGCTCCCAGAAGTAGGCGAAACTGAGCCGGTAGACCCGCAGGACGTCTGCGAGCGGAGCGCCCTGCAGGGCGCGGGTGCGGCCTGTCTCGGTGGGGGCCGATACGTCGTGGGGCGCCATACCGTCGTCCGCCAGGTGCATGAGGATGAAGCCCACGCTTCCCCGCAGGCCCGCGCAGAGCGCCTCTCGGCTCACCGTCGGTCCCCGGTAGAAGGCGATCTCACGGACGGTCAGGTCGGCCATCTCGGAGACAACGCTCTCGATGCGGGCTTCGAGGGTCCGTACGACCTCGGTGAGCGGCGTCTGCGCTGTCTTCACGTCGTGCACGGGCCGAGCCTAGGTCACCGGCGAGGGTCGACAGGCCGGAACGGTGAGAGCGGACCGTCCAGCGGCGGCCGTTGTCCGTGGAGACAGGTAACGCTGTCTCCGGCGCCATAGATCCCGCGCCCCGTGCCCCGCGATGATCGGCGCAGGCGGGAGCCGCCGGGAAGGGACACAGGGAGCTATGGGAAATCTGGCCACGAACCTCCAGGACACCGTTGGGCAGTACCCTCTGCACCCGGCAGTCTGGTCGAACGGCGAACTGCTGTCCTACGGAGACCTGGACGATCTGTCCGGCCGGGTGGCAGGCGGGTTGCGTGCCCACGGCATTCGTGCCGGAGAGCGCGTCGCGCTCGTGCACGTGCCCGGCACCGCACTGCCCGTCCTTCTCTACGGGGTGCTGCGTATCGGCGCGGTGGCCGTCCTGCTGCCCGAAGGGCTGCCACCCGAGCAGGAGGACTTCCGGCTGCGCGCGTGCGGGGCCCGGATGGTGTTCGCCGCGGGGCGGGGGAAAGCCGAGGAGGAGAACGAGCCGCTGCGGATCGCTGTCGGCCCGGGCTTCCTGGACCAGGTGGCCTTCTGGCCCCTGGACGCGGAGATCGCCTACCGAGGCGACGGCGACCCCGCTGTCGTGCACCTCGATGCCGGTCCGGCCGAGCCCGTCGTCGTGGTGCTGGATCACGGCACGCTGCGCGCCCGTGCCTACGCCGACGCGACCGTCGCGGCGGGGGTCGCCCCCGGCGGCGTCGTGTACGGACGCTGCCCGTCCGAAGGATCCACGGGCGGGTTGTGCGGGCTGCACGCCACCGTCCTGGCCGGGGCGTGCCTGGTCGTCGTCGGTGCCACCGCCCGCCCCTGCCCGTGCTCGGACAGGCCCCGCTGACCGGTCGCCGAACCACCGGCATACGGGATCACACGACGTGTGAAGTGCCTCCTCGGGGTCCGCCGCCTACGTGGTCGCCGCGAGGTCCGGTCGTCGATGGCGGCGGACTCTTGCCCGGTACGACGTGAGGTGGCCGATGGCCGCGTGGAGTCGCTCCCGGTCGTCACGTTCCGCGATCCGTCAGAGGACGTCCTGCCGAGCCTGCGCCCGGGTTTCCCGGGCCGTCGTACCGATCTCTGCTTCCAGGACGGCGCAGAAGCTCTCACCGGAGGCGTTGTCGAAGCACGAGCCTGTTCGTCGAGGTGGCGGATCCTGGTGCGCGTGCTGGTGTGCCCGTACTGCCACCGCTGGAGTCGGCGGCCCCGGAAGGGGGCGCGGATCGTGTTGCCCGCACCCTGGCAGGTCTCGTCGGGTCAGCGGGTGAGCCGGCCTCTTCGCGCTCACGGCCCTCCCTGAGGCGGGACGAGCAGGGCGGCCGGTGATGGCGGACTCGGCCGGCCGGTGTCACGTGTAGTCGGCGGTCCTCTTCACCTCTCCGAATCGCGGGAAGACGCGCTCCACGGCGAAGTCGTGTTCGTCGGCGGCCAGTCCGGACATCGCATCGGCCACGAACTCCAGCTCGTAGCCGTGATCGGAGGCGGCCCGCGCGGTGGACTCGACGCCCATCGTGGTGACCAGTCCGGCGACCACCAGCGTGTCCACACCCAGACCGCGCAACCGTTCGTCGAGACCTGTGCCGTAGAAGGCGCCGATGGTGCGCTTGACCACCACGAGGTCGCCATGGTGTACGAGACCATCGGCGAAGTCGCTGCCCGGAGGCTGCTGGACGACACCCGGACGTTCCACCCGGACCAGCACCACAGGCCGCTCCCGTGAGCGAAACGCATCGGCCAACTCGCGGCTGCGTGCCAGTACTTCGCCACCGGAGTACGGGGCGAGGGGAAGAGCGACGATGCGCGGCATCAGGTCTATGAGGATCAGGGCAGAGTTCACAGCGGTGATCCTAGGGCTGCTCCGTCCACGAGGAGCGCGAGACCGGGGGCCGATGACGTCGCGGCGGGAGGCTTCTCGGCGGCGTGCATACGGGCTGGGCTTCAGGCGCCATGGGTCTGTACTCGGCCGCACGTCGGCGCTTCCAGTACCCGACGGTCAGCACGGCAAGGAGCGGCCCCCACAGGATCAGCGGCGTGTAGCAGATGTGGAACCAGACCTCCTCCCAGCCGCCGGCCGAGCCCGGGAAGTCGCCGGGAAGGGCGTCACCCCGGATCGTCGTATCCATGACCTGGGTGACGAGGGCCAGGCCGGTCCACAGGAAGGTGAGGAGCGCGGCCCCGATCGCGGCCGGAACGACCGCTGCCATGGTCGGGACCCGGCGGCCTCGCACGAAGGGGAGCCAGCGCGGAAACACCTCGCCCCACCGAGCGATCAGGCCGAACGCGGTGAACGCGACAGCCTCGGACAGGACGGACAGGAAGACGACGTACAGCCGCTCACCGATCCCGATCCCATGGGCGAAGGCGGACGGGAGCCTCCACAGGCTGGACGGCAGGACGGCCAGGACCACGGCGTAGGCGGTAAGCCGCAGACGCCGGGAGACTCCGGCGACGGGCTCGTGGGCGGCCCGCCACGCACGTCGGAATCGGCCGGGGAAGGCTGGGTGTTCGCTGATGCGCGGGAGCGGCTGCATGTGCGGTCCTCTGTCCTGCCGGGCCCGACCGGCCCGTTCGTCCTCAAGGGTCGCGGCCAGGAGGGTCGACGCGCATCGAGCCGTGGGCTGACTCGGATCCGACCTGACGCCGAGGAGCCGTGCTACCGAAGGAGGACGACAGGGTGGTGCCGAGACGGGGGCCTGGCGCGACACGACGCCGACGGACACCACAGCCCCGCGTCTCCCCATGCTTCGAGCAACGGCAACCCGTGGTCCAAGGCGTGCACCGCCCGCATCGAGCACGCACTGCACTCATGCGTCTGGCCGTACGCGGAGAATCCGACGGCGGTGGTCCGGGTTCCGGGACGGTCCATGACATTGCCGCCGTTGGTGTCCCGGATCTGCCACGCGTCCCCGGTCCTCCACGGCGTGACGGTCGCGAAGGGCGGTTGTAGGTGTATGCCGAGTCCCCTGCCTCGGCCCGGGAGCCGCCGACGACGACGGCTTCGAGAGTGGCGATGGTGGCTCCGCGCCGGGCACCTGCGCCGGCCGCCCGCGTCGGTCGACCGCTCTACGGATCCGGGCTCGGCCCGAGCCCAGGGTTCTGACGCTCTCAGTGCGTCTGGAACACCAGTGCCAGAACTTCCGCGAGTCGGTGCTTGAGCGGCTCGGCGTGCGGCAGGCGCGTCGCGGGACCGGCCGGGCTCTTCCGTACGCCGACATCGGCCAGGAGATACAGCATGCGCAGGGTCCGCATGGCGTTGGAGGTGTGGGCCGCGGTGGTGGGGACGCCGAGGCGACGGCCGGCGGCGAAGTCAGCCTCGATCGGCGCCAGCCAGTCGAGGGCGTCTGCCGCGCTGAGTTCCGGGCGGGTCAGGGTGCGCGCGATGGCCTGGGCCAGGCGGTCGTCCTCCTGCTGGGCGAAGAGCTGATCGGTCGGTGCCAGCAGCCGGTCGGCCGCGAGCGTGAGCATCGTAGTGGGATCCACCGACGGGTGGAGGCCGAAGGAGCCCAGCAGGTCGGCTCCGTGCGCGACCGCGTGCAGCCAGCCCAACTCCTGGTCGTAGCCGCGCAGATCGGCCTCGGCCGGGTACCAGTCGCGAAACGCGGCCAGCCACGCGGCATCGAAGTCGCCCCGGCCGACGATCATGTCGAGCACGAGCGGGGCGAAGGTCCGGGCCTGGATCTCGGGCACGGTGAACCGCTCCGTCATCACGGCGCCGAGCCGGGCACGCAGCGACCGGTCGATCACGTCGCGCTGGATCCAGGTCCGGAGCACGACGTAGGGCGCACCGTCCCGGATCTCCGGGTCCGGGTGTCGGAGTGCCTCGGCCAGTTCATGGGTCAGAGCGGGGATGTCCGCCCCAGCGGGAACGGTGCAGTCGTTCAGGTACACGGCCTGCCAGCGGGCCGTGTCGACCTGAGGCAGTTCATGGATCTTGGTCACCGTGGCACCCTCGGCGAGCGGTGGTCCGCACGTCAACCCGATTTACGGAGAGTAAAGGGGGCGGAGTCGTCGAGGCGGCAAGGATGGTTGACGCTCGCTCCGGGGTGCTGCGACCGTGTCCCGTCGACAGCGTGCCGGGCAGGCGCCGGCAACAAGGGGGGAAGGGCCGCGTGGCCGGGGGAGACCAGCGTACGAGCAGCGGAGGGACGGCACATGGGGCGGCGGAATCGATTGCCCTGCTCCGGCGTCTGATACTGCCGTACGGGGTGTACGCGGCGGGAAACGTGGCGATGTTCGCCGTGGTCCTCGTCGCCTTCCTCGTCCTGGCCCCAGCCACCGGTGCGCCCGGCTGGGCCTCCCTTCTCGCGTGGAGCGGTCTCCTTCTCGGCTTCATCGCCTGGACCGTGGCGTTCGCCGGCTACGTCACCTTCCGGGTCGCCCCTTCGCTGTCCCCCGATGACCCGGCCCGCCGACAACGGTTGGGCCGGCTCGGCGGCCTCCCGTTGGCGGCGGGCGCCGTGATCGGCGCAGCCCTCTGGCTCGTGGCCAACCTCGTCGACGACGTGCGACTGGCGACCGGCGCGTCCCCTGGCGAATCCCACGCCGCCGCCGTACTGGGCGCGATGTGCACCGTGGGCTGTTCCGCGGCGGTCATCGTCTACGCGGCCGCCGCGTGGGGGTTCGGCCGCCGCGTCTCGGCCACGCCGTAGCGGAACCGCGCGCTCAGGGCAGTGGGCTTGTGGAGCCGGCCCGCCACCTCACCCATGCCGCCTCCGCGGCCGGCGGACAGGCCTCGCGGAATGAGCCGGGCGGATCGCCGATCGCGCGCAGGGGAGGCTGCTGTCGCCCAGGGCCTGCCGGCGCTGCCGGTGCAGGGACACGCAGAAGGCGGTGATGGCCGGCATCCCGATGCTGGCGGCGGTCTCCGCGCCGTCGTCGCTCGCCGTCGACCTCGCGGCGGAGAGCGGGCTGACCCTGGTCGGCTTCCTGCGCGGGGCGTCGATGAACGTCTACACGGGCGCCGAGCGGCTCGCACCCCTGGCCGCGGTCTGACGGAGCCTCCGATGCCGCGACCGGGGCGACACGGCGCCGCGGATTGGCTTTCCGTCCTGCGGTCGGGTACACCCGTGAGGTGCTGTTCCGTCAACTCGAGTACCTGGTGGCCCTGTCCCGGGAGCGCCACTTCGCCCGCGCCGCCCAGGCCTGCCACGTCTCCCAGCCCGCCCTCTCCGAGGCGATCCGGAAGCTGGAGGACGAGCTCGACGTACCGCTGGTGCGGCGCGGCCGGAAGTACGAGGGTCTGACGCCGGAGGGCGAGCGGATCGTGCTGCGGGCGCAGCGGATCCTGGCGGACCGCGACGCCCTCAGGAGCGAGGCCACCGCCCTGCGCGGCGGCCTCGGCGGACGGCTGCGGATCGGCACGGTCCCCACCGCGTCCGGCGCCGTCGCCCACCTGACGGGCCCGTTCTGCGCGGAGCACCCCCTGGTCACCGTCGCGGTGACGGCGGACCTGCGGTCGGAGGAGATCCTGCGGCAGCTGCGGAACTTCGAGATCGACGCGGGGATCACGTACCTGCACCGCGAACTCCCCGACGGCTTCCGGGCGGTGCCGCTGTACGAGGAGCGGTACGTGCTGCTCACCGACGCCGCCGACGGTCTCGACCGGCCGACCGGGGCGACCTGGGCGGAGGCGTCGCGGCAGCCGCTGTGCCTCCTGACCGAGGCCATGCAGGGGCGGCGGGTGCTGGACGAGCAGTTCGCCGAGGCCGGGCTGAAGCCGTCACCACGGGTCGAGACCGATTCGGTGGCGGCCCTGTTCGCCCACGTCCGCACCGGCCGCTGGGCCAGCATCGTGCCGCACACCTGGCTGCACGTCTTCGGCGTGCCGCACGGCATGCGGGCGGTACCGATGACCGAGCCCGCCCGGGCGGTGCCGGTCGGGCTCGTGGTCGCGGCCCGGGAGCCGGACTCCGTGCTGGCGCGCGCCCTCACCGACGTCGCCCGCCGCACCGACGTCGCCGCCGCCCTGGAGCGGCTGCCGGGGGACTAGGCCGTTTCTTCCGGATCGGGCCGGGCTCGCGGCGTCTGGCACGCACGCTCGCCGCGTTGTCGTCGGTCGCCGATGCTCCGCATGGACTCCCTCCTCCGCCTTGCGACCGCACGCACCAGACGCCGCTCCCTGATCCGGCCTGATCCGGAAGAAACGGCCTAGACCGTTTCTTCCGGATCATCCCGGGCTCAAGGCATGATCCGGCAGAGACGGCCTGGGCCGTCCTCAGCCCGAACCGGCGACCAGGGCCTCGCCGAGCGGGGTGCGCCGGTAGAGCACCGAGCGTCCGGACCGGGCGCGGACGAGGAGTCCCGCGGCTCGCAGGATGGCGAGGTGGTCTCCCACGGCGCCGGGGGCCATGGCGAGGGTCCGGGCGAGGTGGGTGGTGCTGGCGGGGGCGTCCAGGGCCGTCAGCAGCCGGGCCCGGGCCCGGCCGACCAGGGCGGTCAGCGTGTCCGGCTGGGGGACGGTCGCCGGTTCGTCCCACAGGGCGGCGGTGCCGCGGGCGCCGTAGACCAGGGTCCTGGGCCAGGGGTCTTCCAGGTGGGCGGCGACGTGCCCGACGAAGACCGAGGGGATCAGCAGGAGCCCGTCGCCGGCGAGGGGGACCGTGCCGCCCGGGAAGAAGCCGATCTCGATACCGCCGTCGCGGCAGGCGATGCCCGGGTGCAGACTCTCGATGGTCGTGGCCCACCCGTGCTCGCCGATCAGGCCCACCCGGTGCACGACGTCGCGCTCGCAGATCGCGCGCAGGTGCGGCCAGTCCGGGGCGAGCAGTTCGTGCCACGCCCGGTCCATCGCCTCGGCGATCCTGGAGACGGCGTCCGGCGCGTCCAGCACCGCGCGGACGCGGGGATCACGGGCGGACGGGCCGGTCGCGGTGGCGGCGCATGCTCGGCGGGCCGCGTCCGGCGGCGTGGCCCGGATCGTGGCCAGGTCGTCCGCCCAGGTCTGGCCGAGGCCGCGCGGCGGCGGGGCGACGAAGTCCGGGCCGCCGTGCGGGGACTGCAGGGCGAGGGCGGCGTCCAGTTCGGTCTCGCGGCGAAGCCGCTCGAAGGCCGGTGTGAGCCGGGCGGCCCAGGCTCGCGGCAGGGGCCGGCCGTGCCCGACGAGCGAGCGCAGCAGCAGACAGAGGTCCAGCGCGGGCGACAGGGCGAAGCGGCTGCGCAGCAGGTCCTCGATGGAGACGTCGAAGCGGAGCACGCCGTGATGCTACCCGCGGGCCCGCCCGCCCGGATTCGTCCGGCGACGAATCATTGGTGAGCGGCGCGAGCGCACGGCGAGGCTGACCGTCATGACCACGACCGCCGGACCCGCACGGGCCGACCACCCCCATGACCACCCTCACGACCACGCCCACGACCACGCCCACGCCGCGACCACGCCCTGGGCGACGAGCGCCCCGGGGACCACCCGCAGCCCGTGGACGGTGCGTGCCGCGTGATCGACGGATTCGCGAAGGACACCCTGCACGGCAGGCTGCGGCGGGACCGCGAGGCGCTGCTCTGGAAGCTCGACGGCCTGTCCGAGTACGACGCCCGTCGGCCGCTGACGGCGACCGGGACCAACCTCCTCGGGCTGGTCAAGCACGTGGCCACCGTCGAGGCCAGGTACTTCGGCGAGGTCTTCGGCCGCCCTTCCCCGGAACCGCTGTCCCGGTGGCAGGACTCCGACGGCAGCGATCTCTGGGCGGCCGAGGACGAGACCCGCGATCGGATCACCGGGTTCTACCGGCGGACGTGGGAGCACGCGGACGCGACGATCGACGCGCTTCCCCTCGACGCCCCCGGTCACGTGCCGTGGTGGCCGGAGCCCCATGCCCGCACGAACCTGTTCGCCGTCATGGTCCACGTCCTCGGCGAGACCGTCCGGCACGCCGGGCACGCCGACATCCTGCGCGAGGGCCTCGACGGCCGGACCGGGCTGCGCCCCGAACACGAGGGGCCCATCGACGAGGAAGCCCGTGCCGCCCACCGCGCGAGGATCGAGCGGGCCGCCGGGTCGGCCGCACCCGCCGAGCGGGCAGGGGGCACCGGCGGCCGGGGCGAGGCCGGGTGAGGTCCTCCGGCGCGCGTGTCGCGGCGCGCCGGGCTACTCGGCCGGGAGGCGCGGCGTGCGCGTCGGCACCGTGCGCCGGCTGCCGGTCTTCTCGAAGGCCGCCGCCAGGGACAGCAGGGCGTTGTCGTCGTAGGCGCGGCCCGCGAAGGTCAGTCCGACGGGCATCCCGGTGTCCGTCATGGTGCCCATGGGCACGGTCACGGTGGGGACGCCGAGGTGGCGGGGGACGAGGTTGCCGTTGGCGACCCAGACGCCGTTGCGCCAGCCGAGGTCGGCGGAGGCCGGGTTCACGTCCATGTCCGCGGGGCCCACGTCCGCCACCGCGGGGAAGACCACCGCGTCCAGGCCGAGGCCGTCCATCCACAGCTCCAGGTCGACGCGGCGCGTCTCCTCGAGGCCGCGCAGCCCCTCCTCCAGGAGCGGCATGTCGGCGAGGGACGCGTACGGGCGCTCGCGCACGAAGCGGGGGTACGCGCCGATCGTGTCGTCGAAGCCGTCGTACCGGTCCGGCAGCTCGCCCTCCTGCTTGGGCCAGATCCGGTCGCCGTCGACGTCGGCCAGGGTGGAGAGCGCCGGGTCGCCGTTGGCGCGCAGGAAGTCGTCCCAGGCCCAGGCGGACAGGTCCTCGATCTCGAAGGTCAGGTAGGCGCGGCCGACGAGTCCGCGGGTGAGCAGCGAGGGCGCTCCGGGGCGGTCGGACTCGTAGTTCGACACCACGGGGAAGTCGACCTCGACCACCTCGGCGCCGGCGGCCTCCAGGTCGCGGCGGGCGGCTTCCCACAGGGCGATCACCGAGGGGCGGGTGTCGACGCGCTGCCCGGTCTGGCCGCCGATGCCTCCGTCGGGGTTCGTTCCGGCGGCGGGGTCGGCGTTGATGTACATCCGGGGCACGCCGACGCGCTTGCCGGCGAGCGCCGCGGACGCGGAGTCGGCGTCGGCGGGCGCGAGCGCCGGGTAGGAGGCGGGGCGCACCCGCGACGGCGAGGGCAGCTCCAGCCACGGCTGGGCGCGCCACAGGTCCCCGCGCGTCTCGGGGTCGTCGGCGACGATGACGTCGAGCAGTTCGAGCAGGTCGGCCATGGTGCGGGTGTGCGGGACGACGACGTCCATGGTCGGTACGAGCGGCCAGTTGCCGCGGACCGAGATCACGCCGCGGCTGGGGGTGTAGGCGCACAGCGCGTTGTTCGAGGCGGGGGCGCGGCCCGAGGACCAGGTCTCCTCGCCGAGGCCGAACGCGCCGAAGGAGGCGGCCGTCGCCGTGCCGGAGCCGTTGGAGGAGCCGGAGCCGTAGGCGCTGGTGAGCCAGTCGGCGTTGTACGGGCTCTCGGCGCGGCCGTACACGCCGCGCTGCATGCCGCCGTTGGCCATCGGCGGCATGTTGGTCAGGCCGATGAGGACCGCGCCGCCCGCGCGCAGCCGCTCGATGGCGAAGGCGTCGCGCTGGGCGACGAGGTGCTCGAAGGCCGGGGAGCCGGACGCGGCGGTGAGCCCCTTGGCGAGGTAGCTGTCCTTGGCGGTGTACGGGATGCCGTCCAGCGGGCCCAGCGTCTCGCCGCGGGCGCGGCGGGCGTCGGAGGCCTCGGCCTCCGCCCGGGCGTGCGGATTCATCACGACCATCGCGTTCAGGGCGGTGGCCGTACCGGGCCGGTCGTACGCGTCGATGCGCGCGAGGTAGGCGTCGAGCAGCTCGACCGCGGTCGTCCCGCCCTGTTCCAGCGCCGTGCGCAGGTCGGCGATACAGGTCTCCACGACATCGAATCCGCGTGTCATGAGGGTGTCTCCCGGGGGGTGAGTAGGGCAGGCGGGCCCGGCGGCCGTCGGGGCGACCGCGCACAGCCGGTCGTCACACACCCCATCGCACTGACTAGATTTTCAATCTAGACTATGAGTCTAGGTTTTCGGAACCTAGACTGGGCCCCTGGATCTCCGGACCTGGAAAGTGAGCTCATGCCGACGTCAGAGACCGGGCCCTCGCGGCCCGCGGCCCGGGTCCCGACCGACAGGAAGCGTCAGCGCAGCGGGGACGAGGCACGGGGGCGGGCCATGCGGGCCGCCATCGGCGTCATCGCCGAGAAGGGCACGGCTGCCCTGCGGATGTCGGACATCGCCGAGCGGGCCGGCATGAGCACCGGGCACATCCTGTACCACTTCGGCAAGAAGGACCGGCTCCTGCTCGAAGTCCTCGCATGGAGCCAGGCGGATCTCTGGGACCGGCTCCGGCAGGCCCTCGACCAGGCCGCTTCCCCCGCCGAGAAGCTGGACCTGTTCGTCCGCTTCTACCTGCCCCGCGACGCGGACGACGAACGGTACGCGCTGTGGACGCAGGTGCTCGCGCAGCGCCACGACGAAGCGGGCCGGCGCGTCCTCACCGAACTGCTCGACGGCTGGGACGAGCGCCTGGAGGCGATCGTGCGCGAGGGCCGTGACCTCGGGCACTTCGCCGACGTGGACCTCCCCGAGTTCACCGTCCGGGCGGTGGCCATGCTGAGCGGGCTCTCCGAGGACGTGATGTTCGGACGCTCCCGCTGGCAGCACGCCTCCCCGCACGCGTTCGCCCTGGCCGCGCTCGAACGCGAACTGCGTCCCACCGGCCAGGGCTGACGAAGCTCAGCTCACGCCGGGCAGGGACACGTCGAGCGCCGGGACGGGGCGAGGGGACCCGTCGGCGCCGACGGCGACGAAGGTCAGGAACGCCGTGGCGACCTCGGTGGCGGGGCCGGTGCTGTTCCACCGCTCGGCGGTGACCCGCACGCCGACCGTCATGGACGTGCGGCCGGCGCGTTCGAGTCCCGCCTGGACGCTGAGCAGGTCCCCGGCGCGGACGGGGGAGAGGAAGGTCATGCGGTCGACCGAGACGGTGACGGCGGGGCCGTCGGCGTGACGCCCGGCCGCCGCCGCGGCGGCGTCGTCGATGAGCTTCATCACCACACCGCCGTGGATGGTGCCGTAGAGGTTGGTGTCGTGCTCGCTCATGATGTGGGCGAGGGCCACCCGGGAGTCGTCCGGCGTCTTGACCGGACGGGACACGGGGGCGGGGCCGGTGGCGGTGGCATCGGCCACGTCAACTCTCCTTCGCGAGTCGCGGCGGGGCTGCGCCGCGTGCCAGGGGTGTCGGCGCGCGGGCACGGACGACGCCTCCGGCCTCCCCGGCCCGGTCCGGGCCGGGGGGAGGCCGGAGGCTACCGGTCGCGGGTCAGGAGGGCGGCAGCCGGTCGCGGAGGGCACGGGCCGCCGCCACGAGGTGCTCCAGCGAGGCGCGGGTCTCGGCCCAGCCGCGGGTCTTCAGGCCGCAGTCGGGGTTGACCCAGAGCCGCTCGGCGGGGATCGCCGCGAGTCCCTCTCGGAGGAGGGCCGTGGCCTCCTCCGCGGAAGGAACACGCGGGGAGTGGATGTCCCAGACGCCGGGACCGGCCTCGCGCGGATAGCCGTGGGCGGCGAGCTCGTGGGCGACCCGCATGTGGGAGCGGGCGGCCTCCAGGCTGATGACGTCGGCGTCGAGGTCGTCGATGGCCTGGACGATGTCGCCGAACTCGGCGTAGCACATGTGGGTGTGGACCTGGGTGTCCGGCCGCACGCCGCCGGTGCTGAGGCGGAACGCCGCCGTGGCCCAGGCGAGGTAGTCCGGGTGGTCGGCGCGGCGCAGAGGCAGGGTCTCGCGCAGCGCGGGTTCGTCGACCTGGATCACCGACGTCCCGGCGGCCTCCAGGTCGTCCACCTCGTCGCGCAGGGCGAGGGCCACCTGACGGGCGGTGTCGGCGAGGGGCTGGTCGTCGCGGACGAAGGACCAGGCGAGCATGGTGACCGGGCCGGTGAGCATGCCCTTGACCGGCTTGCCGGTGAGGGACTGGGCGTACGTGGTCCAGCGCACCGTCATCGGCGCCGGGCGGGACACGTCGCCGGCGAGGATCGGCGGGCGGACGTAGCGGGTGCCGTACGACTGGACCCAGCCGTGCCGCGTGGCGAGGTAGCCGTCGAGCCGCTCGGCGAAGTACTGCACCATGTCGTTGCGTTCGGGCTCGCCGTGCACCAGCACGTCGAGCCCGGTCTTCTCCTGGAAGGAGATCACGTCCCGGATCTCCGCCCGGATGCGCTCCTCGTAGCCGGCGGCGTCGATGCGTCCGGCGCGCAGGTCGGCGCGGGCGGCGCGCAGTTCGGCGGTCTGCGGGAAGGAGCCGATGGTGGTGGTCGGCAGCAGGGGCAGGTCGAGGTGGGCCCGCTGGGCGGCGGCCCGCTCCGCGTACGGCTGGGGACGGCGGGCGTCCGCCTCGGTGACGGCCTCGGCGCGGGCGCGCACGGCCGGGTCGCGGGTGATCGGCGAGTTGGCGCGGGACGCGAGGGCGGCGCGGTTGGCCGCCAGCTCGCCGGTGATCGCGTCGGTGCCCCGGGCCAGGCCCGTGGCGAGCGTCGTGATCTCGCAGGTCTTCTGCTTCGCGAAGGCCAGCCAGCGCCGGATCTGCGGGTCGACGTCCTTCTCGGCCGCCGCGTCGAGCGGTACGTGGAGCAGGGAGCACGAGGCGGCGACGTCGACCTGGCCGGCGAGTCCGAGGAGGGTGCCCAGGGTGGTGAGGGACCGGTGCAGGTCGTTGATCCAGATGTTGCGGCCGTCGACCACGCCGGCGACCAGCCGCTTGCCGGGGAGGCCGCCCGCGGCGGCCAGCGCGTCGAGGTTGGCGGCGGCCGGGCCGGTGAAGTCCAGTGCGAGCCCGTCGACCGGTGCCTTGGCGAGCACGGGCAGGGCGTCGCCGAGCCGGTCGAAGTAGGAGGCGACGAGCAGCCTGGGCCGGTCGGTGAGGGTGCCGAGGTCGCGATAGGCGCGGGCGGCGGCGTCGAGTTCGGCGGGGGTGCGGTCCTGGACCAGGGCGGGCTCGTCGAGCTGGACCCACTCGGCGCCGGCGGCCCTCAGATCGGCGAGGACCTCGGCGTAGACGGGCAGCAGGCGGTCCAGGAGGGTCAGGGGCTCGAAGTCCGCCGCCACACCGGGGGCCGGCTTGGCCAGCAGCAGGTACGTGACCGGACCGACCAGCACGGGGCGGGCCGTCAGCCCGAGGGCGAGGGCCTCCTTCAGCTCGGTGACCTGCTTCGCCGAGTCCGCCGCGAAGACCGTGTCGGGGCCCAACTCCGGCACGAGGTAGTGGTAGTTCGTGTCGAACCACTTGGTCATCTCCAGCGGGGCGACGTCCTGCGTGCCGCGGGCCATCGCGAAGTAGCCGGCGAGGGCGTCGGCGTGGACGGCCTCCCGGTGGCGCGCGGGGACGGCGCCGACCATGAGCGTGGTGTCGAGGACGTGGTCGTAGTACGAGAAGTCACCGGTGGGCACTTCGTGGATGCCGGCTCCGGCCAGCTGCCGCCAGTGCGCACTCCTGAGCTCGGCGGCGGTGGCGCGGAGGGCGTCGGCGGTGACCCGGCCCTTCCAGTAGCCCTCGATCGCCTTCTTGAGTTCGCGGTTCCGTCCCTGGCGGGGGTAGCCGTACACGGTGGCCCGTGCTGCCGCGACTGCGGACTTCGTGGTCACGGAGATCTCCTTCGCGAGATGAATCCCTGAGATCCGGGGACCGGACGAGGACGCGAAGGGGCGACGGACCGGACGGTACGCGGGTGCGGCATGGCACGGTCGCCCGTCCGATATGTGCGCCGACCCGCCCTCGAGGTCACCGGATGGCCGCGCGCGGAACGGTCCGCGTGCGGGCAACGGGCAGGTCTTCGGACTCGCGGGCACGCCCTCCTCGTGGAGGACACCTACTGGCCGTCGCTTCCCAGACCCGGTATGTCGGGTCCAGTGCGTATGACGGCGGTCGTTCCCGCTCACCGCTGCGGGGCAGTCCCGGATTCCCACCGGGTTCCCTCTTGCGACGCGCCCGCATGGCGTGCGGGGCGAACCAGCTGCACGGGCCACCCTACGGGTCCGCCCCACCGGCCGTCGGCGGATGTCCGACCCGTGGGACGTGACATGAGCCACCCGCCGGCGCCCGGGCGGCACCGCGGGCCCGACCCGACGGACCGCTGTCTGCCGTCGGTGAACACGCCCCCGAACGGGCGCAACGGTCATTACCGTCAAGCCACATGACGACGGTCACCACGCGCACGGTCGCCTACCCGGCCGACGACCTGACGATGATCGGACACCTCGCGCTCCCGGCCGGCGCCGGGCGCCGGCCCGCGGTCCTGATCGGACCCGAGGGGGTGGGGCTCGGCGACGTCGAGCGCCGCCGGGCCGAGGCCCTGGCCGAGCTGGGGTACGTGGCGCTGGCCTTCGACCTCCACGGTGGACGCTATCTGGGCGATCCGGAGGAGATGCTGGCCCGGTGCATGCCGCTGCTCGCCGACCCCGACCGGATGCGGGGAATCGGTCACGCCGCGCTCGACGTGCTGCGTGCCGAACCACGGACGGACCCCGACCGGATCGCCGCCGTCGGCTACGGCACGGGCGGCGCGGTCGCCCTCGAACTCGGCCGTGACGGCGTCGACCTGCGCGCGATCGGGACGGTCAACGGACTGATCACGGGCCGGCCGGGCGAGGCGGCCCGCATTCGCTGCCCGGTATGGGCCGGGGTCGGCTCGGAAGACCCGATCATGCCGCCCGCCCAACGGGACGCGTTCGCCGCGGAGATGGAGGCCGCGGGCGTCGACTGGCGCCTCGTGGTCTACGGAGGGGCCCTGCACGCCTTCCACCACCCGCCGGTCGACCACACCGTGCGTCCCGGCGTCGGCTATCACCCGCGGCACGCACAGCGGGCCTGGAGTGACATCGTCGCCCTGCTCGCCGAGTGCCTGCCCGTCCGGCCGGACGCTCCGTAGTCTCCCGGCGTGCCCGACGACCGGGCGTCCTCGAAGGGGCGACTGCGCGCCGCCGTCGTGGCGGGGCCCGGGTGTCCGGAGCCGTGGGCGCCCGGGGGGCGAGGGCCTACGCGTCGCCCTGGTCCGCGAAGCCGGTCCGCCAGGACGGCCGGGCGGGAGCCCAACCGAGACCGCGGGCCCGGGTGTTGAGCGCCCCTCGGGCCCAGGGCGTCCGGCCCGCGGTCCGTTCCGGCGCGGGCACCCCCAGTGCCCGCGCGAGCAGCGGCAGCCAGGCGTGCGCGGGGGCCGGCTCGTCGTCCACGACGTTGTACGTGCCGGAGGGCCAGGACAGGGCTCGTACGGCGGCGTCCGCCGCGTCCGCGACGTGCACGAAGGAGCTCACCGACGCGTCGGCGGCCGTGCTGCCCAGGAAGCGGGCCCCGGTGTCCCCGGCGAGGGCGGCCGCCACCGCGCCGCCGGGCGCGTACCAGGTGCCCGGACCGTAGAGGATCCCGTACCGCAGGACGACGGCCGTCGGGAGTTCGGCCACCGTGGCCTCCAGCGCCCGCACTCCGGCGACGATCCGGGCCCGGGGCTGCTCCCGCGTCGCGTCGAGCGGTACGGACTCGTCGGCGGGCGCGTCGCCGGGCGCGTACGCCCAGCTGATCGACTGCGCGACGACGCGGCCGACGCCCGCCGCCCGGGCCGCGTCCACGAGGTTGCGTGTCCCCTCGACGCGCACCCGGTCGTTCGCGGCGCCGTTTGCCCCGCCGAGATCGGTGAGTTGGTGCACCACCGCGTCGGGCGCGGCCTCGGCCACCGCCCGTAGGACGGCTCCGGCGTCCAGCACGTCCACCGGGCGCGGACCGCGCCGGGAGATGCCCACGACCTCGTGCCCCGCCGCCTCCAGGCGAGGGACGAGCTGACGGCCCACGGCGCCGGTGGCGCCCGCGACGAGTACCCGCATGGGCCCCAGCCTAGAAGATCCCCGCGGCCGTTACGGGACGGTCAGCACGATCTTGCCGGTCGTGCGGTCCGTCTCGCCGAGGGCGTGTGCCTTGGCCGCCTCGGCGAGCGGGAAGACGGCCTCGATGTGGGCGCGCAGGGCGCCGGAGGCGGCCAGTTCCGCGACGGCGTTCATGCCGGTGTGGTCCGCCTCGACGAGGAGGGACTCCACGCGGACCCCGCGGGCCGCGGCCTTCGCGGCCTCGTCGGGGTCGCCTCCCGGCAGGATCGAGACGAGGACGCCGCCGGGGCGCAGGACGTCGAGGGAGCGGGCGCGGGTGTCGCCGGAGAGCGGGTCGAGCACCATGTCGACGTCCCGGACGGCGTCGCGGAAGTCGGTGGTGCGGTAGTCGATCACCTCGTCCGCGCCGATCGAGCGGACGAACTCGTGCTTGGGCGCGCTGGCGGTGCCGATGACGTACGCGCCGCGGGCCTTCGCGATCTGGACGGCGAGGTGGCCGACCCCGCCGGCGGCGGCGTGGATCAGGACGCGCTGCCCGGAGCGCACGCCGGCGGTGTCGACGAGCGCCTGGTACGCGGTGAGGGCGGCGAGCGGCAGGGCGCCGGCCTGCACGTGGTCGATGCCGGCGGGCTTGGCGGCGAAGGCGCGGGCCGGGCCCGTCACGTACTCGGCGTGGGAGCCCACCCCGTGCGGGTAGGGCAGCATCCCGAAGACCTCGTCGCCCGGCTTGAACAGGGTGACGCCGAAGCCGACGGCCTCGACCACGCCGGACACGTCCCAGCCGAGGACGAGCGGCAGCCGGTCGAGGAAGAGGCCCGCGGCGCGGTGCTTCCAGTCGGTCGGGTTGACGCCGGCGGCGCGGACGGCGACGAGGATCCGGCCCGGGCCGGGGACGGGCCGGGGGAGGAGGACCTGTTCCAGGACCTCGGGGGCGCCGTGGGTGTCCTGGCTGATGGCGCGCATGGTGGGGGCGGTGGTGTTCGTCATGCCGTCAAGCCTCGCCGCGCAGCCCGCCCGGTACCATGGCATGAATGCCAACTTCCGACGGGATCGTGCCATGACTGTCCACCGTGTCGTCGTCCTCGCCCTGGACGGGGTGTACCCCTTCGAGCTCGGCATCCCCAGCCGGATCTTCGGCGCGCTCCAGGACCGCTACGAGGTCCTGACCTGCTCGGTCGACGGCGGGCCCGTCGCCACGAACGCCGACTTCTCGGTGACCGTGGGGCACGGCCCGGAGGTCCTGGCGACGGCGGACACCGTGCTGCTGCCGCCGTTCGACCTCTCCCGCCTCTCGCGCGAACTGCCTCCTGAGGTCGGCGAGGCCCTCGCGGCGATCCGACCCGGCGCCCGGATCGTGTCCATCTGCACGGGTGCCTTCGTCCTGGCGGCGGCGGGGCTGCTCGACGGCCGCCCGGCCACCACCCACTGGGCCGTCGCCGACCTCTTCCGGTCCTGGTACCCGGAGGTCGCGATGGACCCGGACGTGCTCTTCGTGGACGACGGGACGGTGCTGACCTCGGCGGGCGCCGCGTCCGGCGTCGACGTCTGTCTCCACCTCGTACGACGGGACCACGGCGCGGCCGTCGCCAACCACGTGGCACGCGTCTGTGTCGTACCGCCGTGGCGGGACGGAGGGCAGGCCCAGTACATCGAGCACCCGGTGCCCCCGGCGGCCGACAGCGGCACCTCGGCCACCCGCCAGTGGGCGCTGGAGAACCTCCACGAGCCGCTGACGCTGAGCGAGCTCGCCCGGCACGCCCGGATGAGCCTGCGCACCTTCGCGCGGCGCTTCGGCGACGAGGTCGGGACGAGCCCGGGGCGCTGGCTGATCCAGCAGCGGGTGTCCCGGGCGCAGCACCTCCTGGAGACCACCGACCTGGCCGTCGACGACATCGCCGGCCAGGTCGGCTTCGCCACCGGCACCTCCCTGCGCGAGCACCTCCACGCGGCCATCGGCGTCTCGCCGATGGCGTACCGGCGCACCTTCCGGGGGGCGCCGGCGCCGGCGGGATGAGCGCGGGCCCCGGCCTCGGGAGGGCCCGGGTCCCGGGAGGGTTCCGGTCTCGGGAGGCTTCCGGCTACAGCCAGGGGCGACGGCCCGGCCCCGTCGGGTGCGTGCCGGTGACCCCCATGACCACCGAGTACAGGCTGGTCTCCGCGGTGATGAAGAGGCGGTTGCGCTTGGCGCCGCCCCAGGAGACGTTGGCGACCGCCTCGGGGACGTTCAGCCGGCCGATCAGGGTGCCGTCGGGGTCGTAGCAGTGCACGCCGTCGTCCATCGCGGCGACCCAGAGCCTGCCGCCGTCGTCGAAGCGGAGGTTGTCGAAGCGGGCCTTCTCGCGGTCCCCGGCCGTCGCGAAGACCGCGCCGTCGGAGAGGGTGCCGTCCTCGCGGACGTCGAAGACCCGGATGGCGCCGGCACGGGTGTCGGAGACGAACAGCCGTCGCTCGTCGGGCGAGAAGACCAGCCCGTTCGGTGCGCCGAAGCCGTCCGCGACGAGCCGCACCTCACCGGTGGCCGGGTCGATCCGGTAGACGTTGTTGGAGCCGATCTCGCTCTCGGCGCGGTACCCCTCGTAGTCGCTGGTGATGCCGAAGTCCGGGTCGGAGAACCAGATCGAGCCGTCGGACCTCACGGTGGCGTCGTTCGGGCTGTTCAGCCGCCTGCCCTGCCACCGGTCGGCCAGCACGGTGACGGTGCCGTCGTGCTCGGTCCTGGTCACGCGGCGGTTGCCCTGCTCACAGGTGATCAACCGGCCCTCGCGGTCGAGGGTGTTGCCGTTGGTGTGGCCGGCGGAGCGGCGGAAGACGGCGACCGCTCCGGTCTCCTCGTCCCACCGCAGCATCCTGTCGTTGGGGATGTCGCTCCAGACCACCTGCCGCCAGGCGGGCACGTAGACCGGCCCCTCGGCCCAGCGGCAGCCGGTGAACAGGACCTCCAGCGCCTCGTCGCCGTTCATGCACCGGCCGGTCCGGAACCGCTCGTCGAGCATCTCGTACAGTCCCGGGCGCTCGCTGCTCATAGGGTCCACTCCTCACGAGAGACATCACATGCCGCATCCCGGCCGATGACTGAATGCCAGTCGGCCTGAACCCGATATTGAAGGATGGGATACGGTCATCGCCAGAAGTCGACGAACGGAGAGTTGTGGATCACATCGATCGCGCACTGCTGGCCCGGCTCCAGCAGGACGCCACCCAGCCGTACGCCGCCCTCGGCCAGGCCGTCGGGCTGTCCGCCGGCGCCGCCCACGAGCGGGTGCGCAAGCTGAGGGAGCGCGGCGTCATCCGGCGTACCGCCGTCGACGTGGATCCGGCCGCCGTGGGCAGCGCCGTCCTCGCCTACGTGATGGTCGACTCCGCGTCCTGGATGGGCGATTCGGCGGAGGACTTCGCCGCGCTCCCCGAGATCCTGGAGGCGCACGTCATCGCCGGCAGTGCCTCGGTCCTGGTCAAGGTCAGGACCGCGACCACCGAGCAACTCCAGGACGTGCTGCGCCGGATCTACGCCATCGACGGGGTCAGCGGCACCCAGGCCACGGTCGTCCTGGAGACCTTCTTCGAGCGGCCGCTGTCCCCGCTGACGGCCGACGCGACGTGAGCGCCTCCCGCCCCGCCGCCCGACCCTCCGTCAGACCCCCCGTCCACGCCGCGGGATCGAGCAGGCCGATCGAACTCGTGATCTTCGACTGCGACGGCGTCCTCGTCGACACCGAACGCCTGGCCGTCCGCCTCCAGGTCGCGCTCGGCGCCGAGTTGGGCTGGCCCCTCACCGCCGACGAGGTGGTCGAACGGTTCATCGGCCGTTCCAAGGAGTCGATCGTCGGGCAGATCTCCGAGCGGCTCGGCCCGCAGGCGGCCGCGCGGTGGTGGAGCCTGCTCGTCCGGCGCCACCGGGACGCGGTCGACACCGGCCTCGCGCCGGTGGACGGGCTGCCCGAGGCGCTCGCCGCCCTCACCCTGCCGACCTGTGTCGCGTCCAGCGGGTCCCACGAGAAGATGCGTCACACCCTGGGCCGCACCGGCCTCTACGCCCGCTTCGAGGGCCGGATCCACAGTGCGGGCGACGTGGCCCGGGGCAAGCCCGCGCCCGATCTCTTCCTGTACGCCGCCCGCCGCATGGGCGTCGACCCGGCGGCGTGCGCGGTGGTCGAGGACAGCGCGCCCGGCGTCGAGGCCGCCAGGGCCGCCGGGATGCGGGCCTTCGGGTACGCCGGGGGCCCCACGCCCGCCGGACGCCTCGAAGGCCCGGGCACCGTCGTCTTCGACGACATGCGCCGGCTCCCGGAGCTGCTCGCCGGAGCGTGATGCGGGACCGGGGCGTCCCGCCCTCCGGTGCCCGCGGGCGACTTCGAGGGGGACGGGCCGCCGGCGGTCAGTCCGCCGTGGGGACGCCGAGGATCGTGCGCATGCCGTGCAGCGCCCAGCCGTCCGCCTGGTCGTCGCCGTGGAGGAGCCGCGCGGGAGTGATCCCCGCGGCCAGGGATTCGAGGCCGTAGACGACCCGGGGGGCGTCCGTCACGGCCGGCAGCTCCCCGGCGGCGACGGCGGCGTCGATGTCGTGGCGCAGGACCTCCCGCCAGCGGGCGCGCCCCTCGGCGATCCGGTCGTGCACGGAGCCGGTGCGGCCGTCGTAGTCGTACGTGACCTGGGTGAGCAGGCAGCCGCCGGGGTAGCCGGGCTCGGCGGCGTAACGCACCCAGGCCGCGCAGACGGCCAGCAGGCGCGGCAGCCCCGCGTCGAGGTGGCGCACCGGCAGCCAGACCCGGGTGCGGAAGTCCTCCAGGACCAGCTCCACGGTCTCCAGCTGCAGCCTCTCCTTGCTGCGGAACTGGCCGATGACCCCGGCCTTGCTCATCCCCAGCCGGTCGGCGAGCCGGCCGATCGTGACGCTGTCCAGGCCCTCCAGGGAAGCGAGATCGGCGGCGGCGCGCAGTACCGACCGCCGGGTTTCGAGGGCCGCCTGAGCCGATGTTCGTCCTGCCATGCCGGAGAGTTTAGCAAACGACCGTACGCTATTGACGTACGAACGATCGTACTCTTAACTCCTCGCCATGACGCCTGTTGCGGACTCCCGCCGAGCCTCCCTCGCCCTGTTACTCGCCGGCGCCGGCACCTTCCTGAGCTTCCTCGACGCCACCGTGACCAACCTGGCCGTGCCGCCGATCGCCGACACCTTCGACGCCTCGCTGACCACCGTCTCCTGGGTCGCCACCGCCTATGTCATCCCCTTCGCCGCGCTCCTCGCCCCGGCCGGCCCGCTGGCCGACGCCGTCGGCCGCGCCCGCCTCTTCCTGATCGGCGTCGCCGCCTTCACGGCGTCGTCGCTGCTGATCGCCGTGGCCCCGAACCTGCCCGTCCTGCTCGGCGCCCGCGCCGCCCAGGGCCTGGCGGCGGCCCTGCTGGTGCCCGCCTCGCTGGGTCTGGTGCTCACGGAGATCCCCGCCGAACGCAGGCGCGCCGCGATCGGCCTGTGGAGCGCCGCGGGCGCTCTGGCCGCTGCCGCCGGGCCCGCGCTCGGCGGCGTCGTCGTCGAGGTGCTCGACTGGCGCGCGCTGTTCTGCCTCAACCTGCCCGTCGGCATGTGGGTGCTGATCGCCGGCAGGAAGCTGCTCGCCGGCGAGTCCCGTACCGGCCGGGCGCCCGACCTCGCGGGCAGCGTGCTGCTCGCCCTCTGCGTCGGCGCGGCGGTGTACGGGCTGACGCGGGGCCCCGAGCGCGGCTGGTCCTCGGCGCACGTCCTCGTCGCCGCCGGGGTCACCGTGCTCGCGGCGGCGGCCGCCGTGACGCGCTCGCTCCGGCATCCGCGGCCGGCCCTCCGGCTGGACCTCTTCCGCAGCCGCCCCTTCGCCGTCGCGAGCGCCGTCTCCGTCGCGTACGGCGCCGCCCTCTTCTCCACGATGCTGCTCGGCGTGCTCTTCATGACCGACGCCTGGAAGTACTCCGCCCTGGAGGCGGGCCTCGCGATGAGCCCGGCGGCGCTCGTCACCGCCGTGGTCGGCGTCGGCGTCGGACGCCTCTCCCTTCCCCTCGCCCCGCGCACGATGGTGGTGGCCGGCTCGGCCGTGGTCGCCGCCACGACGGCCGTCCTGGCCCTGCTGATCGACACCGAGCCCCGCTTCTGGACGCTGTGGCTCCCGGCCGGAGCGGTGATGGGGGTCGGCGTCGGACTGGTCACCGTCGGCGTCTCCAGTGCCGCCGCCCTCTCCGTGGCGCCGCGGCACTTCGCCGCCGCCACCGGCATGGTCATGGCGGCCCGTCAGGTCGGCGGCGGCCTCGGCATCGCCGCCACGGCCGTGATCATCGCGGAGGTCCCGGGCACGGGAGCGGAGCCGTACGCCGCCGTGTACTGGTTCGCCGCCGCCGTCAACGTGGCCGCCGCGCTCGGCGCACTCGCCCTGCGCGCCACGCCGCAGTCACAGCCCCCGTCGCAGCCGCAGCCGCAGCCCCGGTCCGCGGCTGCCCCGTCGCCCGGACCTGCCCCCGTGGCCGGCGGGGCCGTGGGCGCCCCTCGCGTCCTCGAAGGAGACCAGCGATGACCCCGCGGCCGGACCGGACCCCCGTCCAGGACCCGCCGGCCGACCGCCCCGACCTCACCGCCGAGTCGTCCGACCCGTACTAAGTCGCCCGGGACCCCGCCGCTGGACTGCTCCGTCACCACCCGTGGCGGCGGCTCGCCGTCCCGGGCGACAGCGTCACCGCCGGCGTGATGGACCGTTCCTCATCAGTGAGCAGGAGTGAGTCTTGGACCCATGCCTGTTCACTGCGGACATCCCGAACGGTTTTGGGTGTCCTGGTCGCCCGCGTTCTCTCCGCGTCCGGCTGCACGCATCGGGTGCGTGGTCCGGGGATGCAGGGGCGGGGTTCCTCACGCCCGAGGACCTCTGGTCGAGCCTGGACGGTCCGATGCCCGCGACCGCGATCGCTGTCACGCCGCAGGTCCTGGCCCAGTTCAGCAGACGGGACAGGGTGTGGCGGACCTGGGCGTCACGGTGGCCGGCCCTGATGGTCGGCGCGGGAGGCAACGACGCCTTCCGCCGGTTCGACCCCGCCACGCTCCGGGGCCGGCTCGCCGCCCTCCTCGCACCCCTCGCCGAGACCGGGGCCCTGGTCGTCACGATCGGCCTGTTCGACCTCGCCCGCTCGGGCCTCGTCCCACCGGAGCACGCGCCCGGCATGGCCGCCCGTTTCGACGAACTCGACGCCCTCACCGCCGACCTGACGCGCGCACTCGGCGGCGTCCACGTCGACACCCACCACCATCGGCTCGCCGCCGACCCCGCGATCTACGCCGCCGACCGCGTCCACGCCAACGCCCGGGGCCACGCGGTCGCCTTCGCCGCGATCACAGCCGCTCTGGCGCGGAGGCCCGGAACCGTCGCTCCCGCCGAGGGGCCCGGACCAGGGGCTTCCGCGGGCGGGGGCTAGCATCCGGTACGTCCGGGGGGCGCCGTGCGGGCCCGTCCCGGGCCGTCCGTCGTACCTCCGAGCACGGGGAAGCTTGTGTCCGATCCGTTGGCCGACGACCCGCGCACCGCCAAGGTCGCGCCGGGCGACGCCCGTTCCCTCTCCGAAGGTCACCGGCAGGCGCTCCTGCGGGAGCTCGGGGTGGGGGAGGCCGTCCGGGCCGTCTACCACGACGGCTGGGGCTACGCCGTGCTCACCGGAAAGGGTCTGGTCCTCCTCCGGAACCTCGTGGCGCCCAAGGCGACGCGTGTGGCCGGGCCGTTGCGGATCCTGCGCCGCTCCTACGGACTGTTCGACGCCGTCGAGATCCTGGTGGACGGGAAGCCGCACAAGCTGCACGGCTCGAAGCTCGACCCGAAGGGCGAGCTCCTGGAAGCGGCGGGAGAGCTCCTGCCCCCGGGCTCGCCGCTGCGGCCCGGCGGCGGGAGACGGACCGCCACGTGGATGCGGCGGCATCCGGTGACGGTCGCCGTGGTGGCCGCCGCGATGCTGGTCGCCGGGGCGAGCGGTCCCGGGCAGCCCGATGCCGCGGCGCGCGGCGGGGCGGACGACGCGCCGGCCGTGCCCGACCTCCGGGGCGCCGCCCTGGCCACGGCCGCAGGGGAGGCGCGCCGTGCGTCGTGGCGGGTGGCCGCCGCCGACGCGTCGTCCGCGCTGCGTACGGTGACGGGGTCTCAGGCCGGCTGGCGCGTCTGCTTCCAGAACCCCTCTCCCGGCGAGCGCGTCCGCCCGTACGGCAGGACGCTGACGCTCTACGCGGTTCCCGAGTCGGAACCGTGCCCCTCGCGACGGGACGGGACCCGGCGCGTGGTCATGCCGGACCTCGTCGGCGAGCGGTTCGACGCCGCGTGGCGGGAGCTCGCCCCCCTCGGTCTCGACCGCGTGACGGGCTTCCACGCGCACACCGGGCAGCGTCTGGACGACCGGCGCGCGAGCCTGGCGGAGTGGCGGGTCTGCCGGCAGCAGCCGGAGGCGGGCATCGAGGTGCCCGTCACCACGCGGGTCGACCTGTGGCTCGTCGCCGAGGGCGTCTCCTGCGCAGAACCCAGCCCGACTCCGAAGCCCACCCCGAAACCCAAGCCGAAGCCGAAGCCGAAGCCGAAGCCGAAGCCCAAGCCCAAGCCCAAGCCGGCGTCCGAGTCGCAGCCGAATTCCGGGTCCGGGTCCGGGTCAGAGTCGGGGTCCGGCTCCCGGGCCACCTCGGACCCCGAGCCGTCGCGTCCGGAGCCGACCCGCGACTCCGGCTCCGCTTCCGGGATCGGTTTCGGCCAGTTCTGCTCTCCCGTGGGTGCCACCGCCACGACCGCCGACGGCCGTCCGGCGAAGTGCTTCATGGGCAAGGACGGCTCCGCCCGCTGGGGGTACCGCTCCGGCTGATCGCGAGGCCGGCGTTTTCGCAGGTCAATACCGGTGCCGTCCTCGGGACGGGCGGCACCGGACAATCCGTTGCGCTCTGCACGCATTCTCGATTCCGTGGTGCCTCCACGGCGTGCCGTTCTTTTCTGGCCAAGTCTGAAAACGATCGCTTGCACGCCCCGTTTGTCGAAGCTACGCTCTGGCGGCGGAAGGGGAGAATGGGCATGGGGGAAATAAAATGAGGCGCAGCTAGAGACGATAGAAATTCGCTGCTGCCGCGTCCCGGCGCCCCCTCGGCAATGAATTCCGCACGTGTCACTGACCCGATGACGTGCGAAGACGCCGAGTGTATCCCAGCATTTCTAAACCCATGGAAGATGGGGAAAATCTGTGCAGTCTAAGGAATACGTACTCCTGCTCGGGGCCGACCAGTATCTCCGGGAACGGGCCTTTTCGGGAGCGAAGCAGATTACCGATCTTCCTGTGTGGGCGGCCGCGGAAGACGCCGTGCGCAAGCGCAACCGCACGTTCGACAACATGCTGTCGGCCGATCCCAAGGACCCGGAATCCCTCCTGAGCGCCATCCGCGCGCAGGCCGCCCAGGGATGGACGCCGAAGGTCGTCGTTCCGCTGAACGACTGGACGGTGGATTCGGCGAACGCCGTCAACCGCGCCCTCGGACTCGGCGCGTTGGGCGTCGACGCGGTCAACAACGCCCGGAACAAGCACGCCATGAAGCGGGCCCTCCTGGACGCGGACGTGCGCACGCCCCGCTCCCTGCTCGTGCAGTCCGAGGAGGAGCTGCTCGAAGCCCTCGACGCCATCGGGCTGCCGGTGGTCATCAAGCCGTACGACTTCGGGGGCAGCGGCGGGGTCGTCCTGGCCACCACCCGCGAGGAGGCCGTCGCCGGTCTCGCGGAGTCCAAGGCCGTCATCGCCCAGTACGGATCGTCGTTCAACATCCTCGGCGACAAGTACCTCGTGGAGCAGTTCGTCGACTCCGACGACGAGGTGTCCGTCGAGGTCCTCTGCGGGGAGGGCCGGGCCCAGGTCCTCGCCGTGACCGAGAAGTACCTGTCCCCGCGTCCCTGGTTCGCCGAGACCGCGCACCTGGTGCCGAGCCACCGCACCAAGGACGCCGAGCTGAACGACCTGGCCGTCCGGGCCTGTGTCGCGCTGGGTGTCGACCGGGGCCTCGCCCACGTGGAGATCAAGTTCGCCGCGGACGGGACGCCCTGGGTGATCGAGGTGGCCGCCCGGCCGGGCGGCGACGGCATCATGGACCAGGTCGAGCGCGCCTACGCGCTCAACCCCTACCGGGTGCACGTCGGTTCGTACCTCGGTGTCGACCTCTTCGACGTCGTCGCCGCCGCGGAGCCGACCCGCACCTCGGCCATCGCGTTCCTGAAGGCCCGGGAGGGCCGGATCAAGGACGTGCTCGACGGGAAGCCGCTGCCGCCCGAGGTGCGGAGCCTCAACATCAGCGCCAAGAGCGGCGACCTCTCCACGAGCGCCAAGAACTGGAGCAACAGGGAGGGCCTCGTCGAACTGGACTGGGACCGGCTCTTCGACGAGAAGACCTCGCTCCCGGTCGACGTGGCGAAGGAGCTGGCCGACCAGATCTTCGTCGTCGACGAGGCGGCGGGGGAGTGAGGCGGTACACGCTCTACTCCGGTCTCTACCGGTTCTTCAGCGGAGTGGTGCTGCTCCTGCTGAACTGGCACATCGCGTCGGCGCAGGACGGTGGATACGACGTGCTCGCCGTCTCCACCGCCCTCTCCTTCGTGCCCGCCGTCTTCGTCCCGTCGCTGATCCGCTTCGTGCCGATCGCCGGCGGGGCCAGGATGACCGCCGCGGGACTCGCCGGCGTCGCGCTGACGCTCCTGGTGATCGCGGCGGGCTACAGCCAGGTCCAGGTCGTCGTCGCCCTGAACTTCGTCCTGTGGATCTTCTTCTTCTACCTGGAGTCGGCCTGGGAGGTCTGGTTCAACGACGAGGCGTCCGGGCTCGACGGCGACGCGCTGCGCCGGTCCAGCTCGCTGACGATGACCGTCAACCAGGTCGCGCTCATGGTGGGCCCGCTGTTCGCACCGCTGTTCACGCGGGTGGTCCGGGCCGAGTGGGTGCTGGTCGTCTGCGGTGCCCTGTTCGCCGTCGTGGCGGTCCTGAGCCTGGGCGCGCAGCGGACCGCGTCCGCCGCGGAGCAGACGCGGCAGGAGGCCAGGCCGAAGATCACGGGTGGTCTCGGGGTCCTCTACCTCCTCGCCTTCATGTTCGTCTGGCCCATCCTGGGCACGTTCAACTTCATGCTGCCCCTGGAGGTCCTGGCCAACGGCGGGAGCATGCTCACCGTCGGCATCCTGGACATGCTCCTCGGTATCGGAATGGCCGTTGCTGGAACGTTCCTGCACCGCGTGACGAAAACCCCGGGGCTGCGCTGGATCCTGATGGGCGCCGCCGGCGCGGTCGTCGCCGCCATGGCGATCTGGCTCTTCTTCCCGGCGTTCGGGGTACCGCAGTCCATCGCCATCTTCATCCTCGGATGCGCCTTCGGCTCCCTGCGGGTGATCCTGCGCTCGGAAGCGGCGTCGCATTTCTCGCCGCAGCAGGTCGGGGCGATCGTGGCCCATGCGAACGCCTACTCGCTCCTCCTGCTGTCCGCGGTCCTGGCCGGCGGACGGTACTTCTCCTCCCACGTCTGGCTGGCACCGTTCGCCCTGACGCTGTTGCTTGTTCTCTCATTTCACCGAATCCACGCGGTCCAAGGCCGTCGACTCATTCCGAGTGAGGTGTCCGAATGACAGTGATTGACGATTCCCGAGGCGTTCCGCAGCTCGTCGAGCAACCGGCGGACATGGAGGCCGTCGAGAAGGCGATCGTCCAATTGGTCTCCATGAAACTGGACCACGAACGATGTCGCCGTCACACGCGGTCCACCCCGCCCCTGGCGCTCATGCTCGCCATCGACCTGCTCTGCTCCATGGAGCGCCCCTCGGCCCTGCAGGCCGCGGAGATCTGCGATTCCCTCAGGCAGACCGAACCGGCCGAGCCGCGGACCAGGGCCATGCTCTCCGCCGTCGGCTCCTGGGCGGACGGCGACCTGGTGACGGCCCGGAACGGCTTCCAGGCCCTCGTCGACACGTATCCCGGGGACGCCGTCTCGCTCTACGCGGCGCACATGCTCGACTTCTACCTCGGCGACGCACCGCACATGCTGGCCTCGATCGAGGCCGCCGTCGGCCGGTTCGCGGACGACGACCCCGTCATCGGCTATCTGCACGGCCTCCACGCCTTCGCCCTGGAGGAGAACGGCCTCGTCACGGCGGCCATCGAGCGCTGCGGGGTCGCCCTGGAGGCGAACTCCGACGACATCTACGCCATGCACGCCCTCGTGCACTGCCTCTACGAGACGGGCCGTCACGAAGAGGGCGCCCGCTACATCCAGGACTACATGCGCGGCAGGGACGCCTCCACTCCCATGCGCATCCACGTCTGGTGGCACTACGCCCTCTTCGAGCTGTACGCGGACCGGGTCCAGGACGTCCTGGCGTGCTACCGCATCGGCATCCGCCGCAAGACCTCGGCGCGCTCGGCCGAGGACCTCGACGCCGTGACGCTGCTCTGGCGCCTCGCCCTCGTCAGGCCCTCGCTCGACCTCTCCGCGTACTGGCAGTCGCTCCACGAGGACTGGAAGCCGTACACGGAGGAGAACTGGTACCTCTTCAACGACTTCCACGCCTACCTCACCTACTGCCAGGTCGGCGACCACGGGCGCGCGGACGCCCTCCTGGAAGCGGTCCTCTCGCGGCGCGAGAAGGTGTCCGACGAGATGGTCGACATCTTCCTCGGCTTCCGCTCCTTCACCACCGGCGACTACGCCGACGCGGCGGCCCGGCTGGCCAGGTCCTTCCGTCACTCGGCCGCGATGGGCGGAAGCAACGCCCAGCGCGACGTCATCGAGATGACCGGCATCGAGGCCGCTCTGCGCTCCCGCGACTACGAGCTCGCGCGGCAGCTGCGCGACTCCGGCCGGTTCTTCCGGCACCAAGGCCCCGTCATCCAGCGCTACGAAGAGCGCCTGGCGGAACTGCGCACATCCGAGAACCATTCACAGGGGGTACTGACGTGAGCCTTTACCAGGCGATATCCGACGAGATCGCGCCCGAGGGCATGCAGCTGACCGAGATCCGGCTCAAGGACCGCACGACGGTGTGGCAGCTGGACGGCTCGGCCGGCTTCGTCGTCAAGGTGACCCAGGGACGCGCGGCGATCTTCCGATGTGAGAAGGCCGCCGCGATCACCCTGGAGACGTTGAAGGACTGTTGTGCGCCCTTCGGGGTCGGCGAACCGGTCGAGTGCGACGAGTCGCAGTACCTGCTGGCCATCGGGCTGGTCGACGACACGGCGCTGATGGTCCTGGGCGGGGAGGCGGACGTCACGGCCTCGCCCGTGGAGTTCTCTCCCACGAGCGACGACGTGCGGAACATCGTCGGCTCGATCGACGACTACTACTTCGGCTACGAGGACCGCTACCGGACCGTGTACGAGAACGGCGCCGAGCTGTGGGAGTCGGAGGAGCCGAACGCCTCCCTCCTCCAGCTGATGAAGGAGCGCCCGGAGGTCTTCTCCCAGCGGATCATCGACCTCGGCTGCGGCGAGGGCCGCGACTCCCTGTACCTCCTGTCCCAGGGACACGACGTCGTCTCGGTCGACGTGTCGCACTCGGCCCTGTCCCGTGCGCGCGAGCGGGCCACGGCCGCGAACCTGAACCCCTCCGGGTTCATGGAGCGCGACATCATCTACCTCCGCGGCTTCGAGGAGGGCAGCTTCGAGCTGGCCATGAACATGGGCTGCCTCCACATGCTCGTCGACGACACGCAGCGGGCCCGCCACATCTCCCGCGTCTTCGAGATCCTCCGCCCGGGCGGCCACTTCGTCGTGGACCACTGTGCGAGCGAGTGGGGCAAGGGCTTCTTCTCCATCCCGGACTACGAGGAGATCGCCGCCGACCTCGTGCCCGGCCGCGTGATCCCCCGGAAGATCCGGGTCGGGGACGGCGAGAAGAACATCGGCCTGGAGGTCCTGCCCTACGCCGAGCGGCAGGGCGACGCCCTGGTCGAGGAGATCAGGCAGCACGGCTTCACCCTGGTGAGCAGCACCCACACCGACACCGAGGCGTTCGGCGCCTCGACGCTGCTCCTGTTCCGGAAGCCGGAGAGCGCGACGCCGGCGTCCTGACCCTCCCGCGTACGTCCGTGCGGCGGCACCCCGGATTCCTCCGGGGTGCCGCCGCACGGCGCGTCGGGCCGCCCGTCCCGCGCGGGGGCGGCCCGCCGTCCGTGGAGGGCTCGGCCCTCCCTTTCTAGCGCCGGCGCTCCCGGGCGTCAGTCCGTAACGTTCCGGGTCCCGTCCCGCCCGTCCCGTTGCTAGCTTCCGGACCGTTCGACCGTTCGACCGTTCGACCGTTCGACCGTTCGACCGTACGGTCCGGACCGGCCCGGCACGGGAGTCCCGCCGCCGCCCTCCGGACCTCCCCATGTTCTCGACCCGGAGGTCACGTTGAGCGCGCAGCACCCCTCGCGCAGGAACATCCTCAAGTCCGCCGGCGGCCTGTCGGCCGCCCTGGCCCTCGGCGGCGCGGGCGTCGTCGCCGCGGCCGGGCCGGCCGCCGCCGTCGGCGACGGTTTCGGGCTGCGGATCGTGGAGCGCGGCGAGACCGACCACCGCATGTGGTACTACCGGTTCTCCACCGACGCCATCGGCTGGAACCCCGCCGTGAACGTGCTCCTGCCCGACGACTACCACTGGAGCGGCCGCCGCTACCCCGTGCTGTACCTGCTCCACGGCGGCGAGCAGGACTTCATCACCTTCGACCGCGAGGGCATCCGCGCCTGGACCGCGGGCAAGCCGATCATCGTCGTCATGCCCGACGGCGGGCGGACCGGCTGGTACTCCAACCCGGTCAGCTCCAACGTCGGCCCGCGCAACTGGGAGCACTTCCACATCGCGCAGCTGATCCCGTGGATCGACGCCAACTTCCGCACCTACGCCGAGTACGACGGCCGTGCCGTGTCCGGCTTCTCGATGGGCGGCTTCGGCGCGCTGAAGTACGCGGCCAAGTACTACGGCCACTTCGCCTCCGTCAGCTCCCACTCGGGCCCGGCCAGCCTCCGCCGGGACAACGGCATGGTGGTCCACTGGGCCAACGCCACCTCCGCGGCGCTCGAACTGGGCGGCGGCACGGTCTACGGCGCGCCGTTCTGGGACGAGGCGCGCGTGAACGCCGACAACCCGGTCCAGCGGATCGAGAGCTACCGCCACAAGCGGGTCTTCCTCGTCGCCGGCACCAGCCCGGACCCGGTGAACTGGTTCGACACCGCCAACGAGACCCATGTCCTCGCCGGACAGCGGGAGTTCCGCTCCCTCCTCGGCAACGCGGGCATCCCGCACGAGTGGCACGAGCTGCCGGGCGGCCACTTCATCCGCCACGACATGATGCAGCGCGACATCGACGGCATCATCGACCGGCTCCGCAAGGCGTGAGCCCGGTGCGCGGCGCGCCCCCGTGCGGCGGGCCGCGCACCCCTCCACCCGACGGGCCGGCGTACCACCCCACCCGAGGAGACCGCAGGTGACGAGCGTTCGACGCCCCGCAGCGGGCGGCCCCCAGCCCTCACGACGCCGGGCTCCGTACCGGATCGCCGCGTCGGCCCTCACGTCGCTGCTCCTCGCCGCCGGCGCGCTCGCCGGGGCGCCGCCGGCGCACGCGGCCGGGAGCGATCTGTGCGCCCAGGTCGGCTACCAGGCCGGTTTCCGGGGCGAGGCACTGGTGACCGCGGTGGCCGTGGCCCTCGCCGAGTCGAGCTGCGACCCCCTGGCGTCCAACACGCAGAACAACTCGCCGGCCTCCACCGACCGCGGCCTGTGGCAGATCAACGACTACTGGCACCCGGAGGTCGACGACGCCTGCGCCTACGACGCGCAGTGCAACGCGCACGCCGCCTTCGCCATCTCCTCCGGCGGGACGGACTGGCAGCCCTGGTCCACCTACAACCGGAACCTGCACGCGCGGCACATGGACGAGGCCCGGGTGGCGGTCGACCGTCTCGGGCACCCGGGAGAGCCCGGGCCCGCTCCGCTCGTGTACCCGGCGGAGTCGGGCCGGGTCGTCTCCGCCCGGTCGGCGGACGGCCGTCTGGAGGTGTTCGCCGCGGGCGCCGACGGCGTGCACCACGCCTGGCAGGTCGAGGTGAACGGCGCCTGGTCGGCCTGGGAGCCGCTCGGCGGCCCGGTCGGCGCGGAGCTGGCCGTCGCGCCCGACGCGGACGGCCGTCTGGAGCTCTTCGCGATCGACGGCGACACCTTCCTCCACCGCTACCAGCTGTCCCCGTCCGGCGGCTGGTCGGGCTGGGAGACCTTCGGCGGGGGCGGCGAGGACGCGGCCGCCGGGGTGAACGCCGACGGCCGGATCGAGGTGTTCGCGTCCGGGCCCGCCGGTCTGTTCCACAAGTACCAGACCGCGCCGAACGGCGGCTGGTCGGACTGGGAGCCCACCGGGGGCGGGCCGGCGGACGCCCGGGTGGAGATGGAGAAGTCCCGCGACGGACGCCTTGAGGTCTTCGCCCTCAACGGCGACGTCTTCCAGCACCAGTACCAGACGTCCCCCAGTGGCGGCTGGTCCGGGTGGGACACCTTCGGCGGCGGCGGACACGACCTGACCGTGGACCACAACGCCGACGGACGCCTGGAGGTGTTCGCCTCCGGCCCGGTCGGCATCTTCCACAAGTACCAGACGGGTCCCGCGAGTTGGTCCGCGTGGGAGCCGACGGGCGGCCCCGCGGACGCGCGGCTCACCAGCGAGCGCGGGCCGGACGGGCGGGTCGAGGTCTTCGCCGTCAACGGCAGCACCGCCGCGCACTCCTGGCAGACGGGGGTCAACGCCCCGTACAGCGCCTGGGAGACCTTCGGCACCGGAGGCACGGAGGTCGCGGCCGCCACGAACGCCGACGGCCGGATCGAGGTCTTCGGGGCCAACCCCACCGGCACCTTCCACCGCTGGCAGACCGGCTTCTCCACCTGGTCCGCCTGGGGCTGGGTCAACGACTCCGCCGGCCCGGGACTCGACTGACATGCGACCGGTCGGCAGACGGAACCTGCTGCGGGGCGCCGCCGGAGCGGCGGCCCTCCCGCTCCTCGGCGCGGGCCCCGCCGCCCGCGCGTCCGACGGGCCCGTCCCGTCAGCGCGGTGGATCGGCTCGGGTCCCTTCACCCATGTGTACGACCCCTCCACAGCCACGTCGCCGCGCTACCTCAACGACCACACGCTGATCAAGGCGCGGGACCGCTGGCACCTGTTCGGCATCGTGGGGAACAGCGCACCGCGCGGGGAGGCCCCGGACAGCGGCGCCGAGGTCACCTTCGCGCATGCCTCCGCCCCCACCGTGCACGGGCCGTGGACCACCCACGCCGACGCCCTCACCGTCGACCCTGCCTACCACGGCGAGGAACACCTGTGGGCGCCGCACGTCGTCGAGGCGGGCGGCAGGTACCGGATGTTCTACGCGGCGGGCGGGCAGGGCGGCGCGGCGATCAACCTCGCCACCTCCACCGATCTGTCCACCTGGACGCGCGAACCCTCGGGACCGCTGTTCCGGGGGCTCGCCGCCCGCGACCCGATGGTGCTGCGGGTCGGTGACGCGTGGGTCGTGTACTACACGGAGCTCTCGGGTCCGGGAGGCCGGCACGTCGTGGCGTACCGGCGCTCCGGCGACCTCGTCCACTGGAGCGCCCCGGGCACGGCCTTCGCCGACGCGAGCACGGACGCCACCGTCTCGGTCACCGAGTCGCCGTACGTCGTGGAACGGGACGGCTGGTACTACCTGTTCATCGGTCCGAGGGGCGGCTACGAGGGGACCGACGTCCTGGCGTCCCGGGACCCCTTCCGCTTCGATCTCGCCGGCTGGGCGGGCCATGTGCCCGGACACGCCGTCGAGGCGGTCGCCGACGGCGACGCGTGGTACGTCACGGCCGCGGGCTGGTTCCGGCAGGGCGTGTACGTGGCGCCCCTGGAGTGGCGCGCCGCGCCGCCGACCTGGCAGAGCCCGGACGATCCGGTGGCCGCTCTCGACACCGGCGGCCGCCTCACCGTCTTCGCCCTCGACGCCGTCGACCGCTCGGTGCTGCGGCGCGTCCAGCTCGACCCGGCCGCCGGTCTCTGGTCGGAGTGGGAGCGGTTCGGCGGCCCGGCCGGCGCGGTCCCGGCCCTCGGGCGCGGTACGGACGGCAGGCTGGAGGTGTTCTCGCTCGCTCCCGGCGGCGTGAACCTGCACCACCGCGTCCAGCGGCCGGACGGCGGCTGGTTCGACTGGGAGGAGTTCGGCGGCCCCGCCGGTGCCGCGCCCGCCGTCGCCCGTGACGCCGCCGGCCGTCTGGAGGTCTTCGCCCTGGCGCCCGGCGGTGCCTCCTTCGCGCGGCGTCGGCAGGCGGCGCCGGGATCGCTCGCCTGGGACCCGTGGGAGCCCGGCTTCGGCGGTGCCGCCGGGGCCCCGCCGGTGGTCGGCGTCAACGCCGACGGCCGCCTGGAGGTGTTCGCGCCGAGTCCGGGAGGCGCCGGCATCCGCCACCGGTGGCAGGAGGCACCCGGGGGAGCGTGGACACCGGAGTGGCACCCGTTCGGCGGCCCGGCCGGCTCCGCGCCGCGCGTCGCCCGGGACGGCAGCGGGCGGCTGACCGTCGCCGCCGCCGGGCCCTCCGGGCTGGGCACCTTCATCCGACGGCAGACCGTGCCCAGCGGCGGCTGGGACGCGTGGCAGCCGCTGTTCGGCTGGAGCGCCGGCGCCCCCGCCCTCGCCGTCGACGCCGACGGCCGTCTCGAAGCCTTCTCGCTGTCGCCCGGCGGTGCCCGGCTCGTCCACCGTCGGCAGCTCGCTCCGGGCGGAGCGTGGGACCCCGGGCGCGAGTTCGGCGAACCGGACCTCCGCCTCGCCGCCACGCCCACCGCCGCGGTGGACGCCACCGGACGGATCCACGTCCTCGCCGTCACTCCGGAGGGCGGGGTGCGGACCCGTGTCCAGGCGCGGCCCAGCGGCGAGTGGCAGCCGTGGACCGCGTTCGGCGACCGGCCGATCGCACCCGTCGTCACGGGAGCCCCCGTCCCCTGAGCCGGGGCGCCGCGGGTCCCGGCGTACGGATCGCGCCACGCGACGGGCGGCGCGAGGCGCCCGAACCGGCCGGATGGCCGGGAGGGGTGGCGCGTCCGAACGCCCCGGGCCGTGACCTTTCCCACCTTGCGACCGGGGCCGGACCGCTCGGCGGTCCCGGTCCCGGACGCGACGCCGTGCCGCGTCCCGGTGGTTCCACCGGCGCCACGCCTGTCGCCACCCCGGCTGGAACGCTTGATTCCGCCGCCCGGAAAACTGGAAAAGCGTTCTAAAAGCCGTCCGTGGCGGAGGAGAGAGGTGTCCCCCGTCACAGCCGGCGCCGACGCTCCCGACCGCTGTCCGGCGCACTCCCGGACGGCCTCGTCGCGTATCCGATCCGGTCTCGGACTCCGCCCGGAAGCGGCCGGATCCGAGACCGGCGCCGGGTGGCCGAAGCGTGCCGGTACACCCCGGTAAGGGGTGGGTATCGTTCCGCTCGTCCGGCTGGCGGGCGATGCGGAAGGGGGGCGCGATGAGCGGCGTGGTCGTACATCTGCCGCAGGGCTGCGGAGGCGCCGGCGACGGCGAACGGCGGGCCGAGGCGGTCACGTTGAGGCTCGGTCCCGGCGAGGTCGCGCGCTTCGGCCGCGGATCCCCGGGCACCCCGGTCGAACTCCGCCTCGCCGACGCCGCGGTCTCCCGGCTCGCCGGGGAGATCCGCGTGACCGACGACCACTGGCAGCTGACCAACCACAGCGGCACCCACACCTACCTTGTGGAGAACCCGGAGGGGGCGGGCGAGTACCTCAGGGTCCCGCCGCGCCGGGTCGGGGCACCGGTCCCCTTCGAGTTCGCCCGGGTCGTACTGCCCACCCGGGGCGAACTCCCCGTCACCTTCCAGGTGTTCGCACCCGACCACGTGTACCTCGACCCCGGGGCCGTCGGCGGCCCCTGGGAGAGCCGCACGGTCACCGCCTACTCCCTCGACGAGACCGCCACCTACTTCCTCGTCCTCGTCGCGCTCTGCGAACCGCGCCTGCGCGACCAGTCCCGCGTCGCCGTCCCCACCACGCCCCGGATCGTCGACCGGCTCCGCGCCCACGCCGACCGCGCCCCGCTCACCGCCCGCGCCGTCAGCTCGCACATCGACTACCTCGCCGAGGAGAAGCTGCGCATCGACGGCCGCGCGCAGGGCCACGGCGACCGCCGCAACGGCAAACGGGAGGAGATCGTCGGGCTCGCGCTCCGCTTCGGACTCGTCCGGGAGGAACACCTCGCCCTGCTGCCGCCCGCGCCCCGGGCGGCCGGACACGAGCGGAACGCCGCGCGATGACGCCCCTTCACGCACGCGGCGCCACCCCGGGCCCGGACGGCCTTCCGGAACGGCTCCCGCCCGGCCGCCGGGTGGGGGAGTGGGAGGTCGTCGAGCGGATCGGCACCGGCGGCTGGTCCACGGTCTACGCGGCGCGCCCGGCCCCCGGGCACGGACGCTCCGGCTCCGCGGCGCGGTCACCCGCCGCCGAGGTCGCCCTCAAGATCATGCCGACCGCCGGGCTCGCCCCCCTCCAGGCACGCAGGATCGCGGAGTCGGCGCACCGCGAGGTCGAACTGGGCCGCAGGGCCGGACACCCCCGGCTGATCGGCCTCCTGGACTCCTTCGCGCTCTCGGCACCGGACCACCCCCCGCTGGACGGCGCCCTGGTGCTGGTCATGGAGCGGGCCGCCGGCAGCCTGCGCGAACTCCTCGACGCGGGCGCCGCCGAAGCCGACCGCGACCGCATCGCCGCGGGCATCTGCGAGGGGCTCGCCCACCTCCACCGCGCGGGATGGGTCCACGCCGACCTCAAGCCGGAGAACGTCCTGCTGGGCGAGGACGGCTCCGTGAAGCTCTCCGACTTCGGCCTCGCCACCGAACTGACCGGCACCCACGGCTACGCACCGCCGCTGGGGACGCTCGACTACCTGCCGCCGGAACGCCGGCGGGCACCCCTGGGAGAGCTCGGCGTCCAGGTCCGCGCCAGCGCCGACATCTGGGCCCTCGGCATCGTCCTCCACGAGCTCTTCGCCTCCGGCGCCGCCCCCTTCCCCGGCGCCACGCCCCTCGCCCGCAGCGCCGCCGCCCAGGAGTACGGTGCGGGCCGCGCGCCCCTCCGCCTGGACCCCGCCGTGCCGCCGTTCTGGCGCGCGGTCGTCGCCGACTGCCTTTCCCCCACCCACGCCGCCCGCGCCCCGCACACGGCCGAGAGCCTGCTCGCCCGCATCGCCGCCCGGCGCGGCGGCCCCGCCGCTCCCCGGCGCACGCTCCGCCGCGGGACCCGCGCGGCGGTGCTCGCGGCCGCGCTCTGCGGCACCGGCGCCGCCCTGAGCGCCGACACGACCGGGCCCGGTCCCGGCGCGCCGGCCGACACCGTGCGGGTCTTCAACGCGGAACGGGGCTGCCAGGAACGGACCGACCACGACCGGCACTGCAGTCTGGGCCTGGCGGTCGATCCCCACCGCCCCTACACGGCGGAGAACGTCGTACGGACCCGGGTCTGGCACGGCGACCTGCTCACCGCCGACTGCCGGGTCGACGACGGACAGCCCATCGTCGACGAGGAGGACCTGCGGTCCACCCGCTGGTTCCGCGTCCGCCTCTCCCACGCCTCCGTGCCGCCCGAGGCCTGGCTCCCCGCCGTCCGCACCAGGGACAGCCCCGCCGTGCCGCCCTGCCGCCCGCCCGCCGCCCGCTGAACGCCACCGGTCGGCCGCGGCGACGGCTGCCCGCCGCCGCGGCCGTCCGTGCAGGCGCTGAGCGCCTGATCGGATGGCTGGCCGACCCACACGACGCAGACTACTGGCGTGCCAAGGCG